>DASXVK010000100.1:0-6015 GCA_036504295.1 Polyangia bacterium
CACGGGCACGAGGGCGCTCGCTCGTCGCCGGGCCGCCCCTCTCAGGTTCGGCGCTCGTGCCCGTGCCCCTGCCCGTGCCCCTGCCCGGCATTTTCCTCGTCGCCGCCGCAGCCGTCGGAACGACCGCCCGCGATCGCGCCCAGCGGCCGGCGGCCGCTTGACTTGAGCGGCGCCGTAAGACCTAATCCGAGGTCGGCATGCGGATCCTGATCACCGGCGGTCGCGTCATCGACCCGGCGCGCGGCGTCGACGAGGTGCTCGACGTCCTGTGCGAGGACGGCCGCGTGAGCCGGGTCGAGCGCGGGCTCTTGGCCCCGGCCGGCGCCCGCGTGATCGCCGCGGCCGGTCGCATCGTGGCGCCCGGGCTCATCGACCTCCACACCCACCTGCGCGAGCCCGGGCAGGAGCACAAGGAGGACGTCGCCACGGGCACGCGCGCGGCGGCCGCCGGCGGCTTCACCGCGGTCTGCTGCATGCCCAACACCGTGCCGGTCAACGACGGGCGCGCGGTGACGGAGCAGATCCTGGGCCGGGCCGCCGCCGTGGGCTCCGCCCGCGTCTACCCGATCGGCGCGATCACGCGCGGCTCGCTCGGCGCGGCGCTCGCCGACCTGGGCGAGCTCGCGGCCGCCGGCGCCGTCGCGGTGAGCGACGACGGCAAGTGCGTGATGAACGCGGCGCTGATGCGCGACGCGCTCGCCGCCGCCCGCGCGGCCGGGCTGCCGCTGATCCAGCACTGCGAGGACCACGATCTCGCCCGGGGCACCGTCGCGCACGCCGGCGACGTCGCCGCCCGCGCCGGCCTCCGCGGCCAGCTCGGCGCCGCCGAGAGCGTCATCGTGGCGCGGGACCTGGAGCTCGTCGAGGCGACGGGCGCCCGCTACCACGCGGCCCACCTCTCGACCGCCGCCGCCGTGCGCCTCGTGCGCGACGCCAAGCGTCGCGGGCTGCCCGTCACCGCCGAGGTCACGCCGCACCACCTGACGCTGACCGACGAGGCCGTGGCCGGCGGCGACCCGAGCGCGCGGGTGAACCCGCCGCTGCGCGCCGCGGCCGACCGCGACGCGCTGTGGGAGGGCCTGCGCGACGGCACGATCGACTGCGTCGCCACCGACCACGCGCCGCACTCGCCCGCGGAGAAGCCGGACTTCGTCACCGCGGCGCCCGGCCTGGTCGGGCTCGAGACGGCGCTCCCGCTCGGCCTGCGGCTCGTCGGCGCCGGTGTGATCACCCTCGGGCGCCTGATCGGCGCGCTCACGGCGGCCCCCGCGCGGGTCCTGGGATTGCCGGGCGGCTGCCTCGCCCCGGGCGGCCCCGCGGACCTCGTGATCATCGATCCGGACCGCGCCTGGACGGTGACGCCGGCGACGCTGCGCTCCAGGAGCAAGAACACGCCCTTCCTCGGCTGGGACCTGCGCGGTCGAGCGGTCCTCACCCTGTGCGCCGGCCAGGTGGTGCACGACGAGGTCGATGGTCACTGAGCCCCCGATCGCGACCCGCCCCCCGGCGGGCGTGCCCCAGAGCCGCGTGGCCCCGCTCATCGACGCGGTGGTCGCGCGCTACGCGAGCGACCCGCACGTCGAGGAGACGATCCGGGCGCGCGAGGAGTGGCTCGAGCGCGCCGGCCGCGTCTTCGACGACGAGGCGGCGTACGAGGGCCGCGTCGCGACGTTCCACGAGTGGTACGCCCTCACGCGGCCCCTGGAGGGCGGCCCGCCGCCGGTCGAGCGCTACCTCGTCGAGGAGGCGCAGCAGCTCCCGGAGACCGACCGCGAGTGCCTGCGCGCGCTGTGCCGCGCCCAGTGGAGCCTGTGGGAGGTCCTCGAGACCGCCGGCACGCAGCTCCGCCTCTTCGACCTGTGGGGCGGGGGCCGCTTCGAGGTGCTGATGGAGCGCGACCTCCCCGGCCTCGAGCGCGGGGACCTCTTCGAGGCGCGCCTCATCGGCCTCGGCGGCGAGGTGCGCTTCACGCGGGCGTTCCTCTTCCACCCGCGCGAGGCGGTGCCCGCCATCGAGCGCCACGTCGAGCTCGCGCACCGGCGCGGCGACGACCGCGAGGCGGTCATCTTCCGCCTCGCCCAGGTGCGCCTGCGGTGCGACCGGTATCGCAACATCGCGCCGCGCCGGATCTACGAGCAGACGCTCAGCCGCCACGATCGGTCCGGATCAGGGACGTGAGCCGGCGCGGGGGACACCCCCTGACAGCGGCGCTGCTCGTCGCGCTCACCTGCGGCGCTCCGGCCGCCGGCCGCGCCCAGGGCGCGACCGACCTGCCCGCCGACCGCTTGATCCTGCCCCCCGGCCCCGACACCGTCCTCGGCGTCGAGGGCGGCGAGATCCTCGGCCACTTCGAGGTGGACTTCGGGCTGCGCGCGGGCGGGCTCGGCCGCCCGTTCCTCGTCCGCAACACGGTCACCGGCGACCTCGTCGCGACGCCGGTCGACGCGGCCCTCGTCGTCGAGGCCGTGGCCGCCGTCGGCCTCTGGAATCGCCTGCAGCTCGGCATCGGCCGCCCCGTCACGGTGTACCAGTCGGGCGACCGGCTCCGCGGCGTGGCCGACGATGAGCACCTCAAGCACGGCGTCGGGGGCGACCTGCGCGTGCACGCGAAGCTGCTGCTCCACGGCGGCCTGGTCGGCGGGGGGCGGCTCACGATCGCGCTCGCGCCGTTCCTCGGCATCCCGACCGGCAACGAGCACCAGTTCGCCGGCGTGGGCGGCGTGTGGGGCGAGGTGCGGGCGGCGCTCGGCTGGCGCACGCTGGGCTGGCTCGTGGTCGCGTACGGCGGCGCGCGCCTGCGGCCGCGCACGGACCTCTACGGCGCGCGGGAGGGCCCGGCGGGCGCCGCCTTTGGCGCCGCCGTCGCCTGGGAGATCCCCTGGCGCCGCTTCGACCACCGCGTCGAGGTGCTCGTCGCGCTCGACGGCGAGGCCGCCGGCGCCGGCCGCCCCGCGCCGGTCGAGGCCCGCGCCGGCGTGTGCGTGCGCGTCTGGCGCGGCCTCAGCCTCGCCGCGGCCGGCGGCGGCGGCCTCGACCACGACGCCGGCGCCCCGGCCTGGCGCGCTCTCCTCGAGGCCCGCGTCGAGCCCGGGCCGTAGGACGGATGAACAGGGAGTCGGGGAGTCGGGGAGTCGGATTGGGTTGGGTCATGCCAGCGCGCGCGTCAGGCGCCAGATGCCCGCGTGGGCACAACCAAACCCAAGCAGTTCTCCCCGCCTCCCCGCCTCCCTGTTGATCCTACTCCGGCGACGCGGACGCGCGGGGGGCGGGCAGCAGGCGATCCAGGGCGTAGCGGCCGCGGTCGAAGAAGTAGGCCTCGAGCGCCAGGGCCAGCATGCCCACGTCCTCGCTGACGGCGCGGACGCCGATGCGCGTCCCCTTGCCGAAGCAGCCGCACTCGATGTCGATGCCCTTGGCCCAGGCGTACGACATGGCGAAGATGAAGCCGCAGAGGCAGCCGATGATCGTGAGCGCCGACGCCCGGATGCGCAGCCCGGCGATGAGCAGGGCACCGGCGACGAGCTCGACGAGCGGCAGCGTGATGGCGACGAGGTTGATCAACCCGGCCGGCAGGAGCCGGTAGTTGGCGACCTCTTGCGCGAACTTGGACGGGTCGAGCTTCGTCAGCGAGGCGTAGACGAAGAGCGCGCCCATGAGCACGCGCGCCGCGGTCGCCACGCGCTGGTCGTCGAGGAGGCGGCGCGGGTGTGACATCAGAAGTCTCCGGACTGCGCCGGGTAACCGGCCGCGAACCAGGCGTGCCAGCCGTCGGCGAGCACGCGGACGTCGGCGACGCCGAGGCTGCGCAGGCGCTGGCCGAGCCGCGTCGAGAGGCCGCACTGAGGCCGGTCGCAGTACGTGACGACCAGCTGCGCGGCGCGGATCGCGGTGAGCCGCGCCGGCTCGATCTGCGCCTCGTCGGCGGGCACGTTGAGCGCGCCGGCGATGTGGCCGAGGGTCCAGTCGGCGCGCGGCCGCGCATCGATGAAGACGACGCCGGCCCCGCCGTGGCGCTTGGCGGCCAGCCGCGGCTCGATGAAGGGCACGGGGCGCACGTCCTCGGTCGCCGGCGCCACGCACGACTCGGCCGACTGCGGCACGGGCCCGCCGACGCTGAGGGGCGCGCGTCGCGTGGCGTTCAGCGCGAGGCCGATGCCGGCCGCGCAGAGGCAGAGCAGGAACGCCTCGATCGCGGCGCGGAGGTGACCGGGACGGTGATCGGCGTGGGCGACGTCGATGCTCATGGGCGAGCCGAGTTTATACTGGCAACCCCGGGCAGCGGCAATATGTTCCGCGGGGGGCGCGGAGGGCGCGCGCAGGGGTGCTGACCGAGAGACTACGGCAGTAGGATCACAAAGCCTACCGCATCCGTCACAAACACCCGCAACCTAGGGTCCTCGCCTTATTCAAGAAGGACCCGTTCTGACGAATCCTGAGAGCAGAAGAACACGGCGCTCTCGAGCAGCGCCCCCTTCAGGAGGAGTCAGATGCGGCGTTTCAGTGCAGGCGAGCAGGTCACCAAGGGCTACTACGTCAACCCGCGCGCATTCGAGTTTCTGACCATCGGTAAGGAAGGCGGCGCGCTGCCCGGCGAGCCCGGTACCCGCTACATCCGGGTCCCCTGGATGGCCATGCTCATGGTGGCGCCGATCCTGGGCGTTAGCTTCGTCTTCTTCCTCCCGGCCCTCGCATTCGTCGGCCTCGCGTACTACGCCGCCCTCGCGATGGTCAAGGTCGCGCGCCGCGCCTTCGGGGCGGTCTCCCCGCTGGCGGTCAGCAACTTCGCCCCGGGCGAGGCAACTCTGGCGCGCCGCTGGAAGATCGGTCAGGATGGAGCGCAGACCGAGGTGGAGGCCGGCGCCGAGCCGACCGACCGCCTGGCCGAGCTGGAGCGGGAGATCGCCGCGCGACGCGGCGAGGGTGTGGACGGAGAGCAGCAGTAGGCTCCGGCTTCGACGTCGCTGAACCAAACCTGACTGCCGGTGAGTGCCACGTGCGAAGACTGGTCATACTGCTGATGACGCTGCTGGGTCCGGCCGCCGCGCTCGCGGCGCCGGGCTCGCAGCCCGCCCCGGGATCCCAGGCGGCCCCGGCCTCCCAGGGGGCCGCCGCCTCGCAGAAGGCCGCCGCGCCGAGCACCGACGAGGAGTGCCTCGGCTGCCACGACGGCTCGAAGGACACGATCAAGTTCGAGGACGGCAGCACGCTCTCGGTCGGCGTCGACGCCAAGAAGCTCATGGGCTCGGTGCACGCCAAGAAGGTCGAGTGCGTCGACTGCCACAAGGACGTCGGCAACAGCTACCCGCACCCCGAGCGCAAGTACAAGACCCGCCGCGCCTACGCCATCGCGCGCTACGAGGTGTGCAAGCGCTGCCACTTCGCCAACTACACCCGCACCGTCGACAGCGTGCACTTCAAGCAGATGCTGGGCGGGAACCAGAAAGCGCCGGTCTGCACCGACTGCCACGGCGCCCACGACGTGAAGAAGCCGGACAAGCCGCGCTCGGCGATCTCCACCGGCTGCGCGACGTGCCACGGCCAGATCAACAAGGCCTACTCGCAGAGCGTCCACGGCGCGGCGCTGCGCGAGAACAACCCCGACGTCCCGGCGTGCACCGACTGCCACCGCGCCCACGACGTCGTGGACCCGCGCACGGCGGCCTTCCGCCTCGGCGAGCCGCAGATGTGCGGCTCCTGCCACGCCGACGAGAAGCGGATGGCGAAGTACAACATCTCGACCGCCGTGCTCAAGACGTACCTCAAGGACTTCCACGGCGTCACCGCCAGCTTCCGCAAGAAGGAGGGCAAGGGCGACGTCGGCGCGTGGCAGGCCGTGTGCACCGACTGCCACGGCGTGCACGACATCCGCCGCCACCAGGACCCGAGCTCGAGCGTGATGCGGTCGAACCTGGGGAAGACCTGCCGCCGCTGCCACAAGGACGCGACGGACAACTTCCCGATCGCCTGGCTGTCGCACTACGAGCCGAGCCCGAAGAAGGCGGCCCTCGTCTTCTA
>DASXVK010000101.1:0-3198 GCA_036504295.1 Polyangia bacterium
GCGGTTCCACCGCGCGAGCTCCGCGCCCGCGTCGTAGGTGCTCTGGGTGAACTCGAGCAGCGCCTCCCGCGGCGACGCGGCCGTGCGCACGGCGTCGTACGGCAGGATGAGCTCGCGCATCTCCGGGTGCCAGAACGCGGCCGCCGGCCGCACCGCCGCGTGCTCGTAGCCCGCCGGCACGGGCGCGAAGTAGGCGTAGTACGCGGGGTCGGGGTAGCGCTCGTCGCCGGGCCAGAAGCCGACGCTGCTCGTCTCGTGCGAGTAGGCCTCGCGCGTGACCGGGTCAGCGCCCGGCCGGGCCGGCGCGCGCCGCCCCGAGTAGCGGCTCACCGCGAGGTCGAAGCTCCCCCAGAAGAAGTGGACGGGGCTGCACTTGCCGACGAAGCGCGCCCGGAACTCCTCGAGGACGACGGCGCTCTGCGCGACGATCCGCCACCAGCGCGCGACCGCGTCCTGGTCGTAGGCCGCGTGCAGCCGGTCCTCGTGCAGCGGGATCACCTCGCTCAGGATCTCGACCGGGTGATCGTGGATGGGGACCCGGATGCCGAGGCCGGCGAGCGCCGCCTGGAGGTCGCGGTAGAAGTCCGCGACCGGACGCGGCTCGAGCACCAGCGCGCGCGTGGCCCCGTCGCTCGTGCGGACCACCACGCCGTGATCGACGAAGTCGAAGTCGATGCCGAAGGTCCGCTCAGCGAGGGGGAGCGGCCCGGTCGTCAAGCCGCGGGGCGTGAGCTGCAGGGCGACGTTCCAGAAGTGGTTCACCCGCGGCCGCAGCGCGAGCGCGATCTTGCCGGGGATCTGGGTGCAGCGGTGGAGGGTCGCCTGCGTGTCCCGCCACGACGCCAGCGGGAGCGGCGGCCATTGATCCTTGATCGTCATCATACCCATCCGATGGCGGTGACGCCGGGTCGGCTGCCTCGCCTCATCGCGGCGACGCCGCGCCCGCGCCGGCGACATCCGACCGTCATGAGCCAGGCTTGTACACATCTGGGCGAGGTCCGCGACGTGCCGCCGCGGGCCAACGGCTGCGAGGAGTGCCTCGCCATGGGCGACCGCTGGGTGCACCTGCGGGAGTGCATGACCTGTGGGCACGTCGGCTGCTGCGACAGCTCCAAGAACCGGCACGCGACCAAGCACTTCCACAAGACGGAGCACCCGATCGTCCGCTCCCTCGAGGCGGGCGAGACCTGGGGGTGGTGCTACCCCGACGACGTGATGCTCTCGTTCGACGGGCCGCGGCCCCAGGTGGCCGACTGACGGTGACCGACTGACGGCCGCTACTCCTTGTAGCTCTGCACCCGGCCCCAGAGGCTCTTCGTCCCCCAGATGCCCTGGCGCAGGCACTCGAGCTGCACGATCTGGCTGTGGTCGACGAACAGGTTGACCTCGGGGCCGTAGTTCTTGACGTACCAGGCGAAGACCTCCGGGTCCGCCGCCTCGAACATGAGCCGCTCGAGCCCGAGGCTGTTGATGAAGCGCGCCGGGATCTGCGTGCGCCACGGCTCGACGTTCTCGGTGATGCCCTCGGACTCGATCATCAGCATCGGCGCGCCGGCCTCGAGGAAGCGGCGCGCGCGGGCGATGGCCCACTCGGGATCCTGCACCCCCTCGGCGCGCAGCTCGCCGGCCGTGGTCGCGCCGCCCGCGCCGAACTGCACGCCGATCTCGGGCTTGGGCTTGAGGCCGGCCTGCTGGACCCGCTCGATGAGGCGCAGCCAGTCGTCGGTCGGGATGGTGATGAAGCCGGCCGAGATCTCGATGATGTCGAAGCCGAGCTCCCGGCACTCGTCGACGTAGCGGTTCACCGCGGCCGGCCCCTGCGTGAGCACGTACTCGATGAAGCCGCCGGTCGAGACCTGCACCTGGTGCGCGTGGGCGAGGTCGTTGAGCTCGCGCACGACGCGCCGGGGCATGAGCACGAACGAGCCGCCCGCGAACTTGAGCGAGTCGACGTAGGCGCCCATCGTCTCGAGCACGTCGCCGAGGGCGCGCTGGCCCATGACCGAGTAGTAGGGGCCGCGGATCTCGGTCACGCCGGTGCGCCGCGGCTTGTCGCCGCGCGGGTTGGTCTTGAGGAAGCCGAACCCCCTGTCGTCGTCCCGGTTGGTCGCCATGTCTCCTCCTCACTCCTCTGCGGGACCGCGGACCGCGCGCAGGAGCGCCGTGAGGTCGCGGACCCTGAGCTCCTCGAGGCGTGCGACCGCCGCCGCGAGCCCGTCGCGCTGCGCCGCGGTGGTGACCCGCGCCGCGAGCCCGTCGAGCTTGCCGCGCACCGCGTCCCACGGGAGCGGGCGGCCGTGGCACCCCGCCCAGTCGCGCCGCTCGGCCCGCAGCTCCCGGCCATCGCGCAGGACCACGCGCACCCGGCCCGGCGTCTCGGCCGGGAAGCGGCGGGTGAGGTCGGCCGCGGGCCGCACGAAGACCCGCTGGAGCAGCGCCTGCACGTCGGGCCGGACGATCCGCGCGGGCGCGTACTGCGCGGGGCCGACCTCGCCGTCGAGCAGCGCCACCGCGAGCAGGTACGGCAGGCTGTGGTCCGCCTCCTCCTTGGTGGCGATGGCCGTCTTCGGGCCCTCCGCGCCGCCGCCGATGATGTCGTAGGCGACCTGGAACGTCTCCAGCTCGACCCGCGCCACCGCGTCCGCCGTGAGGCGCGCGGCCGCCCGCAGCTCGAGGACCGCCTCGAGCGCCGACTGGGCGTGGATCTCGGCGTTGTAGCGCTTCAGGTCGGTCCGCGTGACGCGCGCGAGATCCTCGCGCTCCCAGTCGATGTGAAACGGCCCGGAGACCACCTCCATGAAGCCCTTCGCGCCCTCGAGCACCGCGGCGGGCCCGGTGACGCCGGCGCGGGCCAGCAGCGCCGCGTGCACGGCGCAGAAGCCGGCGTGCGGGGCGGCGAGGCCCTTCCAGTGCGACAGCGCGCCGGTGCGCGTCACCCGCAGCGCGGCGGCGGTGGTGCCGGCGATGGCGAGCGCGTGGGCGGTGCGCGCGGCGTCGAGCCCGAGCGCCCGGGCGACGCCGGCCGTGGCCGCGAAGGCGCCCTGGGTCGTGTGGTCGAAGCCGCGGTCGCGGACCGGGGCCTCGTCGCTGAGCCGGCACTGCACCTGATACGCGACGGCGAGCGCGACCAGCAGCTCGGCGCCCGTGCGGTCGGCGAGCTCGGCGGCGGCGAGCACCGCGCCGAGGTTGTCGCTCGGG
>DASXVK010000102.1:0-2155 GCA_036504295.1 Polyangia bacterium
GGCCGCTGACGCCGGCGGCGCCGACGCCGCGCCGGCCGACGCCCCACCCAGCGACGCCGCCCCGCCCGCCGACGCCGCCCCGCAGGCCGACAGCGCCCCGCCCGCCGACGCCGCGCCGGCCGACGCGCCGCCCCCCGGCACCGGCGACCTCTGGTTGCAGATCGACTACGGCTCCGCCTACACCGCGCAGTCGCCGGCGTGGAGCTTCTCGCCGACGCCCGGTTGGGGCGCGGCGCAGTGGGCCACCTCCGGCTCCACCTGGCCCGAGGTGTGGGACCGCTGGAACAACATCACGATCTCGAACGACCCCATCGGCCGCGCGGCGATCATCGGGCCCTCGGGCAGCCTGCAGCTCATGCTCGGTCTCGAGGAGCTCATCAGCTACCAGTCCGCCACCGTCCACCTCGAGGGCCGCAGCTACGCCACGAGCTCGTGGGTCACCTTCGACGCGTGGAACCCGCTCAACGGCTGCGGCGGCTCGGGCCAGATGGACCAGGACTGGACCATGGACCTCGTCGACGTGGATCTCGGCACCTGCCTCATCGCCGGTGCCGGCGGCGGCATCGAGGCCGTGCGGCTGGAGCCGACCGGCGGCAGCGACGCCATCGCGCTCGTGCGCCTGCGCGTGACGCTGCACAACGCGCGGTGGTGAGGGCGCCGGGGCACGCGCGGCTGGGGCTGCGCACCTGCCCCGCGCGCTCGACCGGCCGCTCCGGTAACTTGAATTTGGCTACTGTGTTTGGGATGCGGTGGACGCGGCGCCGTCCGTGGTTGCACCGGTAGGCTCGCCACGCGCCCGGGTGCAGCCCATCGCCAGGCCGCGCAGCTCGGCTTGGCGCGGCGCGGCCCACCCACGGCGCTCAGACAGGTGTGGAACGAGGCCGCTGCGCCTCGCCCTCGCGTGACAAGCGCCGCGGCCCTGCGGTAGCATCGTCACCGTGCCAGGACCCGGGCTCCAGGCGGTGTGGATCGTCGAGGAGGCGGACCTGCACGCGGCGACGAACGCGCTGCCGGGCGCCGCGCTCGGGCTGCTCCGGTGGCCGGTCGCGGTCTTCATCGCCTTCGCCGGCGTCGGGGCGGCCGACGTCAGGGTCGGCGCCCCCTTCGCGCTCGGCGCGGGCGCCGTCATCGCGGTCGCGTGGCTCATCATCGCGCTCGCGCGCCGCGGCACCGAGCTGCGCCGGTCCGCGCGCGTCCCGGAGGAGCAACGGATGATGCGGCTCATCCTCGACGGCGACCGCGTGCGCCTCGAGACGGCGAGCGGCCACGCCAGCGAGTGCCCGCTGGCGGACCTGACGCACGTCCGTCGCGGCGCGAAGGGCGTGCTGCTCACCCTCCAGGGTCAGGTCATCTTCGTCCCGCGCCGCGCGCTGGCCGGCAGCGAGCCCGCCTGGGACGCGCTGGCCGCGCGCGTGCCGGCGCGCCGCTGGCCGAACGGCCTCGTATTCACGCTGGGCCTGTGGGCCTTCGCGGTGGCCGTGGCGGGGTACGCGTTCGTGAAGTAGGGGGGCCGACGTCCGCTCAGCGCGACCGCGGCTCCCAGCGGATCGAGTAGCTGCCGGGGCTCGCGAAGAGGAGCCCGCCGCCGTTCACGATGTCGCCGAACTGGAGCCCGGGCCCGCCCTCGTCCCGGCCGATCCTCGTCACGGTGTGCGAGCGCTTGAGCAGGGCCGCCTCGTAGACCGCGATGGTCTCGCCGACCGAGGCGGTGGTCGCATACTCGTACCAGACGACGGGGGCCTTGGTGCCATAGCGACGCGCCTGGCAGAGCGCCGCGGCCGGCGGCGGCTCCGGCAGGCTCCTTGGGAGCGGCAGCGCCGCGACGCGCCCGGTGGGCAGCGCCGTGCGGCAGGCGGCGACCTTGGCCGCGAAGGCGGCCTCGTTCGGCGCGGGCGCCTTCGCCTCGAGCCGGTCCCGCGCGGCGCGGGCGGCGTCGAGCTTCTTCATGGCCTCGCGCACCTCGGGGGTCGGGTCGATCGTCACGACCTCGGTGCTCTTGATGCGCGCGCGGATGACGCCGGCATCGTCGGGGACCTCCGCGCGAGGCGCCGGCGCGACGGGCGGCGCCACGGCGGCGGCGCCGGGGTCGGGCGCCTCGCGCGATGGCTGGCACGCGGCGAGAAGGAGCGCGACGAGGAGCAGGGCACGGCACGAC
>DASXVK010000103.1:0-5299 GCA_036504295.1 Polyangia bacterium
CTCGCCGACGAGACGCCCGAGGGGCGCTCCGTCGTCGTCCTGTGCAAGGAGAGGTTCCACCTGCTGGCGCGCAACATCGTCGGCATCGGCGCGAAGTTCGTGCCCTTCACCGCGCAGACCCGCATGAGCGGCTGCGACCTCGACGGCCGGCAGATCCGCAAGGGCGCGGTCGACGCGGTCGCCGACCACGTCCGCGCGCTGGGCTGGGTCCCGCCGCCCGAGCTCATGGCCCGAGCGCACGAGATCAGCGACCTGGGCGGCACCCCGCTCGCGGTCGCGGACGGCAAGCGCGTGCTCGGGCTCATCCACCTCAAGGACGTGGTCAAGGAGGGCATCGCCGAGCGCTTCGCGCGCTTCCGGGCCATGGGCATCCGCACCGTGATGATCACCGGCGACAACCCGCGCACCGCGGCCGCCATCGCCAGGGAGGCGGGCGTCGACGATTTCATCGCCGAGGCCACGCCCGAGAAGAAGATGGCCTACATCCGGGAGGAGCAGGCGAAGGGCAAGCTCGTCGCCATGACCGGCGACGGCACGAACGACGCGCCGGCCCTCGCCCAGGCGGACGTCGGGGTCGCCATGAACACCGGCACCCAGGCCGCGAAGGAGGCCGGCAACATGGTCGACCTCGACTCCAATCCGACCAAGCTGCTCGAGGTGGTCGAGGTCGGCAAGCAGCTCCTCATGACCCGCGGCACCCTGACCACGTTCTCCATCGCGAACGACGTCGCCAAGTACTTCGCCATCCTGCCGGCGATCTTCGTCGGCGTCTTCCCGGCGATCGCGCCGCTCAACCTCATGCGCCTGGCGTCGCCGCAGAGCGCGATCCTCTCGGCCGTCATCTTCAACGCGATCATCATCATCCTGCTGATCCCGCTGGCGCTGCGGGGCGTGCGCTACCGGCCGCTCGGGGCCGCGGCGCTGCTCAAGCGATCGCTGCTCATCTACGGTGTGGGCGGGATCCTCGCGCCCTTCCTCGGGATCAAGCTCATCGATCTCATGCTCGCCGCCCTGCGGCTCGTCTGAGGAGACGCCATGTCGCACGTCGATGTTCACGCCATGATGGGGGGCGCCGATCGCACCGAGACCGCCGCCGCGCGGCCGAGCGCCCTCTGGCGCGCCACCGTCATCGCGCTCCGCGCCACGGCGGTGACGCTGGTCCTGACCGGCCTCATCTACCCGCTCGCCGTGACCGGGATCGCGCAGGTGCTCTTCCGCGGCCGCGCGAACGGCAGCCTCGTCACCGACGCCCGGGGCGCGGTGGTCGGCTCCGAGCTCCTGGCCCAGGCCTTCGCCGGCCCGGCCTACGTCCAGCCCCGTCCCTCGGCCGCGGGCGACAAGGGGTACGACGCGACCTCGTCCGGCGGCTCGAACCTCGGGCCGACCTCGAAGAAGCTGCGCGGCCGCGTGGCCGCCGAGGTCACGCGCCTGCAGACCGAGAACCCGCAGGCGCCCGGGCCGGTGCCGGTCGAGCTCGTGACCACGTCGGGCAGCGGGCTCGACCCGCACCTCTCGCCGGCGGCGGTGCTGTGGCAGGTGCCGCGGATCGCGCGCGCCCGCGACGTGGACGTCGCGCGCGTGACGGCCGTGGTCGGCGAGTACGTCGAGGGGCGAGACCTCGGGTTCCTCGGCGAGCCGCGGGTCAACGTGCTGCTCCTGAACCTGGCGCTCGACCGGCAGTTCGGGCAGCCGCTCGCGTACGGGCCCGGCCGGCCGTCGCGCTGAGGTGGCCGGGATGCCGCGGACTCGTGGGCGCTCTGGTCCGGGAGTAGACTTGGTGCCGCCGCAGCACGGCGGCGCGCGGGAGGGACCGGTCGGCATGAGCGCGGAGCGGCGACGCCCCGAGGACTTCCTCGAGCTGGTGGAGCGCTCCAAGCGCGGCCGGCTGAAGCTCTACCTCGGCTTCGCCGCGGGCGTCGGCAAGACCTACCGCATGCTCGAGGAGGCTCACGGGCTGCGCCAGCGCGGCGTCGACGTCGTCATCGGCTTCGTCGAGCCGCACGGCCGGGCCGAGACCGCGGCGCTCATCGGCGAGCTCGAGCAGGTGCCGCTCACGTCGATCGAATACCGCGGCGTCGTCATCCAGGAGATGGACCCGCGGGCGGTGATCGCGCGCCACCCCCAGGTGGCCCTGGTCGACGAGATCGCGCATACGAACGCGCCGGGCCTGCCGAATCGCAAGCGCTACCGGGACGTGCTGGAGCTGCTGGGCGCGGGCATCAACGTGATCGCCGCGTTCAACGTCCAGCACCTCGAGTCGCTCAACGACCTGGTCGAGCGGACGACCGGGGTCACGGTGCGCGAGACGGTGCCCGACACGTTCCTCAAGCAGGCCGACCAGATCGTGACGCTCGACCTCTCGGTCGAGGACCTCCTCGAGCGGCTGCGCGCGGGCAAGATCTACACGCCGGACAAGGTGCCCTGGGCGCTCGAGCACTTCTTCCGCGAGGAGAACCTCACCGCGCTGCGCGAGCTCGTGCTCCGGGAGGTCGCCGAGAGCCTCGAGCGCGCCGTGCCGGCGGCCCCGGGGCCCGGCGGCGCGCAGCACCCGGCCGGCGGCAAGGTCATGGTGTGCATCGCCTCGTTCTCGCCGCGCGCGGCGGTCCTGCTGCGGCGCGGGTCGCGCATGGCCGGCCGGCTCAACACCGACTGGTACATGGCGTACGTGGAGACCCCGGCCGAGGCCCCGGACCGCATCGACGCGACGGCCCAGCGCCACCTCCACGACACCATCGAGATGGCGCGCGAGCTCGGCGCCGAGGTGGTCCGGCTCAAGGGCCGCGACCCCGTCGAGGTGCTGGTCGCGTTCGCCCGCTCGCACCACGTCGGTCACCTGATCGTCGGCCGGTCGCACCAGGCGTGGTGGAGGCGCCTCCTCGGGCGGGACATCGTCCAGCGCCTGGTCGAGCGGGGCGCCGACTTCGACGTGCACATCGTCGCGCTGGCCGAGCGCGACGGCGGAGACGGACCGTGAGGCTGCGGTCGAAGCTGCTGCTCGCGCAGCTCCCGCTGGGCGCGGCCCTCGCGACCGTCGCCGGCGTCGCCCTGCTCACCGTGTCGTCGCTCGGCGCGCACTCGCAGCGCATCCTCAGCGAGAACTACCGCAGCGTCCTCGCCGCCCAGCGGATGAAGGAGTCCATCGAGCGCATCGACAGCGGCGCGCTCTTCCTCGTCGCGGGCCAGCGGGAGAAGGGGCTCGCGCAGATCCAGGAGAACCGCGCCGCGTTCGCCGCCGAGCTCGCGGTCGAGGAGCAGAACATCACCGAGCAGGGGGAGCACGAGGCGGTCGCCCGGCTCAATGCGGCGTGGAGGGCGACCACGGGCTCCCTGACGCGCCTGGAGATGCTGACCAGCCGCGACGAGCTGACCCATACCTACTTCGGCGAGCTCGAGCCCCGATTCCGGGTGGTGAAGAAGGCCGCCGACGACATCCTGGCCATCAACCAGGACGCGATGGTGCGCAAGAGCGACGCCGCCCAGCGGTCGGCCCAGCGCATGAACAACCTCGTGACCGGGATCGCGCTCGCGGCGCTGCTCGTCGGTCTCATCGCGTCGGCCTGGCTGACGCGGCGGCTGCTGCGCCCGCTCGAGAGCCTGAGCCTGGCCGTGCACCGCATCGGCGAGGGCGACATGGAGATTCGCGCCGCCGTGGTCGGGCAGGACGAGCTGGCCAAGGTGGCGCGCGAGTTCAACGTGATGGCCGAGCACCTCGCGCAGTACCGCCGGAGCTCCCTCGGCGAGCTGCTGCAGGCGCAGCAGGCGTCGCAGGCGGCCATCGACAGCATCCCCGACCCCGTCATCGTCTTCCAGCTCGAGGGCGGCATCATCAGCGTGAACCAGGGCGCCGAGGCGCTGCTCGACCTCGGCCGCGTGCCGGCCGGCCAGAGCCCGCTCTCGATGGCCGCGCCCGCGGTGCGCGCGGCCGTCGAGCGGGTGCGCGATCACGTCCTCGCGGGCCGCGGCCCGTACGTGCCCAAGGGCTTCGAGGAGGCGGTGAGGGTGGCGTCGCCGGAGGGGGATCGGTACCTGCTGCCGCGGGCGACGCCGCTCTACTCCGAGGCGGGCGCCGTCGCCGGCGCGACCGTCATGCTGCAGGACGTCACCCGTCCCCGCCGCTTCGACGAGCTCAAGAACGACCTCGTCGCGACCGTGGCGCACGAGTTCCGCACCCCGCTCACCTCGCTGCACATGGCCATTCACCTCTGCCTCGAGGAGGCGGCGGGCCCCATCACCGAACGCCAGGCGGACCTGCTGCACGCCGCCCGGCAGGACTGCGAGCGCCTGCAGGGCATCGTCAACGACCTCCTCGATCTCGCGCGCCTCCAGGAGGGCAAGGTCGTGCTCGAGCGCCGTTCCCTGGCGGTGGCCGCGGTCGTGGAGGCCGCGATCGAGGCTCAGCTCGCGGCGGCACGCCAGCACCGGGTGGAGCTCCAGACCGACGTCTCGCCCGACGCGGGTGAGGTCTTCGCCGACGCCGAGCGACTGCAGATCGTCTTCGCGAACCTGCTGTCGAACGCGCTGCGCCACACCCCCGCCGGGGGCACGATCACCGTCGCGGCGGGGGTGGATGGGACCGAGGCGCGGTTCGAGGTCGCCGACACCGGCCCCGGCATCCCTCCCGAGTACCGCGAGCGCGTCTTCGAGCGGTTCTTCCGGGTCCCCGGGTCGCCCGGCGGCACGGGGCTCGGCCTCTCCGTCGCGCGGGAGATCGTGGAGGCGCACGGCGGCCGGATCGGCCTCACGAGCGCGCCGGGGGAGGGCGCCCGCTTCTGGTTCACGGTCCCCGCCGCCCCGACCACGGCCGCTGCGCCGCCCGCGGCGGCTTAGTCCTTCAGCCCTCGTACTTCCGGCGCTTGCGCCAGAGCGTCGACGAGTCGATGCCGAGGATGTGCGCGGCGTCCTCGAGCGTCGGGGCCCGCCGCAGGACGCGCTCGATGTGCTCGCGCTCGATCTGCTCGAGGGTGAACTCGCCGCCGAGCCACGGCAGGTTCGCGGCGTGCGCGACGATGCGGTCGGGCAGCGCCTCGGGCCCGAGGACCCGGGCCGGCCACAGGATCACGGCCCGCTCCATCGCGTTGCGCAGCTCGCGGACGTTGCCGGGCCACGGGTGCACGCAGAGCGCGTTCTCCACCACGGGCGACAGCTCCGGCGTCGGCCGCGCGGCCGCCCGGGCGAAGAACCCCAGGAAGCGGCGCGCCAGCGGCAGGATGTCCTCGCGCCGGTCGCGCAGCGGCGGCACGCGCACCTCGATGACGTTGAGGCGGAAGAGGAGGTCCTCGCGGAACCGGCCGGCCTTCAC
>DASXVK010000104.1:0-9989 GCA_036504295.1 Polyangia bacterium
GACGGGGAGACGGGGAGTTTCTTGGTTTTGGGCCGTGCCGACGCCCGCGTGGGCGCCTGAGGCGCGCGTCGGCAGGACGAAACCCAAGCATTCCTCCCCGTCTCCCCGCCTCCCTGTTCAATTCCTACCCGCGTCATGGCCGGTCCTCGCGCAGGAACCTGAGGATCTCGGCGTTCGAGGCGTACATGGCCTCGATCATCGGCAGGTGACCGCAGCGGGGGTAGACGACCAGGCGCGCCTGCCGCAGCTCCTTCACGAGCCGCTCGCCGATGCCGACCGGCGTCACGTGGTCCTCGCGGCCCCACAGCAGCAGCACCGGCTGGTCGACCTCGCGGTAGCGGGCCTGCCACTCGTGGTAGCGCATGGACCGCACCGCGGCGAGGGCGGCGGCCTTGGTGCCGGGGCGGGCGAAGGCGACCTCGAGGTCCTCGATGAGCTTCTCGGGGATGATGCTCGGGTCGTAGAAGGCGTTCGCGATCTTGTCCTCGGGCCGCTCGTCGTAGAAGAGGCCGAAGAGCGCCTCGCCGATCCCGCGGGCGCGGGCCCACAGGAAGAAGGTGGGGAGCTGCTCGTCGTACACCCAGGCGTCGTAGAGCGCGACGCGGGTGACGCGCTGCGGGACCTTGAGCGCGATCTGCAGCGCCACCGAGGCGCCGAACGAGTGCCCGACCACGGCGAAGCGGCCCACGCCGCGCGCCTCGAGGAGCGCGAGCACCATGTCGGCCTGCGCCGGCGGCGAGTAGTCGCCCGCGGGGCGGTCGGTCCAGCCGAAGCCCTTGAGGTCGAGCGCGATCACGCGGTGGGTCTTCTTGAGCTCGGGGACGAGCGCGTCCCAGGTCTCGAGCGACGAGGCGAAGCCGTGGATGAGCACGACCGCGGGCCCCGCGCCCGTGTCGGTGTAGCGGACGCGCGTGCCCGCGACCTGCGCGAAGGTCGCCTTCGCCGGCTCGCCCGCCATGGGCCCCGCGTGGAACGCGAGGCAGCCGCCCAGCATGAGCGCTGCGCCGACGCACATCGCGCCGAGGGCCGCGAGCCCGAGGAGGGTGCCACGCTTCACGGCGCCATCCTCCACACCTCGGCGGCGTGGGTGAACTCGGCCGCGCTCTCGTTGTCGTCGGAGCGGATGGTGCCGACCGTGCCGAAGCACTCGGACACGAAGGCGAAGCTGCGGGAGGTCGTGACGAGGAGGCCCATGGTGCGGGTCATCAGCGTGGCGGCGCGCAGGACGTCGAAGGTGCCGTAGGGCGCGACGAGCTCGCCGGCCGTGTCGACCTGGGACGCGTAGCGCTCGAAGTAGTAGAGGCCGTAGACGCCGGCGGCGTGGCCCGTGACGGTGCTGTCCGTCGACCAGGTGGCGCCGACCTGCAGCGGGAACTGCAGCACCGTGACCGGCGGATCGTAGGCGAGCAGCGTCTCGGTCAAGCTGGAGGCCGGCGAGGCGACGCCGAGCATGAGGAGCGCGTCCGGCGTGATCTTGAAGACGCCGAGGAGATCGTTGGTGTCCGACATGCGCGCCACGTAGGTCGCGCCCGCGAAGGCCGCCGTGTCCGCGAACCAGAGACCCGTCAGCGGCCGCAGCTCGAGGAGGACCGCGTGGTCGCCGGTGAGGGCGCCGCCGAGCTCCCAGCGGCGGCCGCCGGTGATCGCCGTCCCGGCAGTGTTGACGTCGACGCCGGCGGCGACGCGGAAGGTGGCGTGCAGGCCGGCGGCGAGGGGCACCTCGGCGCGCTCGATGACGCCGTCGTGGTTCGGGCTGCACACGATGGGGGCGCCGTCCGCGCCGTCCGCGGGGGCGGCGCCGTCCGTCGGCGCGCCGCCCTCGGCGCCGGCGTCGGCCGGCCCGGCCCCGTCCGGCGGCGCGGCGTCGGCGCCCGCGTCGGCGGCCGGGGGGAGGCAGCGGCCGTCGGCCCCGCACCGGCCCGAGGCGCAGTCTGCGGCCACCCGGCAGGCGACGGTGGACTCGCCGCAGGCGGCGGCGACGAGAGTCAGGGCGACAACGAGGAGGCGGCGCATCGAGAGCTCCCTCTGGTCACTCGGTGACGAGCATCATGCCACAACCGCCCCGCCCCGAGAGTCCCACCGGCGCGATGCTCGATGGCCACACCTTTAGCAACGCGGTCGGGCCGTGTCAAGCAGAAAATGGTGCGATGCAACATAGGTGGCATCATTCCCTAGCGCTACCGTTGACTTGCCCAGATGGGCATGGTACTGCATTGCAACAGCGGAGGCGACCGATGGACCTCATCAAGAAGTACAGCAACCGCCGGCTCTACGACACCGTCAAGAGCCGCTACATCGCCCTCGAGGAGCTGGCCGAGACCATCCGCGGCGGCACGGACGTGCGGGTCGTCGACGCGAAGACCGGCGCGGACCTCACGCAGATCACGCTCGCGCAGATCATCTTCGAGAGCAAGAACGCGGCCCGCCTCCTGCCGGTGCCGCTGCTGGTGCAGTTGATCCGCCTGTCGGACAACCTCCTGGCCGAGTTCATGGGCCAGTACGTCTCCGCGGCGCTCGATCTCTATCTACAGATGAAGCAGGGCGCCCAGAGCCTCGCGCCCTACCTGCCCTTCGGCTCGCTCCCCTTCGGCCCCGCCTCGGCCTTCAGCCGCTTCTTCGGCGCGGGCGCGGCCGCGGCGCCGCCGACGACGGCCGCGCCGGCGCCGGCCCCCACCGCCTGGCCCGCCCCGGCCGCGGCCCCGGCCCCGGAGAGCGACGTCGCCGCCATGCGCCGCGAGCTGGACGAGCTCAAGGCCGCGCTCGGCGGCGGCCCGGCGAAGCCGAAGCCCAAGCGCCGCAAATAGCGGCGCTTTTGTTGCACTGCAAAATATTCTCTTGACAGCGGCCCTCGCCCTGCTTAGTTTGCGTTTGTCCGACGATGAATCCCACGAACGGTCGGACCCACGACAGGAGGGTAGAGGCCATGTTCACCGATTTCTCTTCGCACACGCAGCAGGCCCAGAAGGCGGTCAAGCAGATCATGGACCAGCACCTCGTCATGCTGACCAACCTCAGCGACGAGATCGCCCGGCTCGAGCAGACCGGCTTCACCACGGCGACCGCCGCGATCGACGAGTCGACCAAGGCGGTCAAGGAGTCGTTCGGCGCCGCGCTCAAGGCCCGCGACTCCGTCAAGGCGATGGCCGAGGACGCCGCGAAGAAGGCATGGGACGAGAAGGCCTTCCAGCCGCTGGCCGCCTTCCGCGCGCTGTGCGAGGAGCAGGCCGGCCGCATGACCGCCATCCAGGAGCAGGTCACCAAGCTCGAGGGCGAGGCCCGCGAGCGCAGCGAGAACGGCGTCGAGGAGTACGCGCGGCTGATGAAGGAGTCGCTCCGGTACGGCGTCGAGGTGTCGGGTCAGTGGCGCAAGCTGATGGTGGAGGCGACGCGGCGGGTGGCGGACATCCTCACGCCGAGCGCCTGACGATGACGATCGCCCCGACTCCGCGGGACCCCATCTACCGCGACGGGACTGCCCAGCTCTATCGCTTCCGCCGGCCCGCGACCGGGCCGGCGGAGGCGGGGCTGCCGCTGCTGCTCGTGCCGTCGCTCATCAACCGCTGGTACGTGATGGACCTGCGCCCGCGGCAGAGCCTCGTCGAGGCGCTGGTCGGCGCCGGCGTGGACACCTGGTGCCTCGACTGGGGCAAGCCGAACGACGAGGACCGGTACCTGGCCTGGGACGAGATCTTCGATCGGCTCGGCCGCATGGTGCGGCGCGTGAAGCGCGCGACCGGCGCCCCGCGCGTCGGCCTGCTCGGCTACTGCATGGGCGGGACGCTGAGCGGCATCTACACCGCGCTCGCGCCCCACGACGTCGCCGCGCTCATCAACCTGCTCGGCCCGTTCGACTTCGACCACGGCGGCTTCCTCGCCCACGTGGCGCAGCCGCGCTGGTTCGACGCCGAGGCCGTGGCGGCCGCGGGCAACGTGAGCCCGCACCAGCTCCAGTCGAGCTTCCTCATGCTGCGGCCGACCGGGCAGATGTCGAAGCTGGTGTCGCTGCTCGAGCTCGCGACCAAGCCACCGGAGGCGCTCGAGGGCTTCGTCGCGCTCGAGACCTGGGCCAACGACGGCATCCCGTTCCCGGCGGCGGCGTACGTCACCTACATCAAGGAGCTGTACCAGGAGAACCGCCTCGTGCGCGGCACCCACGCGGTGCGCGGCCAGCGCGTCGACCTCGGCGCGATCCGCTGCCCCGTGCTCACGGTGTGCGCCGAGAAGGACACCATCTGCCCGCCCGCGGCGGCGCGCGCGCTCAACGAGCACTGCGGCAGCGCGGACCAGCAGGTGCTGATGGTGCCCGGCGGCCACGTCGGCGCGGTCGTCGGCAGCAAGGCCGTGAAGGTGCTGTATCCGGGCATCAGCGCCTGGCTACGGGAGAAGCTGGCGGTGCCCGCGGCGGCGTAGGGCCGCGCGCCCCGTCGTTGCGATGCGCGGGCGGAGGTGGTACCAGTAGGCTCCTGGGCCGGGGGGCATCAGGAGCGCACAGATGAGGGCTGGGCCACCGTCGCGGATCGTCGCGTGCGTGCTCGTCATGGCCGCCGCGACGGCGCTGGGGATCGCCCTCCAGAGGAGCGGTCCGCCGATCACGTACTTGACGTTCTTCCCGGCCCTGTTCGCGTGCACCCGGATCGCCGGGCGCACCGGCGGGCTGCTGGCCATCGGCCTGTCGGTGCCCGGCATCCTCTGGCTGCTCCCGCCGAGCGGGAGCTTCCTCGTGAATCACTCCGTCGCCACCTGGACCACGTTCGCCATCTACCTCGCGTCCGGGTACGTGGTCGTCAGCACCACGGCCCGGCTGCAAGACGCCGTGCGCGCGCGCGACCGCCTGCTCGCGCAGCGGGACGACTTCCTGCGCATGGTGTCGCACGATCTCCGCTCGCCGCTCGGGGCGGTGCTGATGCAGGCCGACGTTCAGCTCCGGGGCGCGCGCGCACGGGGCGAGGCGCCGGTGGTCAGCGGGCTCGAGAGCATCCGCCGGAACGCCGCGCGCATGCAGGGGATGATCGACGAGCTCGTCGACACCGTGCAGCTCGAGGCGGGGCGGTTCCAGCTCAAGCCCCAGCGCCTCGAGCTGGCGTCCTGGCTCACCGAGGCGCTCAGCCACGCCGCGCTCGAGACCGGGCGCATCCGCACCGAGGTGCCCGCCGACCTGCCGCCCATGGAGGTGGATCCCGCGCGCCTCGAGCGGGTCGTGTTGAACCTGCTGTCGAACGCGCTGAAGTACTCGCCGCCCGAGGCCGAAGTGGTCCTGCGCGCCGAGCGCGCCGGGGCAGAGCTCCTCGTCTCGGTCCGCGACCACGGCCCGGGGATCCCGCCGGACGAGATCCGCCTGCTCTTCGAGCGGTTCCACCGGGCGTCGACCGCCCGCCAGGAGGGCCTGGGTCTCTGCCTCTACATCGCGCGGCTGATCGTCGAGGCGCACGGCGGCCGCATCTGGGTGACGAGCAGCGTCGGCGCGGGGAGCACGTTCCAGTTCACGCTGCCGCTGGCGCCGTGAGCGCGCGGGCGGCCCCCTCCTCAGCCGCGGGCGCCTCCCGTATACTGGACCCCATCGGCGGATGGGAGGCGGTCGCATGACTCCGGCGCGGGCGGCGGCGTGGCTCGCGGTGCTGGCCGGCGCGCTCGCCGCCGGCTGCGAGAGCCGCCCGGCGACCGCCGCGGCCGTCTGGCCCGCGGCCGACGCGCTCTTCCACGGCGACGCGCGGTGGATCGGCGGCGACGGGGCGTACTCGGTCGACCTCGGCGACGGGCGCGTGCTGTGGCTCTTCGGCGACTCGTTCATCGCGCTCGGCCCCGAGCGGCTGCGGGGCCACGCGAAGATGATCCGCAACTCCGTCGCCATCCAGACCGGCGCGGACCCGACGCGCGCCTTCATGCGGTTCTACTGGCGCCACGGCGGCGCCGAGCCGCAGTCGTTCCTGCCGGAGGACGGCGCCGACTGGTTCTGGCCCGCGCACGGCGTCCGGCTCGACGACACGCTGCTCCTCTTCTACGCACGGGTCTACCAGGAGGGCGAGGGCATGTGGGGCTTCGCCGGCCGCGGCTGGCGCGCCGTGACCGTCGACCGGCCCGCCGCGGAGCCCGCGGCGTGGGTGCTGGCCCCGGCGCTCGCGCCCGCGCCGCGCGGCGGCATCGACCTCGGCGGCGCGGTGGTGCGCGTGGACGACTACCTGTACGTCTATGGAACGGCGACGCGCGACGCGAGCCTCATCATCGCGAGCTATCGCGCCCACGACCTGTACCTCGCCCGCTTCGCGGTGGCCGCCGCGGCGCGGGGCGACCTCACCGCGCCCGCGTGGTGGTGCGGGGCCAGCGGCTGGAGCGCGACCGGCGCGCCGGCGGTCGTCCTCGCCGGCGGCGCACCCGAGTACTCGGTGCACTACGAGCCGCGCCTCGGCGCCTACGCCATGGTGCAGAGCGAGGGCGCGTGGGCGAGCACGCTGGCGCTGCGCACCGCCGCGCGGCCGGAGGGGCCGTGGTCGGCGCCGCGCGATCTCCTGCGCCCGCCCGAGTCGTACGGCCCGGACCCGTTCGTGTACGCGGGCAAGGCGCACCCCGAGATCGCGGGCGCCGACCTCGTCGTCACCTACGTGCCGAGCAGCTTCGCGACGCCCGCGCCCGCGGACGAGGAGCGCCTCTACTACCCGCGCTTCGTGCGCGTGAGCTTCCCATGAGGGCGGCGCTGGGGCTCGTCGCGCTCGGCGTGCTGTGCGGGGCGGCGCGGCCCGCCGCGGCCGACGAGGAGCGCCGCACGACGTGGCTGCCGGAGGCCCGCGCGGTGCCGCGCGCGTCGTCCGCCGCGCGCGACGCCCCCGTCTTCGAGTACGCCTACGGCCCGCGGGCGCAGGCCTCGCTCGGCCACGAGGCGGGGGTCGTGGCGCTGCGCCGCGCCTGGGGCACCGTGCGCATGAGCATGGTCGGCCTCGCGGCGTTCGAGAACGGCACCTCGTACGCGCCCGTGCCCGACGAGCACTGGCGCTGGCTCGCGAGCGGCACGGTGGCGCTCTCGTTCGACCGCTTCGCCCGGCGGCTCGGCCGCGACGCCGCGCTCGAGGTGGCGCTGCAGGTCGGCTACGAGCGCGCTCAGGCCTCGTGGGGCACGAACGTGCCGGTGGCCGGCGACGGGCGCGACATCGCGTTCGGCGGCGGCGGAGCGTTCGTGATGCCCGACGTCGCGCTGCGGCTCGCGGCGTCGCGCCGCTGGACCCTCGTCGTGCGGCTGCAGGAGCGCGTGTGCTTCAACGCCTTCCCGCTCCTGGCCGGCGACCGCGAGGTCTCGGACGTCGTCGCGGACTACGTGCGCGAGGGGCTCACCCACGCGCCCGGCGCGGAGGTGGTCGCGCGCTGGCAGCGGTGGGAGCGCACCGCGCTCACGCTGGCCGCGTTCGGCGAGGGGCTCTTCGCCCACGACACCAGCGCGCGCGACGGCTTCTTCGTGCGCGCCCTCGGCGGCGTCGTGCACCGCACCCGCCACGGCGAGCTGACCCCGTTCGTCTCGGGCGACGCCGGCAACGGCAAAGGGCTGCTCATCGGCCGGCGCGAGGCGCGGCTCTCGCTCGGGGTCCGATATGCGCTCGATTGACGTTGGAATTAACTCGGCCGCGCTCGCGCTGCTCCTCGCCCTGTGCGCCGGGGGCTGCGCGATCAGCCTCGACGGCGACGCCGCCCCGGCGCCGGACGCGGGCGGCCCCGCGCCGCGCCTCACCGGCTGCCGGCTCTTCGCCGACTCCGGCGCGGTGCTCGCGGTCAGCGGCGCCGCCCGCTCGCTCGACGACGGCGCCGGCGGCGCGCTCTGGATCGTCGACGCGGTGACCGTGCGCGGCGCCGACGGCAGCGAGCGCACGGTGAGCGGCGCCGGCGTCACCGTCGCGGCCGAGGCGCCGCTCGCCGCCTGCCTCGCCGGCGGCGCGTGGCTCGGCGGCCCGGACGACCCGCAGCCGCTCCTCGATCCCGCCCTCCTCGGCGCGGGCGAGTCCGCGGCCCCGCTCGCGCCGGTGCGCACCGCGGCCGGCGCCCGCCTCTACTACGCCCTCTCCCGCGCCGCGCCCGACCAGCCGTTCGGCACCCAGCTCGTCGGCTACGGCGTGGCCGCGCGCGACGACGCCACCGGCCGCTTCGTCCCGGGCGCGCTCCTCTTCGCCGGCGACCGGCCCGCGTTCGGGGTGGCCGCGCTGGCCGGGGCCGACGCCGTCTACGTCTACGGCTGCCAGGACGACGGCTTCCTGGCCGCCTCGTGCGCCGTCGCCCGCGCGCCGGCCGACCGCCTGGCCGACGAGTCCGCCTACGAGTTCTACCAGGGCGGCGGGCAGTGGATCGCGCGGGTCGAGGACGCCTGGCCCATCGTCGCGGCCGGCACCACCGTCAGCGTCGCCTACGACGCGACGCGGGCGCGCTACCTCATGGCCTACGTCACGCCCCTCGGCCGCACGCTCATCCTGCGCAGCGGGCTCGGCCCGACCGGCCCCTGGTCGCGCCCCTACGAGGTGGCCGCCTGCGAGCTGCCGGCGCGCGACCCGGGCGCGTTCTGCGGCAACGCGGCGCTGCACCCCGACCTGGCGGCGCGCGTGCCCGCGGGCAGCGTCGCGCTCACGTACGCGATCGCGACGTTCGCCCGGCCCGCGGGCACGACGGCGGAGGACTACTGGACGCGCCTCGTCGTGGTCCCGCTGCCGCCGGAGCTGCCATGAGCGCCGCGCCGGCAGCGCCGCTCATCCGGCGAAGAACCTGATCGCGCGCATCGGGTAGTGCTTGCGGTTGAGGGTCCAAAGCTGGCAGCCTTCGACCGCGGCGCAGGCGGCGATCAGGGCATCCCCGAGCTCGACGTCGTGGGAGGCGGAGTAACGCCGCAGGAAGTCACCGGCGGTCTCCCCGATCGCGCGGTCCACGCGCAGGCAATCGAAGGCGTCGAGGAACAGCGCGACCCGCGCCTCTTCGCCCCGGCGCACGCCGGCGCGCACCTCGGCTACGGTGACGGGCGTGACGACGACCTTGCGTCCCGCGGCCAGGCAGCGCTGCAACGCCCCCGCCGTCACGGCGTCGCCGCGCAGCACCTGGATGAGCACGTCGCTATCGGCGACGATGCGGCGCGCGCGCGGTGCCATGTCGCAAGTGCCTGCTGTCCCGCCGGAGCTGGCGTACGTAGGTGGCAGTGTCCGGAAGATCGGTTCGGTCCGACCAGAGGCCCACCGCCTGCGTCACCGCGGCCAGTGGATCCATGACCGGCTCGGCCTCGAGCGTCCGCCCGAGTCGAGCGCGGATCACCTCCGAGACCGTCGTCCCTCGGCGGGCGGCCTCGGCAGCGAGCGCGCGCTGCATCTCCGGGTCAAGGTAGATCTGAGTGCGGTGCACGATGTACAGTATACATCGTCAGGCGGTCGGGGTCAGCCCGGGCGGCCCGCCCCGCTCAGCGCGCCCCGGTGGCGCCGGCGCGGCGCGCCATCCCGACGAGCGAGTCGATCACGTGGCGGCGGTCGCCCTGGCCGAGCGGCCCGGCGTGGCTGAAGAGCACCCGCCCGTCGGCGGCGATGAGCACGATGTTGCTCTGGCCGTGCTGCAGCCCGAGCGCGCGGCCGAAGGCGCCGTGGAAGTCGGCGTAGATCTGCCGGCCAATGCGCTTCTCCTCCTGGCGGAGCTGACTGCGCGCGAGCCCCTTCGCCGGCCAGTAGTTGAAGCGGCGCAGGTCGGCGACCGGGACGATGACGACCCCGCGGCGCAGGCTCTCGTCGCGGCCGAGCTGCAGCAGCTGGTTCTTGAGCGGCCGGTTCTGTTCGCGCGAACCGCGGTCCTCGTAGAAGATCAACAGCGGCCGGCCGTCGACGAAGCCGCGCAGCTGCAGCGGGTGGCCGTCGAGCGTCTCGAAGGGGGCGGCGGGCACGGGGAGCCCGCGGGGCGGCAGCGCGAAGCTCGTCGCGGCCGCGAGGACGAGGCTGAGCGCCGCGAGGGCGCGGGTGGTGAAGCTGCGCACGGTGGTTAGAGTCCGAAGG
>DASXVK010000105.1:0-5643 GCA_036504295.1 Polyangia bacterium
CACGACGTCAGGCGAGCACGAACCCGCGACGACCTCCGGGAGGAGGGTCAAGCAACGCCTGTGCCACGAGTGAAACCGGCGGGCGAGTCGTTGAAATCCGCCCCCAAGTGTGATAACCGCATGCGGTTGGGGGCGAGCGCAGCGTTCATGGTTGCGACATTCGTGTCATAGCTCGCCGTGAGCGTTGCAACAATTTGCAGGGACCAGGTCATTGAGCCAGAGAATCGGATCCCGGGGGCGGCGGCTGCCGCGCGGGCGGGCATGAGCGCACACTCGACCATCGTCATCAACGCCGACGGCCCGGAGACCCGGGTCGCGCTCATCGAGAACGGCATGCTCGCCGAGCTCTACATCGAGCGCAAGCGCGGCCGCGGGGTCGCCGGCAACATCTACAAGGGCAAGGTCGTCCGGGTGCTCCCGGGCATGCAGGCGGCCTTCGTCGACCTCGGCATCGAGAAGGCGGCCTTCCTCTACGTCGCCGACGTGCGCGGCGCGCCGGACGACTACCAGCGCCTCTTCACCGACGACGACGACGACAAGGCCGGCGAGGAGGAGGACGAGGACCGGCGCGACGAGTCGCGGGCCGGCCGGGCGCAGATCCAGGACCTCCTCAAGGAGGGCCAAGAGATCCTCGTCCAGGTGGCGAAGGAGCCGATGGGCACCAAGGGCGCGCGCATCACGTCCTACGTGTCGCTGCCCGGCCGCCACCTCGTCTTCATGCCCACCGTCGACCACATCGGCATCTCGCGGCGTATCCAGAGCGACAAGGAGCGCAAGCGGCTGCGCGACATCGTCGACTCGATGCGGCCGAAGGGGGCCGGCTTCATCGTGCGCACCGTCGCCGAGGGCGTGCCCGAGGCGGACCTGCGCGCCGACATGGACTTCCTCATCAAGCTGTGGAACGAGACGCTGCGCCGCAACGAGCGGGCGCGCGCGCCGGCGCGGCTCTACAGCGACCTCGACCTGCTGCTGCGCACCGTCCGCGACCTCTTCACCGACGACGTCGACACGCTCATCATCGACGCCAAGCCCGAGTTCGAGCGGGTGCAGAAGTTCGTGAACGCGTTCATGCCGCAGTTCGCGACCAAGCTCGAGCTGTACGAGGGGCCGGAGCCGATCTTCGACGGCTACGGCATCGAGATCGAGATCGACCGCGCCCTCGAGCGCAAGGTGTGGCTCAAGAGCGGCGGCTACCTCATCATCGACCAGGGCGAGGCCCTGACCGCCATCGACGTGAACACCGGCCGCTTCGTCGGCAAGCGCAACCTCGAGGAGACCATCACCAAGACCAACCTCGAGGCCTGCCGCGAGGTGGCCGAGCAGCTGCGGCTGCGCAACCTCGGCGGCATCATCGTCGTCGACTTCATCGACATGGACCGCGAGTCGAACCGCGACAAGGTGTCGCGTGCGTTCCACGAGTCGCTGCGCAAGGACAAGGCCCGCATCAACGTCACGAAGATCTCGGACATGGGCCTGGTCGAGATGACGCGCAAGCGCACCCGTGAGAGCCTCGGCCGCATGCTGACCGAGCCGTGCTTCTACTGCGAGGGCAAGGGCTACCTCAAGTCGAAGAGCACGATCTGCTACGAGCTCATGCGCGAGGTGAAGCGGCAGGCGTGGACCGTCAAGGACGACGCGCTCACGGTCACCGCGCACCCGGAGATCGCGAACCTGCTGACGACGACGGACCACGAGTTCGTCGACGCGCTCGAGAAGCGGCTGCAGAAGAAGGTGGTCGTGCGGCCCAAGAGCACGTTCCACCTCGAGCAGTACGAGATTCGCCCCGGCGCGCGGCCAGAGGAACGTGGCGGCGAACGTGGCGGCGAACGTGGCGGCGAACGTGGCGACAAGGGCGACAAGGGCGAGCGCGGCGACAAGGGCGAGAAGCCGGCGGGGCCGGCGCCACCGGCGGAGGACGCCGGGAGCCCCAAGCCGAACGGAGACAAGCCGTGACGCGCAAGCAGACCCTCGTCCCGCGGGCCAACCGCGTGGACATCAACCGCGAGTTCCGCACCGTCGACGAGTTCATCAACGAGTACGTCACCAACATCTCGCACTCCGGCGCCTTCATCCGGTCCAAGGACCCGCTGCCGGTCGGGACCAAGGTGAACCTCAAGTTCAGCGTCATCCTCGACGAGATCGAGACCATCGAGGGCATCGGCGAGGTGGTGCGCGTCTCGGACCGCCCGCGGGGCATGGGCGTCGTCTTCATCAGCCTCAACGAGCACAGCCAGCACCTGCTCGCGAAGCTGCTCACGCGGCCGCCGGCGGCGTCGAAGCGCACCACGCCGCCCCCGCCGCCCGTGCCCCTCTCGTCGCCCCGGAGCCGGCGCCGATGAGCCTCACCCGGCGCTTCCTCAACCTCGCCAAGGCCAACCTGAACGCCCTGCTCGACCGTGTCGGCGACGTCGAGGACGAGCCGAGCCTGGGCTCGATGACCGACGAGGAGCTCGAGGCCGAGCTGATGCGCCGCAAGGCGCGCCGCGAGCGCGACGAGGAGATGCGGCGCGCCCGCGAGGAGGCCGAGCGGGCCGCGCGCGCGCGCCAGGGCACGGCCGGCACCGCCGCGCCGGGCGGCAGCGCCGGCCCGGCGCGCACCGGCGCCGGCCCGACCCGCCCCGCCGGCGGCGGCAGCACGCGCGTGCGGGCGGGCGTCGATCCCAAGCGCCTCGCGCAGCTCTACGCGCAGCTCGAGGTGCCGGTCGGCGCCGACCTCGCCGAGATCAAGGCCGCCTATCGCCGCCTCATGCGCAAGTACCACCCGGACAACTACGGCACCGACCCCAAGAAGGCGGCCCTCGCGACCGAGCTCACGCAGAAGCTGAGCCAGGCCTACCGCGAGCTCGAGGCCATCCTGCGCGGCGCCCCGCCGCGCAAGCGCATGTAATCTCCCCGCCTGCGTCCGCGACCCACCTTTTTACATCAAACGGACACAAGGGAGCTTCGCCGCGCCCTCGACGCTGCGTGTCACGGCTCCTCTTCCCGTTGGGTCGGAGGTGGTGGGTGGTGGGCGAACCGCTGTCGGTGATCGACGCGGCCGGTGAGGTCGTGGGCGCGGCGCCGGACATCCCCGACGCGGACGTCGCGCGCCTGTACCGCGCCATGCTGCAGCTGCGGCTCCTCGACGAGCGCATGCTCCGGCTGCAGCGCCAGGGCCGGATCGGCTTCTACATGACCTCGACCGGCGAGGAGGCCGAGCAGCTCGGCAGCGCCTACCCGCTGCGGCCGAGCGACTGGGTGTTCCCCTCGTACCGTGAGCCGGGGACGCTGCTCTGGCGCGGGTACACGCTCAAGGACTTCCTGTGCCAGCTCATGGGGAACGCCGAGAGCCCCGACCGCGGGCGGCAGATGCCGGTGCACCACACCGCGAAGGCGCTCAACTACGTCTCGATCTCGTCGCCCGTCGGCACTCAGATCCCGCAGGCGGTCGGCGCCGCGCTCGCGGCGCGGCACCGCGGCCGGGACGACGTCGCGCTCGTCTACTTCGGCGACGGCGCCACCTCGACCGGCTCGTTTCACGTCGGGCTCAACTTCGCGGGCGCGCTGCGCGCCCCGGCGGTCTTCTTCTGCCGCAACAACGGCTTCGCCATCTCGGTGCCGACCTCCCGCCAGACCGCCGCCCGCACCATCGCCCAGAAGGCGCTCGCGTACGGGATGCCGGGCGTGCTCGTCGACGGCAACGACCTGCTCGCGGTGGTGCAGGTCACGACGCAGGCGGTCGAGCGCGCGCGCCGCGGCGGCGGGCCGACGCTCATCGAGGCGCGCACGTACCGCATGGGCGCGCACTCGAGCTCCGACGACCCGAGCGTCTACCGCGACCCCGCCGAGGCGGCGCGGTGGCAGCGGCTGGACCCGCTCGAGCGGCTGCGGCGCTACCTGGGCGCGCGCGGGCGGTGGGACGCGGCGCAAGAGGAGCGGTGGCGGCAGGAGATCACGGCCGCGATCGGCGCCGCCCTCGCCGCCGCCGAGGCGGTCGGGCCGCCGCCGCTCGGCTCGATCTTCGAGGACGTGTACGCGGAGCTGCCGGCGCACCTCGCCGCGCAGCGCCGCGAGGCCGAGGCGGGGCGTGTCGCGACACGATAGCTTTCGCGCGGCGCGGCGCGCGGTGGGGGGGCGGCTCGACGGGCTTAGCCCGGCGAGGGGGTGCGGGCAGAGCCCCCCAGAATGGAGAGGTCGCTGATGCCGGTCATGAACATGGTCCAGGCGGTCAACGACGCGCTGCGGCTGGCGCTCGGCGCGGATGACCGGGTGGTGGTGATGGGCGAGGACGTCGGCACCTTCGGCGGCGTCTTCCGCGCGACGCAGGGCCTGCAGCGCGAGTTCGGCGCCGAGCGCGTGGTCGACACGCCGCTCGCCGAGTCGGGGATCATCGGCACGGCGATCGGGATGGCGCTCTATGGCCTGCGGCCCGTCGCGGAGATCCAGTTCGCCGACTTCATCTACCCGGCCTTCTGCCAGATCGTCAACGAGCTCGCGAAGTTCCGTTACCGCTCGGGCGGCCAGTACCCGGCGCCGGTGGTGATCCGGGCGCCCTACGGCGGCGGCATCCGCGGCGGCCACTACCACTCCCAGAGCCCCGAGGCGTACTTCGCCCACACCGCCGGGCTCAAGGTCGTCATCCCGGCGAGCCCGGCGGACGCGAAGGGGCTGCTGCTGAGCGCGGTGCGGGGCGAGGACCCGGTGGTCTTCCTCGAGCCCAAGCGCCTCTACCGCGCGCCCAAGGGCGAGGTGCCCGAGGGCGACTTCACCGTGCCGCTCGGGGTGGCGCGAGTCGTGCGGCCGGGGCGCGCGGTGACCGTGCTCGCCTACGGCGCGATGGTGCCGGTGGTGCTCGAGGCCGCCGAGCAGGCGGCGGCGCGCGGGGTCGACGCCGAGGTCATCGATCTGCGCACGCTCCTGCCGCTCGACGCCGAGACCGTGCTCGCGTCGGTGCGCCGCACCGGGCGGGCGGTGATCGTGCACGAGGCGCCGCGCACCTGCGGCTACGGCGCGGAGCTGGCGGCGCTGCTCGCGGAGAAGGCCCTGCTCAGCCTCGAGGCGCCGGTGCTGCGCGTGACCGGCTGGGACACGCCGTTCCCCTACACGCTCGAGCAGGACTACCTGCCGTCGGCGGGGCGGGTGCTCGCGGCGATCGAGAGCACGGCGCGGTTCGCGGCGTGACGGAGGGGGCGATGGCGTTCGAGTTCAAGCTGCCGGACCTGGGCGAGGGCGTCGTCGAGGGTGAGATCGTGCAGTGGCTGGTGGGCGAGGGCGAGGCGGTCGCCGAGGACCAGCCGCTGGTGCAGGTGATGACCGACAAGGCCACGGTCGAGATCCCGGCGCCGCGCGGCGGGCGGGTGCGCCGCCAGGCCGTGCCGGCGGGGCAGGTGTGCCACGTCGGGCAGGTGCTGGTCGTCATCGACGAGGAGCGGGCGACCGAGGCGCCGGCGGTCGCGCTCGAGCGGGCCGCCGCGCCCGGCGGCGAGGCGGGCGAGCCGGCGGTCGCGGCCGCGCGGACCGCGGCGCCCGCGCCCGCGCCCGGGCCCGCGCCCGCGCCGGCCAACGGGCCCGCGAAGGCGCTGGCGACCCCGGCCACGCGGCAGCTCGCCCGCGAGCTGGGCGTGGACCTCGCGGCGCTCGGCGGCTCGGGCCCGGGCGGCCGGG
>DASXVK010000106.1:0-10538 GCA_036504295.1 Polyangia bacterium
TCGATGACGACGTCGGCGCCGGGCACCGGGAAGGCCGCCGCGAGCGAGTCCTCGGCCAGGCCGTACACCGGGAACAGGGCGGTGCGCTTGAAGCCGTGCGCGCCGAAGCGGGCGGAGAACGCGTCGAGGGAGATGAAGCTCACCGGCTCGGCGCCGTTGAACGCCACGCGCCAGGACGACAGGTCCAGCCCGGCGACGTCCTCCTCCGGGATGCGGCGCGCGCAGATGTCGTAGGCGAAGTTCGGCGCCGGCGAGAGCGTCACCCGGTACTTGTGGATCCCCCACAGCCAGCGCTTCGGGTCGCCGATGAAGGCCTGCGGGCTCATGAGCACGAGGGCGACGCGCCAGTAGCTGCACCAGAGCAGGCAGCCGATGAGCCCCATGTCGTGGCACAGCGGCAGCCAGCAGGCGCCGACGTCGACGCCCTCGCGGACCTCGACGCCCAGGCCGATGCCGTGCAGGTTCGACAGGATGTTGCGGTGCGACAGCTCCACGCCCTTCTGCGTGCCCGTCGAGCCGGAGGTGTACTGCAGGAGGACCGTGTCCTCGGCCTCGAGCGCGACCGGGGTGAAGCGCGCGACGTCGCCCACGAGCTGCGAGGCCACGTAGACGTCGCGCAGCCCGGGCATGCGCGCGAGCGCCTGGCCGATGACGCCGAACACGGCCCGCGTCGTGCACACCGCGACCGCCTCGGAGTCGGTGACGATGCCGACGAGGCGGTCGAGGTACTCGTCGAGCTTGCCGAGGCCGAACGGCGGGTACGCCGGGACCGGCACCGCGCCGGCGAGCACCGTGCCGAAGAAGCAGGCGACGAACTCGATCCCCGTCGGCAGCACGAGGACGACCTTCTCGCCCTTGCGGACGCCGCGCTCCTGGAGCGCCGCCGCCTTCGCGCGGGCGCGGTCGTAGAGGTCCCGGTACGTGACGTCGAGCGACTTGTTGGGGTTCGAGTCGCTGAGCAGGTGGAGGATGACGTCGGGCCCGTGCTCGCGGGCCCAGGTCTCGAGCAGCTCCGCGAAGGTGCGGAACTTCAGCTCCGAGAGGTCGGGCGCGGGCCCGGAGGTCGAAGGTGCCATCTCGTTTCCTGTCGTGCGGTTCGCGGTCATGGCGCGGCGGGCGCCTCCGCGCGGCGGGTCAGCCCGCGCAGCGCCTGCAGCTCCTCGGCGAGGACGTCGAGCGTCCGCCGGATCTCCTCGTCGGTGTGCGTCGAGCTGAGGAAGAACCGCAGGCGCGAGGCGCCCTCGTCCACCGCGGGGTAGACGATGGGCTGCACGTTGACCCCGCGCTCGGCCAGCCGCTCCGACAGCTTCAGGCACAGGAGCGAGTTGCCGACGATGCACGGGATCACCGCCGACCCGGCGCTCATCCCGGTGTCGATGCCGCGCGCCTTCGCCCCCTCGAGGAAGAGGCGCGCGCAACGGTGCAGCCGGGCGACGAGCTCGGGATGCTCCCGGATCTGCTCGACCGCGGCCTTGGCGGCGCCGGCGTTGGCCGGGCTCAGGCCGGCCGAGAAGACGAAGCCTGGCGCGGTGTACTTGACGTACTCGACCAGGGCGCGCGTGCCGGCGATGTAGCCGCCGCAGCTCGCGAACGACTTCGAGAGCGTGCCCATCCAGATGTCGACGTCGGTGCGCCGCACGCCGAAGTGCTCGCCGATGCCGCGACCGGTCTCGCCGAGCACGCCCATCGAGTGGGCCTCGTCGACGAAGAGGAGGCAGCGGTACTTGTCGCGCAGCTCGACGAACCGCGGCAGGTCCGGCATGTCCCCATCCATCGAGTACACGCCCTCGATGGCGATGAGCACCTTCTTGTAGTGGGGCCGGAGCTGCCCGAGGAGGACGTCGAGCGCCTGCCAGTCGTTGTGCGGGAACGGCCGGCGCTTGGCGCCGCTGAGCAGCGCGCCCTGCTGGATGCTGTTGTGCGCGAGCGCGTCGTGGACGATGAGGTCGCCGTCGCCCAGGAGGTGGCCGATGACGGTCTCGTTCGTGGCGTGGCCGGCCGAGAAGACGACGCTCGCCTCGCAGCCGATGAAGTCGGCGATGGCCGCCTCGAGCTCGCGGTGCAGCGGCTTCTCGCCCGAGGCGACGCGGCTGGCCGACACCGAGGTGCCGTAGCGGTCGACCGCCGCCTTCGCGGCGGCGCTCACCTGGGGATCGCCCGAGAGGCCCAGGTAGTTGTAGCTCGAGAAGTTGATCAGCTCGCGGCCGTCGACGATGGAGGTGTTGCGGGCGATGCCCTCGTGCAGCGAGAAGTACGGGTTCTTCAGCCCGAAGTCCGCGGCATCGCGCAGCCGCCGGAACAGCTCCGCGACCTCGTCGATCCGGTCGATGCGGTAGTAGCGCTCGTCGATGGTCGCGGTGGGCACCGCGGTGGGCACCGCGGCGGGGGCCGCGGAGACGGTGGCCTTCGCGCCGCCGTTGCCGGTGCCGTTCCCGTCGGCGTGACCGTGGCCGTGGCCGTTGCCGTGGCCGTGACCGTTGCCGCCCGCGGTCGGCTGCGGGGCGTCGAAGATCTGCGCGCGCGCGTCCGCCATGACGGCGAGGAGGCGGCCGTCCTCGGACTCGAACTGGATCGAGCCGGTGAGCGCGGTGTCGGTGACCTCGCCGAGGACCAGCGTGCACTTGACCGGCCCGCCGTCGAAGGGCGCGACCTGGACGAAGCTGCGGAAGCCGACCGGGAGCGCCGCCTTGCGGTGGTTCGTCCACAGCCAGTAGAGGACGAGCTGGAAGCTGCCGTCGACGCAGAGCGGATCCACCGCCCAGGTCGCGCGGTCGGGCGCCGCCAGCCAGTCGGCGGGCCGTGACGTCCGCACCCGCCCGACGATGTGGCGGGCCCCGACCTCGTCGACGGCGACGATGCCGCGCAGGCGCGGCCCGTGGAACGTGACGTCGCGGTAGAAGGCCTCGAGGGTGAGCGGGAGCTGCGCGCCGCGCCGGACCGGCTCGACCGGCACCGCGAGCGGGGCGGGCGGCGCCGCGGCCGGCCGCGCCTCGGCCCGGTAGGCCAGGCGGCCGCCCGCGCGCAGCTCGAGGCGCATGGGCGCGCCGTCGCGGGCGCGGAGGTCGGCCGTGAGCTCGGTCGGCCCCGGCACCTCGATGCCCTGGAAGAGCTGCAGGTCGCGCAGCTCCAGCGGCGCCGCCCCGGCGCGCTCGTGCGCGAGCGCGGCCAGCAGGTCGAGGGCCGACGCCAGCGGGAGCACCGGCACCCCGCGCAGGCGGTGGTCGCCGAGGAAGGGGTGGCTGTCGAGCGCGAGGCGCAGGCCCGCGCGGACGTGGCGCCGCTCGAGCGGCGCCTCGACGCCGATGAGCAGCTCGCCGCCGGCGCGGTCCGCGAGCTGGCGGCGGAAGGCCGCGAGCCCGACCTCGTCGGAGAGGAAGGGCACGCCCTCCTTGCGCATCGCCGTGCGCACGATCGCGGGGATGGACTGCGCCATCGTCGAGGTCGCCCACGGCGGCCAGGCCAGCGACGCCGCGGTGAAACTGGCACGCGGCAACGCGGCCTGGACCCCCGCGCGCGCCGCGGGGAGCGCGGCCACGAGCCGGTTCATGAGCTCGTTCGCGGCGGCGTAGTCGGTCTGTCCGGCGTTGCCGAAGCGGCCCGACCAGGAGGAGAACGCGACCACGAAGGCGAGCGGGTCGCCGGCGGTCGCGTGCAGCACGTTGAGCAGCCCCGCCACCTTCACGTCCATCACGGCCCGGACGTCCGCGAGCGTCTTGTCGGCCACGCGGCGGTCGCGGATGACGCCGGCGCAGTGGACCACGCCGGTGATCGGCCCGAGGGCGGCGCGGGCGGCGCCGAGCGCGGCGGGGACGGCGTCGTGCGTCAGGTCCCAGCGCACGTACTCCACCCGGGCGCCCGCGGCCCGCATGGCGGCGAGGTTGCGCGCGACCTCGTCCTGCGCGGGGTCGGCGCTGCCGACGATGACGAGGCCGCAGCGCGCGCGGGCGAGGTCGAGGGCGACGCGCGCACCGAGGCCACGGCCGCCGCCGGTCACCAGGACGACGGAGGCCGCGTCGACCGGCGCCGCGGCGGCGGCGGCGAACGGCTCCGGGGCGAGCGTGATGACGTGCCGTGCGCCGCCCGGGAAGCCGACCTCGACGTCGCGGTCGGCGGCCTCGAGCTCGGCCAGGATCTGGGCGGCGCGCGCCTGGGCGGGCTGGGCCGGGTCGACGTCGATCGCCTTGACGACGGCGTCCCACTCGCGCGCGAGGGCCTTGGCGAAGCCGCAGAGCGCGACCTGCCACACGGCGGCGCCCGCGTCGCCGCGCAGGCCGAAGCCGCCGCCGAGCGCGGTGACCACGGCGAAGCGCGCCGGGGCGCCGTCGCACGCGGCGGAGAGGCCCGCGGCCAGCCGCTGCGCGAGCGGGACCGGGTTCGGCCACGCGGCGGCGCCGGCGGCGAGGAGCTCCGCCACCGGGCGCGCGAGCCCGAGGTCGCCGAGGTGCACGAGGGCGGCCGGGCGGGCGCCCGCGCGGGCGAGCTCCGCGAAGAGCCCGTCGACCGCGGCCGGGTCCCGCGGCCAGCTCAGGCGGAGCACGCCGAGCGCGTCGGGCTGCGCGCCGGCGAAGGGGGCGCCGAGCTGCGCTGCGACCACGCGGCGGCCGGCGCGCGCGAGCCCCTGCACGACGGCCTCGGCCACCGGGCCGCCGTCCGTGGTCACGAGCGTCCAGGCGCCGGCGGGGAGCGGCTCGGCCGTGAACGCCGAGCGGGTGGCGGGGACGAGGACCGGCCGGTAGCGGCGGGCCTCCTGCGGGCCCGCGGGGACCGCGGCCGCCGCGGGGGGCGGCGCGGCGGCGGCCGGCGCGGCCGCGCTCTGCTCGATGTGCGTCACGAGGTCGGCGATGGTCGTCTTCTGGTTGAGCAGCGCGCGCGGGATCTCTCCCAGGCCGGGGAACGCGGTCTGCAGCCCGGCGACCGACTCGGCGATCATGAGGGAGTCGAGGCCCAGCTCCGCCACCAGCCCTTGCGACGGCTTGAGGGCGGCCTTCGGGAACGCGCTGACGCCCGCGAGGACGTCGAGCACCTTGTCGAGGACCTGGCCGCCCGGCGCCGCGGCGGGCGCGCCGACGGGCGGCGGGGCAGGGCGGGGCGGCGCCGCGGCGGGCGCGGGCGGCGCCGCCGCGGGCGCGGGCGGCGGCGCGGCGGCCGCGGCCGGGGCCACGGTGGCCGGGGCGGAGGCCACGGCGGGCCGCGGCGCGGGCGCGGCCGCCGGCAGCGGCTGGCCGGCGAGGGCCGCGTTCTGGCGCGCGATGATCTCGGCGTGCTGCGCGAGGACGGCGGTCTGCTCGCGGAAGAGCGCGATCAGGTCGTCCGACGCCGCGGTCCCGGCGGGCGCGGCCGCGGCGCGCGCGGCCACGGCGGGCGCGGCCACGACCGGCGCCGCCCCGGTGGCGCGGGTCGCCCAGTAGCGCTCGACGACGAGCGGGGCCGCGGGCAGGCTCACCACGCGGCGCTCGGGGCGCGCGTACAGCCGGTCGAGCGCGATGGGCGCGCCGAGCGCGACCAGCCGCCCCAGGGTGCGGAAGAGCTCGCGGCCGCGGTCGTCGTCGGCGGCGGCGAGCGAGCTCGTCCCGCGGTACCGGTCCCGCGGCAGCGCGGACGTCACGAAGCTCGTCAGCGTGGTGCCGGCGCCGACCTCGAGGAAGTAGTCGGCGCCGAGCGCCGCGCAGCGCTCGAGCGCGCCCATGAAGTCCACGGGCGCCGTCGTGTGCCGGGCGAACGTGGCCCGCGTGGCGCCCTGCCCCGCGGCGTCGTCGGCGTACGGCGCGACCGTGATCGCCGAGACGACCGGCACCTGCGCCGGCTGCGGCTGGAGCTCCTGGACGAGGGCGGCGATGTCGCGGGCGACCCCGGTCATGAGGTGCGAGTGGAACGCGTGGGAGACGCGCAGCCGCTGGGCGCCGAGGCCCGCGGCCGCGCAGGCGGCCATCGCCGCCTCGACCGCCGCCGTGTCGCCCGAGAGCACGGTCTGCTTCGGGTGGTTGTAGTTGGCCGCGCAGACGCCCGGTTGCAGGAAGCGCTCGACGGTGGCGCGGTCGGCGCGCACCGCGGCCATCGCCCCGGGGTCCGGCAGCGCGAGCGCCGCCATGGCCGCGCCGCGCCGCGCGACGAAGCGCAGCGCCTCCTCGGGCGCGAGGATGCCGCCGGCCGCCGCGGCCACGAACTCGCCCAGGCTGTGGCCGAGGCACATCGCCGGCGTCACCCCGAGCTCCCGCAGGAAATCGGTGAGCGCCAGCCCGAGGGCCGCCATCACCGGCTGGCACACCTCGGTCTGCTGCAGCCGCTTCTCGGCGGCCTTGAGGTCGCCGTTGCCGGCGGTCGGGTAGAGGTAGGCGAGCAGCGGCTGCTCGAGCGCGCCGTCGAGGCTCTGCTCGAGGGCCCGCAGGCGCGCGCGGAACGACGGGAAGCGCTCGAAGGCGAAGCGCAGGAGCCCCACGCGCTGGGCGCCCTGGCCCGGGAACATGAAGGCGACGGCGGGCGCGCGCGGCTCGCCCTCGGGCGTGACGGCGATCCCCGGGGCGAGCTCGAGCGGCAGCGGCGCGGCGCCGGCGAGCTGCTCGGCCGCGGTGCGCAGCCCGGCGATGAGCTCGTCCGTGCTCGCGGCCACGAGCGTGAGCTTGAGGGGGTCGTGGCGGCGGGTCGCGGACAGCGTGTAGGCGACGTCGCCGAGCGGGGTGCCCGGCTGCTTCACGAGCGCGTCGGCCACCGCGCGGGCGTGGCGGGCGAGCAGCGCGCGCGTCGCGGCGCCGAGCACGACGAGCTCGTGGTCGGGGGCGGCGGGCGCCTCGGTGGCGACCGTGGCGACGGCCGCGGCCGGGGCGGCGGCGGGCGCCTCCTCGAGGACCAGGTGGCAGTTCGTGCCGCCGAAGCCGAACGAGCTCACGCCGGCGCGGCGGGGCCGGTCGCCCGTGCGCGCCCACGGCACCGGCTGGCGCGGCACGTCGAAGGGGCCCTGCTCGAGGCCGAGCGCCGGGTTCGGCGCCGTGAAGCTCGCCTGCGGCGGGATGACCTCGTGGTGGAGCGCCAGCGTCGCGCGCAGCAGGCCGGCGATGCCGGCGGCGCTCATGGTGTGGCCGATGTTCCCCTTCACCGAGCTGAGCCACACCGGGTGCGTGAGCGGCCCGCCGGCGGTGTACACCTCGCGCAGCGCCGAGACCTCGACGGGATCGCCGACCTTCGTCGCGGTGCCGTGGCACTCGACCAGGTCGATCGTGTCCGGCGGCACGCCGGCGTCGCGGTAGGCGCGGCGCAGGCAGTCCGCCTGGCCGCTCAGGCTGGGCGCCATCGGCCCGTCGCTGGTGCTGCCGTCGTTGTTGATGCCGACGCCGCGGATCACGGCGTAGACGCGGTCGCCGTCGCGCAGCGCCGCGTCGAGCCGCTTGAGCACCAGCACGCCGGCGCCCTCGCCCTGCAGGAAGCCGTCGGCCGCCGCGTCGAACGGCCGGCACTCCCCGGCGCGCGAGATCGCGCTCGCCCGGGCGAAGCCGACGAGGTTCTCGGGCGTGAGGTTCAGGTACACGCCCCCCGCCAGCGCCGTCTCGCACACGCCGGCGCGCAGGTAGGTCACCGCCTCGGACACCGCGACCAGCGCCGAGGCGCAGGCGGCGTCGATGGAGTAGGCCGGCCCGCCCAGGTTCCACTGGTGCGCGACGTTCGCCGCGGCCATGTTCAGGAGCGTCCCGGGGATCGAGAAGGCCGACACGGGATCGACGTGCTTGGTGGCGTTCGCGATGGCGGCCGCCGTCTCGGGCGTGGTCTCGCCGAAGGCGCCGCCGGCCATCTGCATCGCCATCGTGCGCGCGCCGAGGATGTTGCGGTACTCGGAGGAGCTGACCCCGAAGAACGTGCCCATCTGCGCGTGGTCGAACGGCGCGTTCTCGAGGCCCGCGTCGATCAACGCGACGCGCACCGCCTCGAGCAGCAGCCGCTGCTGCGGGTCCATGGCCGCGACCCGCCGCGGCGCGATGCCGAAGTGCAGCGCCGCGAACTCGGCCACGTCGTCGATGAAGGCGCCGCGCCGCACGTAGGTCTTGTCGTGCTCGCGCGGCACCTCGGAGTGGAAGAGGGCGTGGTTCCAGCGGTCGGCCGGGATGTCGCGGAAGCTCGTCCGGGCGGCGAGCAGGTTCTCCCAGAACGACGCCACGTCCGCGGCGTCCGGAAACCGGCACGCCATGCCAATGATGGCGACGCCGCGCGACTCATCCCCCACGTGTTCGGCCCTCATTCCTACACCTCCGTCAACGCTTCCACTGCCCCGGTGTCGCGCGACGACTCAATCGGCGGCGCGGGCCGCGGCGATGACGTCCGCCAGGTCGCCCACCGTCACGACGTCCCGCAGCCGCTCCTCCGGGAGGTGCACCTGCAGCTCGTCCTCGAGGAAGCCGATCACCTCGAGCATCGCCACCGAGTCGATGCCGAGCCCGGCGACCTGCGTCTCCATGCCGAGGTCGGCGACCTTCTTCTGATCGATCTCCCAGATCGCCCGCGCAAAGAGCGGCAGGATCTGCGGGTCGCGGTCCGTCATGCTGAGGCCCTCCGGGGCGGGGTGATGTGGCCGGTCTCCTTCAGCCAGGCGAGCGTCGGTGCGAGCACCTCGTCGGCCGGGCGGAAGGTGACCCCGAGCTCGCGGCTCGCCTTCGCCGAGCTCATGAACCAGTAGCGGGTGGCGTACGGGATCACGAGCGGGTTGTACGGGAGCGGGATGTGCAGCGCCGTGGCGGCGCGGGTGATGGCGCGCAGGAGCCCCGTCGGCATCGTCACGATGGCGCGCTGGATCCCGAGCAGCCGGAGCGTCGTCGACGCCAGCTCGCGCACGCTGAGGTTCTGCCCGCCGAGGATGTAGCGCTCGCCCGCGCGGCCCCGCGTGAGCGCGCGCACGATGCCCAGGGCCACGTCGTCGACGTGCGCGATGGCCGTGCCGCCCTTCGAGACGAGGACGGGGCTGCTCTTGGCGAAGTCCACCAGGTTCCCGGCGGTGATGAAGCCCGTGTCCTTGGGGCCGTACACCTCGCCCGGGTTCACGATGACGACGTGCAGGCCCGCGGCCGCGGCGTCGCGGCAGAGCTGCTCGGCGGCGTGCTTGTTGTTCGCGTAGCGGAGCCGGCGATCGCGTACGGTGAACGCCGCGGTCTCGTCGAAGACGACGGTCGGGTCCGACGACGCGTTGATCGCCACCGCGGTCGAGCAGAAGACGACGCGGGCCTGCGCCGCCTGCGCCGCCGCGAGCACGTTCCGCGTGCCGTCCATCACGACCGCCTCGAGGAGCGGCGAGTTGATGTCGTTCCACGATGACGGGCTGGCGAGGTGGATGATCGCGTCGCAGCCCGCGACCGCCGCCTGCAGCGAGGCCGCGTCGCGCACGTCGCCGGCGGCGCGCTCGTAGGTCAGACCCTCGAGGCGGCTGGTGTCGCTGGTCGGGCGCAGCACGCAGCGCACCGTGTGCCCGTCCGCCAGCAGCAGGGGCACCACCCGCGAGCCGATGAAGCCGTTGCCGCCCGTCACGCAGACCTTCATGGGTTGACTCCCTCGATCACCGTTGCGCGGTGTGCTTCCAGCCAGCCGTCGCGCAGCGCGCGGCGGCCACCGTCGGCCGCGCCGCCGAGGCTGCCCGGCGCGACGAGGCTGATCGTGTCCGCCCGGATCCCGAGCCGGCCGAGCAGCTCCGCGTTGATCGCCTTGCCCAGCTTCACCTCGGCCTCGGCGCCCTGCGGCGCGCTCTCCGCGAGGAGGATCAGGTCGTCGGTGCCGTCGGCGAGGTTCGGGGCGGCGAAGGCGAGCGTCGCCCCCAGCCCCGGGAACGCCGCGAGCGCGCCCTCGACGTCGCTGGGGTAGTAGTTGCGCCCCATCTTGATGACCATGTCCTTCTTGCGGCCCGTGATGTACAGCTCGCCGCCAGCGACGAGGCCGAGGTCGCCGGTGTGCAGCCAGCCGCGCGCGTCGATGGCGCGGCGGGTGGCCCGCTCGTCGCCGTGGTAGCCGGACATCACGCACGGGCCGCGGACCGCGATCTCGCCCACCTGGTCCTCGCCGACGACGGCGCCCGCCCCGTCGAGGATCGCCAGCTCCTGGCCGGCGAGCGGGCCGCCGACGGAGACGACCGGCACGCCGCCGTGCGGCCGCGTGCGGTACGGCTCGTCGAGCGTCGGGCAGGCGGTGGCGAGCGTGTTCTCGGCGATGCCGTAGCTCGGGACCACCGCCCGCCGCGAGAAGCCGGCGGCGGCGAAGCGCGCGCAGAAGGCCTCGACGGTCGACGGGTGCACGGTCTCGGCGCCGTTGAGCGCCACCCGCCAGCAGCTGAGGTCGACGCCCTCGAGGTGCCGGTCCTGCACGCGCTTGACGCAGAGCTGGTAGGCCGCGTTCGGCGCCGACGCGAGCGTGACCCGGAAGCGGGAGATGTTCTTGAGCCACCGATCCGGGTGCATGAGGAACGTCTGCGGCGGCATCACGTGCAGCGGGCAGCGCCAGTACAGGCTCGTCAGCAGCCCGCCGATGAGCCCCATGTCGTGGACGAGCGGCGCCCAGGTGAGCGCGACGTCCTG
>DASXVK010000107.1:0-11652 GCA_036504295.1 Polyangia bacterium
CCGCGTGAGTGCTGGCGGGCTATGCCTGCCAGCACTCTGCGCGGGAGGTCAAAGGGACCCTCCCAGGGTCCCTTTTCCGAGTCGCGTGAGTGCTGGCGGGCTATGCCTGCCAGCACTCTGCGCGGGAGGTCGAAGGGACCCTCCCAGGGTCCCTTTTCCTAGCCGCGTGAGTGCTGGCGGGCTATGCCTGCCAGCACTCTGCGCGGGAGGTCAAAGGGACCCTCCCAGGGTCCCTTTATCAGCGGCGCGCGAAGCGGCGCGCGAGGCGGCGCAGCACCGCGACCTCCTCCACGTGGAGGAGCAGGCAGACCGCGAGGTAGGCGGCGCCGCCGGCCGCGACGGGCACGAGCCCGGCGGCGAGCTTCGCGCCCAGGCCGTGGGTCCCGACGAGCCGCAGCATGCCCTGCAGGGCCGCCCACGCGACGCCGCCGGTGGCCGCGGCCGCGATGCTCACCTTCGCGAGGACCACGCCGAGGTCGCGGCGCCACAGCCCCCCGACCTGCCGCTGGAACGTGACGGCGAGGACGCCGGCGTTGACGATGGCGGCGGCGGCGACGCCGAGCGCGAGCCCGCGGAAGCCGAGGAGCGGGTACAGCGTCGCGTTGAGGACGAGGTTCGCGCCGACGGCGCTGACCGACGCCCAGACGGGCACCCGCGGCCGGCCGAGCGCGTAGAAGGCCGGGGCCAGCGCCTTCACCGACGAGTACGCATAGAGGCCGACGGTGTAGTAGCAGAGCGCGACGGCGGTCGCGTGGGTGTCCGCGGCCGAGAAGCGGCCGTGCTCGAAGAGGAGGCGGATGATCGGCCGGCTCAGCACGATGAGCCCCACCATCGACGGCACCGTCAGGAACGCGACCAGCCGCAGCGCGTGCCGGAGCGTGTCCCGCAGGCCCGTGAGGTCCTTCTCGGCGGCGTTGCGCGCGAGGCCCGCGGTCGCCGCGGTGCCGACCGCGACGCCGAAGATCCCGATCGGCAGGTACAGGACGCGGAACGCGAACTGGAGCCACGTGTTCGCGCCGGCCTCGTTCGACGCGAACATCGTCGAGACCATGATGTTGACCTGGGTCGCCGCCAGGCCGAGCGTCGCCGGCGCCATGAGGCCGGCGATGCGCTTGAGCCCCGGGTCGCGCACCGTGAGCGACGGCCGGAAGCGGAAGCCGGTGCGCCACAGGGCCGGCCACTGCATCAAGAGCTGCGCCGCCGACGCGAGGAGCGTCCCGACGGCCCAGCCGATGACCACCTGGCGCTGCGGCAGCCCGAGCAGGGCGAGCGCGACGCCGGTCACGATCGCGACCACGTTGAAGACCGCGGGCGCGAGGGCCGGCGTGGCGAACCGACCCTGCGCGTTCAGCATGCCCATGCACACCGCCGCGAGCGATACGAGCGGCAGCACCGGCAGCATCACGCGGGTCATCAGCACCGTGAGGTCCCGCTGCGAGGCGGTGAAGCCCGGCGCGAGGCCGTGCACGAGCGGCCCGGGCCACAGCGTCAGCGCGAGGACGATGGCGCCGAGCAACGCGAGGAGGATCGTGATGACGCGGCTCGCGAGCTGCCACGCGTCGGCGCGCGGCCGGTTCGTCAGGTAGTCGGTGAAGGTCGGGACGAAGGCGGCCGAGAGCGCGCCCTCGGCGAAGAGGTCGCGCAGGAGGTTCGGGATCCGGAACGCGACGACGAACGCGTCGGTGAGCGGCGACGCGCCGAGGAGCGCCGCGAAGACCTGCTCGCGCACGAGCCCGAGCAGGCGTGACAGGAAGGTGGCGGCGCTGATGATGCCCGCCGCCCGCGCCAGGCGCGGCGCGGGCGCGGGGGCCGCGGGGACCGCGGCGCCGTCGGTGCCGCCCTCGTTCGTCACGGGTGCAAGCGTATCGTCGGTGGAGGCGGGTCGCAAATCTGCGGCCCGCCAGGCGCTGCTACTTGAAGGTGAGCGTCACCCTCGCGAGCACGTCTTCCTTGTTGCCCACGACGCGGGTGAGCCGGACCTCGTACTTGCGGCCCGCCTTGATGGGGTCGTCGGCGGAGAGCTTGAGCTGCGACTTGAGCGTCTTCTGCGCCGCCGTCACCGAGAAGGGGACGTAGTGGACCTGGTCGGGCTTGCCCTGGGTCACGTCGTAGAAGACGAGGTTCACCTCGTTGGTGCCGGGCGCCTTCTTCAGGAACGCGAGGAAGTGCACCGTCCACCCGCCGCCCTCTTCCTTGGTGAACGTCGTCTTCTGGAGCTTCTTGAGCTCCTTCACCCACTTGGCCGTGTCCCCCGACGGGTCGGGGAGCGGCTGGTCGGAGGTGATGATCTGGCCGGTGAGCTGTGCCTCGGCGCGGGCGGGCGCGAGCGCGAGCCCGACGAGCACGGCGACCCCGATGACGAGAGCGAGCGAGCGCATCGCTGACCTCCAAGGCTAAGTTTTTCCACTGCGACGGTACGCCGCTCTGCGGCACGGATCAAGTTATCCCCCGCGCACCCACATGGCCACCGGTGCCCGCTCCTGAAAACTTGACGCCGGTGCGAGTGTTCAGTAACCTAAATCTCTGTTCAGTCATGGCCGCCGCCCTGGCGGCGACGTTGACGAGAGGGGCACATGAAGGCCGATCTCACCGGACGCCAGCGGCAAGTCTACGACTTCATCACCAATTCCATCGAGGAGCGCGGGTACCCACCCACGCTGCGCGAGATCGGCGCCTTCATGCGGATCCGCTCGACCAACGGCGTCAACGATCACCTCAAGGCGCTCGAGCGCAAGGGCTGGATCACGCGCGAGGACCTCAAGTCGCGGGCGCTGCGGCCGGTGGAGTCGCTCGGCCACCTGGCCGGAGATCTCGTCGATGTGCCGATCGTGGGGCGGGTCGCCGCCGGCCAGCCGCTGCTCGCCGAGGAGAACCTGGAGGGCAACGTCCGCGTCGACCGGTTCTTCATCGGCCAGAACCGCGAGGTCTTCGCCCTGCGCGTCACGGGCGAGTCCATGATCGACGACGGCATCCACGATGGCGACTTCATCTTCGTCCGCAAGCAACTGACCGCCGGCAAGGGCGACATCGTCGTCGCCATGATCGACGGTGAAGCCACGGTGAAGCGCTACTACCCCGAAGGCGACGTCATCCGCTTCCAGCCCGCGAACGCCCGGATGGAGCCGATCCTCGTGCGACGCCGGGACTTTCGCAGCGTCAACCTCATCGGCGTCGTCATCGGCGTCTACCGCAAGCTCTCGTAAACCTTCGAATCCTGCCGCTCCGACCACCTTGCCACGACGTGATCTGGCTGCTAGATTCCCCGCATGGGTGGGCGCGCGCGCCAGAGCTACCCACCGCATCCAACACGGGTGCGGAGCAGCGCGCTCGCGCTGTGGCTCTGGGCCGCAGTCTCGGTCCTCGTTCACGGCATCCTGGTGCTGGTCATCGCGCTGTGGCCGCGCAGCCCTGACCTGACGCCGCAGATCACCATGGACCTCGTCGACGAGCCGCAGCCCGTTGCCCAGGCCCCGGCGACCGAGACCCTGCCCCCGGATACGCCGGTCAAGGACCAGCCCGAGCAGGTCAAGGCCGAGGAGAAGCCGAAGCCGCCGAAGGCCGAGGCCGAGCCGCAGAAGCTCGCCAAGGCCGAGGTGCCGAAGGCCGAGCCCGAGCGGGAGAAGCCGATCCAGCTCAAGGTGCTCCCGCCGCCGCCGCCGGACCCCAAGGTCCCGGACCTCACGAAGGACCTGAAGAAGCCGCCGCCCAAGCCCGAGGAGCAGAAGCCGCCGCCGCCGCCGCCGAAGCCGCAGCCGCTCCCCCCGGAGCTGCGGCGAATGAAGATGGTCGAGCAGGAGCAGGACAAGAACGAGGAAGAGAACAAGAGCGCCGAGTTCCTCGCGGCGAAGAACCGGCGGGTGGAGCAGCAGACGCGCGCGACGGAGACGAACCTCGAGCGCGCGTCGAAGGGACGCGAGCAGGGCAGCGCGCCCTCGGACCGTCGCGACGACCGCGTCGGCGGCCCGAAGGAGAAGATCGCCGAGACCGTCGAGGAGAAGGCGCACAAGTCGCGCATGGCGCCGCGGGTGACGCCCCACGCTCAGGAGGAGCTGCCGGACCAGCACGACGCCCGGCCGAAGCACCTGCTCTCGATGCGCGACCTGCCGCGCCGGTCCCACGACCTCCCGGGCGGCGTCACGCCGGAGGCCGCGCCCCAGGCGCCCGACGGCATCCTCCGCGGCCGCAAGGCCGACACGAAGTCCTCGATGGCGCCGCGCGAGCAGCGCGCGCAGAGCCGGGGCGGCAAGCAGCTGAAGCTGGCGCTCACCGGCCACGACTACGACAAGGTCGTCGGCCAGGACGAGCGCGAGAAGGTGAAGCGGCTCGCGCAGCGCGAGCAGTCGCACCACGCGGGCCGGTGGGAGAAGAAGTGGGGGGCGATCAAGTCGTCGCTCGAGAACTTCGTCCCCGAGGTGCGACCCGGCAACCAGACGGCGCTCAACACGCGCGCCGCGCCGTTCGCCGCGTACATCGCGCGGATGCACCGGGGCATCCACAAGCTCTGGGGCTTCGGCGTCCTCGAGGACTGGGACATGAAATCCTCCTCGAGCCCGCTCAACGACATGACCCGCTGGACGATGGTCGAGATCGTCCTCAACGGCGACGGCACCATCGACAAGGTCACGATCGTGCGGCCGTCGGGCTACCTGCCGTTCGACGTCGCGGCCATGGACGTCGTGATGACGGCGGGCCCCTACCCCGATCCGCCGCGCGAGATCATGAGCGCGAACGGCAAGATCTACCTCCACTGGCGCTTCCACCGCGACAACCGCCAGTGCGCCACCTTCGGCGTCGATCCGTACATCCTCACGACGCCGCCGAAGGGCCCGAGCGACCGGCCCAACCTGCCGGTCGATACGCGCGAGATCAAGAGCGCCGGGCCCGAGCGCGGCCTGCCGAGCCCCGCCGCCGGTCCCCGCGCGCCGCGGGCGCTGCAGCGGCAGGTGGTGCTGACGGATCACACCTACCGCGGACCGGCGCCCGAGCACACGCACGCCGAGGGCGAGGAGCACGAGGGCCACGAGCCCGCCGAGCACGACGAGCCGGACCGCGCGACGGCGAAGACGGCGGCGAAGCTGCTCGTGAAGGCGGACGACCCGAAGGCGCGCCGCGTCGCCCTGGCCTGGCTCGAGGCCTACGGCCGCGGCGACTTCGCGGCGCTCGTCGCCGCGAGCCGCGCGCCGTTCCAGAGCGGCGAGACCACGATCACCAAGCTCGGCGACCTCGACCGGCTCTACCGCGGCCTCCTCGACGAGGCGCCCCGCAAGCGCGGCGACCGCAAGGTCGAGGTCTTCAGCGCGGCCGGCCTGCGCAGCCGCCTGGGCGCCCTGCCCCGCGGCGCCGGCGCCGGCGAGGGCACGCTCTTCGGCGTCGCCCGGGCCGGCAGCGAGCTCTTCATCCTGATCCTCAAGCCCGACAACGCGGGCGAGTGGCGCGTGGTCGGGCTCGCGCGGTAGCGCGGGCGCTCACCTGGGTACGCAGTCGGCGCGGGCGGTGGGGCCGACGTCGTTCGGCCCGGTGAACGTGGCCGCGGGCCCGTGCACCGCGACCTGGACGGTGACGCGCGCACCCGGCTCGAGCGGTCCGGCGCCGAGCGCGAGGCTCGCCCTCCCGCCGCCGGCCCAGACGAGATCCAGCACCTTCGGCGTACAGCGCTCGCCCGTCGGGTTCCGCAGCTCCGCCTCGACCTGCGCGTCCGGGATCGACGCCCGCCCCCCGCGTCGCGTGACCGAGAGGATCTCCACATCGAGGATCTCGCCCCCGAGCGCGAGCCGCTCGAGCTCCCGGTCGACGCGCGGCGCGAGGCGCCCGCGAAAGCGCTCACGGATCCGCGCCGCGAGCACGGTCGTACGCGAGGGCGCCTGCCGGCGCAGCGCGCCCAGCGGCACCGACGGCTGCGCCGGGAGCCGCGCGTCCGCCCCGCCCAGCAGCCGCTGCTCGAAACGATCGAGATATCTCGTCGCGTCCGCCCGCGCGCGCATGAGGGTGGCGAGGTACGCCTCGACGCCGAGGTGCGCCAGAAATGCGCTGCTGGTCATCGCGTCGAGACCGACATCCACCTGCGTCCCGCTCCCCGTGGGGCTCCCGCCCGACCTCGACGTCGAGGAGCCGAGCGCAGCCGCGGCCGTGCTGCTCGGCGGCGCCGGCGGGGACGTGCACCCGACGACGAACACCGCGCCGAGCACGACCCCGGCCACCACGCGCCGGCGCACCACGACGTGAGATAGCATGGGTCGCTATCATAGCGCGCCCGCGCTGCGCCGCCGCAACCGGCCGGGCCCGCGGCCGAGAACCTCCGGCGTGAGGAGGTTCAGATGTCGCGCAAACGCCCCCGTATCCACGCCCACCGCCCCCGCCATCTCGTCGCTCGCCTCGACGGCTCGCCCATGAAGCAACTCGATCCCGACTGCCCGATCTGCGCCATGCTGGCGCGGCAGGGCGCGGAGGTGCTCACCCTCGACGGCGACAGCGACGAGCTCATCGCGGCCGGGATCCCGGACCTGGCCGTGGGCTCCGTCATGCTGACGGTCGATCCCGCGGTCGCGCCGCTCCTCGCCGGCCTCCCCGGCGAGCTCCCGCTCCCCGCCGCCGTGCCCGCCGCCCTCTTCATCGAGGCGGTGTGCTTCACCGCGCCGGACCTCTTCGGCGTCTATCCGCCCGGCGCGCTCGAGCTGCACCGCGACGGGCGCCGCCTGGACCCGATGGCGCTCGTGCGCGACGGCGACCACCTCACCCTGCGCGCCGCCGGCGGACGCGCGGCGTGCGCCTGACGCGCCACGGCCGGGCATGGCACCCACAGCTCCAGCGTGGCACCATAAGCGTGAGGCCTCCGCGATGACGAAGCTGCTTCAGAAGGCGTTCGACGAGGCGCAGCGGCTACCTGAGGGCGACCAGGACTCCCTCGCTCGCTGGCTGCTCCGGGAGCTCGAGTCAGATAGGCGATGGGAGGCGCTCCTGGCCGAGTCCCCGGAGACGCTCGAGGAGCTGGCCGACGAGGCGCTCGGGGAGCACACCCGAGGTCGCACGCAGCGGCTGGATCCGGACCGGCTGTGACCTCCCATACGACCGCGCGCTTCCGCCGGGCGTTCGCCTCGTTGGCGACCGAGGTGCGTGAGCACGCCAGGGAGGCGTACCGCCTGTTCCGGGAGGATCCAGCGCATCCGAGCCTCCGCTTCCGTCAGGTCCATCCGAGCCGGCCGATATTCTCGGCGCGCGTCGGCCTGCACTACCGCGCCCTCGCGATCCGAGATGGTGACGACGTCGTCTGGTTCTGGATCGGGTCCCACGCGGATTACGACAAGCTGGTTGCCCGCAGGCCGTGACCACGCGGGCATTCGTGGCTAGAGCCGCAGACCCTCGGCGCTTGCCCCCCGGGCCCACAATGCTACGATGTGGCCAGGATCATGGCCATCACCGAAGTCGGGGTCCGCGACCTCAAGGCGGATGCGCCGCGCCTGGTCGAGCGCGCCGCCCGAGGCGAGCACATCGTCATCACCCGCTACGGGCGCCCTCGCGCGCAACTCGGACCGGTGACTGCGACCCCCGGATCCGACGCGAAGCCGTCGGCCCGGATGGCGGAGTGGCAGGCGCAGCGCGCGGCCTTCGCGCGCCTCCTCCCCCGCCTGCTCCGGCGCCTGCGCGGCCGGTATGTCGCGATCCGCGACGGACGCGTGATCGCGTCCGACGCCGATCACGACCGGCTCTTCGAGCGCGTCTGGCCCCGGCTCGGCGGCCGCGCCTGCTTCATCGGTCGCGTCGGCGGCCCCCCGCCGCTCGTCGAGATGCCCGGGTTCGAGACCGCATGAAGCGGGCTTACAGCCGCGCCTTCGATCCACCCGCGCCCGTCGTGCCGGTGCGCGTGCGCGCCCCATCCGGCCTCGATGTCGCGACGGTGGATGGGAAGCTCGACACCGGCGCCGACCTCTGCGCGGTTCCCGAGCGCCTGGTCACGGAGCTGGACTTGCCGCCGGTGCGCGCGGTGCGCGCTGCCGGTTTCCAGGGCACGCTGGAGGAGGTGGTGGTCTTTCGGCTCGACCTCGAGATCGACGGGCTGTCGTTCCCGCACGTCGAGGCGCTCGCGACGCGGCGGCCTTACGTGATCGTCGGCCGAAACGTCCTCCGGCGGCTACTCGTGCGCCTCGATGGTCCGCGCGCGCAACTCGAGATACGGCGGCCGAAGCCAGCGTAGGCGCCGCTCCCGGCGCCGCTCGGGAGGCGCACCTGGCCGAGATCACGGGCCTCGGCGAACCGTCGGGCGCGGCATGTCGGCGTCCCCCGCACGGCCCGCCCTTCTTTTCGCTGTTTACATGCGCCTCGGCCTTGGCCATCATGGCCCCCGGTGTCCCTGTCCGCTCCGGGGGCGGAGCGATGCGAGGTGCGCATGTCCGACAGTGAGCTCGGGACCGAGGCCGCTCCGTCTTCCGCAGCAGTCGAACCCGTCATCGCCGCCGAGGCCGTCGCCGGCGCTGCGGACGCGGCCCCGGGCGCCCCGACCGACGCGGGCGCCCCGACCGACACGGGCGCCGCGACGGAGGGCGCCGCGACGGAGGACGCCGCGATCACCGCCGAAGCCATGGCGGCGGAGGCCGCAGCGCCCTGCTGCGCAGTCTGCGATCCGGCCACGGCGCATCTCTGCGAGCTGTGCGGCCGGCCGACCTGCGGCGCCTGCGCGACCGCCGTGAACGGCCGCTCCGTCTGCGGCGCGTGCCGCGACCAGATCGTCGCGGAGCTCCGCGCGGAGCAGGCCCGCGGTCCGGCCGTGATCTCGGGCCTGGTGGGCGGCCTCGTCGGGGCGCTCATCAGCGGCGTGGCCTGGGCCGTCATCGCCATCGTGACCGGCTTGAATATCGGGTACGTGGCCGTCGGCGTCGGCTACGTGGCCGGCTACGGCGTGCTGCTGGGCGCGCGGCGCAAGAAGGCGGCGCTGCTCCAGTGGATCGCGGTCGGCTGCGCCACGCTCGGGCTGCTCCTGGGCAAGTACTTCATCGTGGCGCACGCCGCGCGGGAGTACGTGGTCAAGGAGGGCGGGACGGAGCCGTCGTACTTCAACCCGCGCCTCGTCGGGCTCTTCTTCGAGAACATCGGCTCGTTCCTGTCGCCCTTCGACGCCCTCTGGCTCTTCCTGGCGCTCGGCGTGGCGTGGGGCCTCCCCAAGCCGACGAAGCTCGCGTAGCCCGTGGAGTCGCCGCTCGAGAAGCTCCGCCGGCTGGAGCGGGAGGATCAGGCCGCGCGCGCCGCGGAGCAGGCGCGTGCGGCCGGCGCGGCCGCCCCCAAGTCTCGCGCCCGGACCGGGATCGTCGCCGCGCTCGTGGCCGTCCTCGCGCTCGCCTTCACGAAGGGCAAGCTCGTCCTCCTGCTGCTGCTCACGAAGGGCAAGCTCCTCCTCGGCGCCCTCAAGCTCGGTCCGCTGCTTACGACGGCCTCGACGATGGGGCTCTCGATCCTGCTGTACGCGGGCTACTACGGCCTGTGGCTGGCGGTGGGGGTGGTCGTGACGGTCCTCGTCCACGAGCTGGGCCATGGCGCCGCCGCCCGCCTCGTCGGACTCCGGGTCGGAGCGCCGGTCTTCATCCCGTTCTTCGGCGCGTTCATCGCGCTCAAGGATCAGCCGCGGACGACCTGGGTCGACGCGTGCGTCGGGTTCGGCGGCCCGGCCGCGGGGACCGTGGCGGGGCTCGTCGCGCTGCTGCTCGGCCTCGCCAGCGGCAGCGCACGGACCGCGGGCCTGTTCATGGTGCTGGCCTGGATCACCTTCATGATCAACCTCTTCAACCTGCTGCCGCTGATGAAGCTCGACGGCGATCGCATGTCGCAGCCGCTGCGGCCGCGGCACTGGCTGGCTGGCGCCCTGCTCTTCGTCGCCGTCGTGGTGATCACGCTGCGGTGGGCGGTGACGCTGCACCCCTTCGTCGTGCTGCTGGGCATCGTCGCGGCGGTCAAGGGCACGCGCTGCTATCTGCGGGAGCGCCGCGGCCGCCGGGGCGCCCCGGCTCCGGCCCCGACCCTCCTCGAGCGCGTGGCCGCTCGGCCCGAGTACGTGGACGAGGCGGAGGTCCGGCCCGCGCAGCGCCGGCTCGCGGCGGTCGGCTACTTCGGCCTGATGGCGCTGCTCATCATTCTCGTCGCGCTGAGCGGGTCGCGGCTGCCGCGGATCGGGTAGGATGCGGCCGGCCGGAGCGCCCACGCCGCGTAAAAAAACGCCCGCGTCGGCGTCGACGCGGGCGTTCGGGTTGCTGCGTGAACCGAGGCGCTACTCGGTGTCCTGCTTGGTCTTCTTCTTGAGCGCCTCGAGCTTGCCGCGCATCACGTCGCCCAGGGTCGCGCCGCCGGTCTGGCCGGCCGAGTAGCCCTGCGCCTCGGTGATCTCTTCCTGCCGCTGCGCCGCGCGCATCGAGAGGCCGATCTTCCGCTCCGCCGTGTCGACGGTGATGATCTCGGCCTTGAGCTGCTGGAGCGGCTTCAGGATCTGCCGCGGGTCCTCCACGCGCTCCTCGCTCATCTCGGAGACGTGGATCAGGCCCTCGACGCCCTTCTCGAGCTCGACGAAGGCGCCGAAGTCCAGGACCTTGAGGACCTTGACCTCGACGATCTTGCCGACCGGGTAGTCGTAGGGGATGCGGTCCCACGGGTCCGGGATGAGCTGCTTGATGCCGAGGCTGATCTTCGGCTTCTCGCCGTCCTGGTCGATGTTGAGGACGACGGCCTCGACCTCGTCACCCTTCTGGTACAGCTCGGAGGGGTGCTTGATCCGCTGCGTCCACGACATGTCGCTGATGTGGACCAGGCCGTCGATGCCCTCTTCGATCTCGACGAAGATGCCGAAGTCGGCCAGGTTGCGGACCCGACCCTTGACGGTGGTGCCGGGCGGGTACTTGCCCGCGAGCGCCTCGTAGGGGTTGGGCTCGAGCTGCTTCATGCCGAGGGAGATGCGGTTGTTCTTGGCGTCGATGTCGAGCACGACCGCCTCGACGTTGTCGCCGACCGCGACGACCTTCGAGGGGTGCTTGACGCGCCGGGTCCACGACATCTCGGAGATGTGGACGAGGCCCTCGATGCCCTCCTCGAGCTCGATGAAGGCGCCGTAGTCCTTGAGGGACACGACCTTGCCCTTGACCACGGTGCCGGGCTGGTACTTCTCCTCGGCGTGGGTCCAGGGATCCTCGGTGATCTGCTTGAGGCCGAGGCTGACGCGCTCGGTGTCCGAGTTGAACTTGAGGACCTTGACGCGGACGTGGTCGCCCACCTGGAACATCTCGGAGGGGTGGTTCACCCGGCCCCACGACATGTCCGTGATGTGCAGCAGGCCGTCGATGCCGCCGAGATCGATGAAGGCGCCGTACTCGGTGAGGTTCTTGACGATGCCTTCGACGATCTGGCCTTCCTTGAGCCGGTCGAGCGTCTGCTCCTTGAGCTCCGCCCGCTCCTTCTCGAGGAGGACGCGGCGCGACAGGACGATGTTGCCGCGCTTCTTGTTGAACTTGATGACCTTGAACTTGTAGGTCTTGCCGATGAACGCGTCGAGGTTCCGCACCGGCCGCAGGTCCACCTGGGACCCGGGCAGGAAGGCCTTGACGCCGCCACGGATGGTGACCGAGAGGCCGCCCTTCACGCGCTGGCTGATGGTGCCTTCGATGAGCTCGTCGCGCTCGCACG
>DASXVK010000108.1:0-25689 GCA_036504295.1 Polyangia bacterium
ACCGGCGCCGAGCTGGCGGCTGATGGTGATGACGAAGGGCCCCCCGGGGTGCTGCTCCTCGCGGGTTGTCACACCTCTCGTCTGCGGTCGGCGCCGGGCGGCGCAAGGGGCGAGCGCTCGGCTAGGGGCTCGGCGCGGAGGTGGCCGGGGGCTCACCGCGGCGCGGCTCGACCCACGCGTGGCGTTCGGCCATCACGTAGAAGAGCCCCAGCGGCAGGCCGAAGAAGACCATGTGCAGGAGGAGCTGCACCATCTGATCGGCCTCCAGGAAGGCCGGCGACAGCACCCGGCCGACGAGCTGGAACGGCACCACCCAGAGCACCAGGCCGTAGACGAGGCCGAGCACGATCTGGGTCGCCCAGCTCGTGCGCGTCTCCGACCCCGCCCAGCCGTTCACGAGGCCATAGACGACCCCGAAGGCGGCCGAGAAGATGACGTGCACCACGCCCCCGACCATGAACGCGAACACCGCGGGCGCAGTGAGGGCTCCGTGGCCGAGGATCACGCTCGCGAAGAGCCGAAACGGCAGCAGCGGCGAAGCATGTGCGAGAGCGGCGCCCACGATCTCCATGATCGCGAAGACGACGCCGGCCAGGATCCCCATCTGGAAACCTTCACGGAGCGATTTGGCCACCCTGTGACGCATGCGGCACCTCCCCGGGGCCGATGCTCCGGCCCCTGGTAGGCCAGGTAAGATGGCATGCCAGCGCGGCAACCCGACGTCAGCCGGGTCTCAAGGTTTCCGCCAGCTTCGGTGGGTGCACGTGGGCGGAGATCAAACGCGTGAGTGCTGGCGGGCTTCGCCTGCCAGCACTCTGCGCGGGAGGTCAATGGGACCCTCCCAGGGTCCCTTTCTCAGAAGATGGAGCCGAGGATGTCGAGGACGCCGCCGGCCACCTCGCAGGCGACCTCGGCGCCGCCCACGGCCACGTCGGCCGCGACCTCGACGGACGCAGCGGCGACGTTGGCGGCGAAGTAGACGTCGCCCGGGTGCGGGACGACGACGACGGCGGGCGCGTACAGGGGCGCCATGCCCACCGCGGCCGCGTACACCGGCGGTGGCGGATATCCGGCGAGCGGCGGCCCGTAGCCGGGCGGCGGCATCGGCGCGCCGCCGCGAACGCCGGGCGGCGGCATCATCGGCGCGCCGCCACGAGCGACGGGCGGCGGCCCCGACGGCGGGGGCGCGTGGGCCGGATCGGCGAGCGGCGGCGGCACGAACCCCTGGGCGCCCTGCGGCGGCGGCCCGTACGGCGGCGCGCCCTGCGGCGGCGGCCCGTACGGCGGCGCCCCCGGCGGCGGCGGTCCGGGGCGCTGGGCACCCTGCGGCGGCGGCCCGTACGGCTGGGCGCCCTGCGGCGGCCCGTACGGCTGGGCGCCCTGCGGCGGCGGCCCGTACGGCTGCGCGCCCTGCGGCGGCGGCCCATACGGCGGCGCGCCCGCCACCGGCGGCGCCGGGTACGGCTGCGGCGCGCGCCCCATCGGCGCCGGCGCCGGCGCGGCAGCGCCCTGCCGGCCCTCGATCCGGTCCGCGATCCCGGCCATCGAGCTCGCGGCCGCCGGCGTCAGCGTGTCAGCGGCTTCGGCCTCGATCTGCTGGGCCAGCTCGGGCCGGACCGGCTGCGCCTCGGTCCCCTGCTCCATGTCGGGCGGCGGCGCGTACACCGTCGCGTGCTCGCCCACGTCGGCCCGCGACGTGTTGTCGGCGCGGGTCGCGAGCGCGAGCTGCCGCAGCTCGTCCTTGTCGAACCAGGTGCCGTGCCCGAGGCACAGGTCCACGGTGACGCCCTTCAGCTTGATCCGCGACAGCGGGGCGTTGCAGATCGGGCAGCACATGCCGCCCGCCGACGTGTCGATCGCGCGCGTGGCCGCCGTCGCGAGCTGGTCGGAGAGCTGCGCCGCCTGCGCGTCGCTGCCCTCGCCGAGCAGCACCCGCCCGGTGTTGTGATCGAGCCACACGCCCGCGCACTCCCGGCAGACGAGCGCCGCGACCCCGCCCGCGGTGTGGCTCTGAAGCTCGGCCCGGCAGCGCGGGCATGAACCGGTCTGCGTCATACGCTCCCTCCGTCTGCGACCTACGCCCCGACCCTCTCCAGCCGCCGAGGATACCACAGCCCACTTCAAAGCGAATCCTGGCGCGAGCACGCGAATCTAACCCTCTGCAGCCACCCACACAGATCTGCCTCGCGTTGGAGGGAAGACATGGCCAAGACCTCGGCTCCCAAGGCGGGGCGCCGCCCGCAACTGCACGGCGACGTCCATTACCCCCCCGCCGGCTTCACCGCCCAGAACGCCCCCGATCCCGACGCCCTCTACCGGGCGGCGCAGAAGGACCTGCGCAAGTTCTGGGCCGAGCGGGCCGAGCAGCTCGTGTGGTTCAAGAAGTGGGACCAGGTCCTCGACGAGTCCAAGGCGCCCTTCTTCCGCTGGTTCGTCGGCGGGAAGACCAACATCGTCCACAACGCCCTCGACCGCCACGTCCAGACCTGGCGGCGCAACAAGCTGGCGCTCATCTGGGAGGGCGAGGGCGGCGAGCTGCGGACGTTCTCGTACCACGCCATGCACCGCGAGGTGAACAAGTTCGCCATCGTGCTCAAGGCGATGGGCGTCACCAAGGGGGACCGCGTCACCATCTACATGCCGCGCATCCCCGAGATCGTCTTCGCCATGCTGGCGACCGCGAAGATCGGCGCCATCCACTCGGTCGTCTACGGCGGCTTCTCCGTCGAGGCGCTCGCGGCCCGCATCGACGACAGCGAGTCGAAGGTCGTCATCACGGCCGACGGCGGCTACATGAACGGCAAGACCGTCGAGCTGAAGAAGATCGTCGACGAGGCGCTCAAGCGCTGCGGCCACCCCGAGCACGTGGTCGTCGTCAAGCGCGCCGGCGTGCCGGTCACGATGGAGCCGGGCCGCGACTACTGGTACCACGACCTCATCAACCTGCCCCTCGGCAAGAGCACGCCGCACAACAGCCAGACCGAGGAGATGGACGCGAACGACCCGCTCTTCATCCTCTACACGTCCGGCACCACCGGCAAGCCGAAGGCGGTCGTGCACACCCACGGCGGCTACATGGTCGGCGTCCACTCGACGCTGACGGACGTCTTCGACCTGCGCGAGGAGGACCGCTTCTGGTGCACGGCGGACCCGGGCTGGGTGACCGGCCACTCCTACATCGTCTACGGGCCGCTCCTCGCCGGCGCCACCTCCTTCATGTACGAGGGCGCCCCGACCTTCCCCTACCCCGACCGCTGGTGGTCGATGGCGGCGAAGTACGGCGTGACCGTGATGTACACGACGCCGACGGCCATCCGCGGGTTGATGCGCTTCGGCGAGGCCTGGCCCAACCGCCACGACCTCGCCGGGCTGCGGCTCCTCGGCTCCGTCGGCGAGCCCATCAACCCCGAGGCGTGGCGCTGGTTCCACCGCGTGGTCGGCAAGGGCCGCTGCCCGATCATGGACACCTGGTGGCAGACCGAGACCGGCGGCTTCGTGATCACGCCGCTGCCGACGACGCCGCTGAAGCCCGGCTCGGCGACGAAGCCCTACCCCGGCATCGAGGTCGACATCGTCGACGACAAGGGCAAGCCGGTGAAGACCGGCGAGGAGGGCTATCTCATCATCAAGAAGCCCTGGCCGGCAATGCTCGCCGGCCTTTACCGGGACCCCGACCGCTACGTCCAGCAATACTGGAGCAAATACAAGGGCGCCTATTTCACCGGCGATTCGGCGCGCCGCGACGAGGACGGGTACTACTGGATCATCGGCCGGGTCGACGACGTGCTCAAGGTCTCCGGCTACCGCCTGGGCACGGCCGAGATCGAGTCGGCGCTCGTGAGCCACCCGGCGGTGGCCGAGGCGGCGGCCATCGGCCTGCCCCACGAGATCAAGGGCAACGCGATTCACACCTATGTCATACTCCGGGCCGGACACGAGGCCTCCGACAAGCTCAAGGAGGAGCTGCGCGCGCACGTGGCGCACGAGCTCGGCCCCATCGCGAAGCCCGAGGAGATCCAGTTCGTGCCGAGCCTGCCGAAGACCCGCAGCGGCAAGATCATGCGGCGCGTCCTCAAGGCGCGCGCCCAGGGGCTGCCCGAGGGGGACCTCAGCACGCTCGAGGACTAAGGAGCCCGTCATGCGCGCGATGGTGCTCACGCGCAATCAGCCGATCACCGAGCGGCCGCTCACGCTCATGGACCTGCCCGTGCCCGAGCCGGGGCCGGGCGAGGTCCGGGTGCGGGTACGCGCCTGCGGCCTGTGCCGCACGGACCTGCACGTCATCGAGGGCGACCTGCCGCTCGTGCGCCGCCCGCTCGTCCCCGGGCACCAGGTGGTCGGCGTCGTCGATGCGCGCGGGCCGGGGGCGACCCGGCTCGCGCCGGGCGAGCGGGTGGGCATCGCCTGGCTGCGCTACACCGACGGCGAGTGCGTCTACTGCCGCGCCGGGCAGGAGAACCTGTGCGAGGCCGCCCGCTTCACCGGCTACCACGCCGACGGCGGCTTCGCCGAGTACGCCGTCGTCCCGGACGCCTTCGCGTACCGCATCCCCGCGGCGTTCAGCGACGAGCAGGCGACGCCGCTCCTGTGCGCCGGGATCATCGGCTACCGCGCGCTCGAGCGCAGCGGCGTGCGGCCCGGCGGCCGCCTCGGCCTGTACGGCTTCGGCTCCTCGGCCCACATCGTGATCCAGATCGCGCGCCACCGCGGCTGCGAGGTGTACGTCGCGACCCGGGGCGAGAAGCACCGCGCGCTCGCCCGCGCGCTCGGCGCCGTCTGGGTCGGCGACGCCGCGGCGGCGCCCCCGGTCAAGCTCGACGCCGCCATCCTCTTCGCGCCGGCGGGAGAGCTGGTGCCGGTCGCGCTCCGGGCGCTGCGCAAGGGCGGCGCCCTCGCGCTCGCGGGTATCTACATGACCGACATCCCGGCCATGAGCTACGCGGAGCACCTCTTCTACGAGCGCGATCTGCACAGCGTCACGGCGAACACGCGCCGCGACGGCGAGGCCCTGCTCGAGACGGCCGCCGCGATCCCGCTGCGGCCGGAGGTGACGGTCCTTCCCCTCGAGGAGGCCAACGAGGGCCTCCTCCGCCTGAAGCGGGATCAGATCAACGGGACCGCGGTGCTGCAGGTGTAGCGGGGCGCGCTCGAGGCTCGCCTCAGCAACAACGAGGCTCGCCCCTGGCTCGCCGCGGCTCGCCTCAGCAACAACGAGGCTCGCCTCCGGCTCGCCTCAGGCGCCCTTGGCCGCGCGCGCCTTGCGGGCGGCGCGCGCCGGGGCCTTGGCGCGCTTGCGGGCGCCGTTCTTGCGGGCGCGCGGCGCGGGCGCCTCGCCCGCGGGGGCGGCGCTCTCGGCGGCGGCCTCGGCGCCGGCGGGCGCCTGGGCCTGGGCCTTCTTGATCGCCTCCTTCTCGGCGGCGGGCAGGTCGCGGTGGACCTCGCAGAAGAAGTCGAAGCGGGGGCCCTTGCTCGGCCGGCCGCAGCCCGGCACGCGGCAGACCCGCACCTTCCGCTCGGGGCGCGCCACGGCGAGCTCGCGGCGGGGGCCGCGCGCGGGCGCGTCGTGCTGCCCGCCGAAGGTGCGGTCGACGACGGCCTGCACCTCGTCGCGCACGCGGGCCTCGACGTAGTCCATCACGGCCGCCGAGATCTCGGCGGCGAAGCGATCGGCGATCGGGGCGAGAATCGCCTTGAGCGGGTCCTTGTGCGAACGAGGCATCGTCACTCCTTCAATGGGTCCGTGGGGGCATTACTAACGTAGATGCCGGGAGGCGTCCATTGAAAACGCCAGGCATACGCCGCCCTGATTCCACCAATCGATTGAGTGATACGACGTAATGCGGAAGGAGCGCGCGGAAGGGAGGAGGCGATCGCGGGCGGCCTAGCCCTCGGCCGCGAGCTCCGCGTCGATGAACTCGGAGAGGATCTCGTTGGAGTCGATGACCCGCGAGCGCGGGCAGCCCCAGATGTCGCAGACCGCCGCCTGGTGCGCGTCCGAGAGGTCCGGCGTGAGATAGATGGTCCGCAGCGAGCCGCCCTTGCCGCACGAGCAGCGGCACAGGTGGGGCAGCGGCGTGCGGCACTCGGGGCACGAGATCTCGAGCTTCGCGCCGGGGCGGAACGAGAGCCCCTTCTTGGAGCCGTCGCCGTGGATCGGGCTGACGACGACCAGCCCTTCCTTCGCGCCGTCGCTGACCCAGAGCTGCAGGCCGTCGAAGCCCATGAACTGCTCGCCGGGCCGGATGAGGTTGTGGCCGGTCGTGCAGAAGGCCTGGGTCAGCACGATGAGAACGTCGTCCTGCTTGACGCTGCTTTCGGCGCTGACGCTCTTTCGGACGCGAATGGGCCGCTTGGCGTTCTTCATGCGGCGACCATAGCACAGCGCTGGCGGCGGGTGCGAGAGGGCGATCGCGAGCACGAACGGAGGGCGGTGACGCGGGCGTTTGTGGTACAGATCGCGCGTGCGTGGCCTCCTCGCGACCGTCGCCGTGCTGGTGGCGCTCAACGCGGTCCTGCTGCTCGCCAGGACCGACGGGCCGCGCGCCCGGGCGACGAAGCCGCGGGCCCGCATCGGCCTGGTCTTCGACGTCGGCGGCCGCGGCGACAAGTCGTTCAACGACTCGGCCCACGAAGGGCTCGAGCGCGCCGCCCGGGAGCTCGGCGTCCTGGCGCAGTACCTCGAGCCCGGCGACGGCTCCGACCGGGAGAGCGGCATCCGGCTGCTGGCCGCCGAGGGGTTCGACCTCGTCATCGGCGTCGGCTTCATGTTCTCCGACGACATGTACGCGGTCGCCCAGGAGTACCCGCGGACGCGGTTCGCGTCGGTCGACTACGCGAAGTTCGGGCCCAACGGCTTCGTCGTGCCGCCGCCCAACATGGTCGCGCTCAAGTTCCGGGAGGAGGAGGGCGCGTTCCTCGTCGGCGCGCTCGCGGCGCTGCGCTCGCGCACGCACACCGTCGGCTTCGTCGGCGGCATGGACATCCCGCTCATCCGGCGCTTCGAGGCGGGTTACCGGGCCGGCGCCGGCCACGTCTGCCCGTCGTGCCGGGTGGTCGCCGGCTTCGCCGGCGTCACCGCCGACGCGTTCAAGAACCCGGCCAAGGGCAAGGAGCTCGCCCTGGCGCAGTACGGCGCCGGCGCCGACATCATCTTCCACGCCTCCGGGTCGACCGGGCTCGGCGTGTTCGAGGCCGCGCGCGAGCGGGGGACGTACGCCATCGGCGTCGACGCCGACCAGTACCGCGAGGCGCCCGGCCGCATCTTCACCTCCATGATCAAGCGCGTCGACGTCTCCGTCTTCGACACCGTGAAGGCGGTCATCGACGGCACGTTCCAGGGCGGGGTGCGCACCTTCGGCCTGGCCGAGGGCGGCATCGACTACGTCTTCGACGAGCACAACCGGGACCTCGTCGGGCCCGCGGCCCGCGCCCGCGCCGAGGCGCTGCGGGCGGAGATCGTCGCGGGCCGCCTCGGCGTCGACACGGCGCGCGGCGTCGCGGTGGTGCGGACGCCCGCCGCCGCCCCGGCGAGCGCCGCCGCCCCGGCGCGCGGCGCCGCCGCCCCGGCGAGCGCCGGCGCGCGCGCGGCGGGAGCGGCGCCATGACCTCGCCCGCGCTCGAGCTGCGCGGCGTCACGAAGCGCTTCGGCGCCGTGCTCGCCAACGACGCCGTCGACCTCACGGCCGCCGCCGCCGAGATCCACGCGCTGTGCGGCGAGAACGGCGCCGGCAAGTCGACGCTGATGCGGATCGTCTACGGGCTCCTCGCGCCCGACGCCGGCGAGATCCTGCTCCACGGCGAGCCGCTGCGGCGCCACGCCCCGGCCGAGGCCATCGCCCGGGGGCTCGGCATGGTGCACCAGCACTTCACGCTCGTGCCCACGCTCACCGTCGCGGAGAACCTCGTCCTCGGCTGCGAGCCGCGCCGCCTGGGCCTCTTCGATCGCGGGGCCGCGGCCGGCGCCGTACGCGCGCTGATGAAGCGCTACGACCTCGGCCTCGAGCCCGACCGCCTGGCCGGCGACCTCAGCGTGGGCGAGCAGCAGCGCCTCGAGATCGCCAAGGTGCTCCACCGCGGCGCCGACGTCCTCGTCCTCGACGAGCCCACGGCGGTGCTGACCCCGCCCGAGGTGACCCAGCTCTTCGGCATCCTGCGCGAGCTGCGGCAGAGCGGCCGCGCCGTGGTCGTCATCACCCACAAGCTCGACGAGGTGATGGCGATCTCGGACCGCATCACGGTGATGCGCCGCGGCCGGGTGGTCGCGCGCATGGAGACGCCGGCGACCAGCGCCGAGGAGGTCGCCCGCGCGATGGTGGGCCACGACGTCCTGCCCGACGCGACCCGTGCCGCCCCCGCCGCGCCGGACGCGCCGCTGCTCCTCGAGGTCGACGGGCTCGGCGTGGACCGCAGCCCCGGCGTGCCGGCCCTGGCCGACGTCTCGCTCGCCGTCCGCGCCGGCGAGATCCTCGGCGTCGCCGGCGTCGAGGGCAACGGCCAGACCGAGCTCGTCGAGGCCATCATGGGCCTGCGCCCGGCCGCGCGCGGCCGCGTGCGCCTCGGCGGGGTCGACCTCACGCCGCTCGAGGTGCGCGCGCGCCTCGCCGCGGGGCTGGCCCACGTGCCCGAGGACCGCCACCGCCGCGGCCTGGTGCTCGACCTCACCGTCGCCGAGAACCTCGTGCTCGGCCGCGAGGACGCGATCGCGGCCCCGTTCGGCCTGTGGCCGGCGACGCTCGCCCGCGCCGCCGCCCCCTTGCTCGAGCGCTACGACGTGCGCCCGGTGGCGCCCGGCGCCGCCGCCCGCGCGCTCTCGGGCGGCAACCAGCAGAAGCTCGTGCTCGGCCGCGAGCTCGCGCGCGGGGCCCGGGTGATCCTGGCGGCGCACCCGACGCGCGGCGTCGACGTCGGCGCCGTCGCGCGGATCTGGACCGAGCTGCGCGCCGCCCGCGCCGGCGGGGCGGCCATCCTGCTCGTCTCGGCCGACCTCGCCGAGATCTTCGCGCTCGCCGACCGCATCCTCGTCCTCTACCGCGGCCGGGTCGCGGCCGCGTTCGATCCGCACGCCACGACGGTCGACGAGCTCGGCCTCGCCATGACCGGGGCGGCCGCCGCCGCCCCCGCGCGCGAGGCGCGGTCGTGAAGCGCGGCGAAGGCCTCCTCGCCGAGGCGCTCGCCACGCTGATCGCGCTCCTGTGCGCGCTCGCCGTCGCGAGCCTCCTCATCCTCGTCTACGGCGCGTCGCCTGCCCGGGTGTACGCGGTGCTCTGGGACGGCACCTTCGGCACCGCCTACGGCTTTGGCCAGGTGCTCTTCAAGACGACGCCGCTGCTCCTGTGCGGCCTCAGCGTGGCGCTCGCCTTCCGCGCCGGCCTCTTCAACATCGGGGCCGAGGGGCAGGTCATCGCGGGCGCGTTCGCCTGCGCCATCGTCGGCCTCCACCTGCCCGCCGGGACGCCCGCGGTGCTCGCGCTGCCCGTCGTCATCTACGCCGGCTTCCTCGCCGGCGCCCTCGTCGGCTTCATCCCCGGCGTGCTCAAGGCGGTGACCGGCGCGCACGAGGTGATCAACACCCTCATGCTCAACTTCATCGTGCAGGCGCTGCTCGAGCACGCCGGCCGGCTCGTCTTCGTCCCCGAGTCCCTGCACACCCCGCCGGTGATCGCGACGGCGCGGCTCAGCCGCCTCGGCGCCTACGTCGAGGGGCTGCGCGGCTCGGCGGCGAACACCGCCCTCTTCCTCGCGCTCCTCGCCGCGCTCGTCGTCTGGTTCATGCTCTTCCGCACCCGCGGCGGGCTGCGCCTGCGGGCCCTCGGCCTGAACGCGCCCGCCGCCGAGAACGCGGGCGTGTGGGTCGGCGGCACCACGGTGATGGCGATGACCCTCGCCGGCGGCCTCGCGGGCCTGTGCGGCGCCAACGCCGTCCTCGGCTACAAGGGCTACTACGAGTCGGGCGCCTCGGGCGGGGTCGGCTTCATGGGCATCGCCGTCGCGCTCCTCGGCCGCAACCACCCGGCGGGGATCGTGCTCGCGGCGCTGCTCTTCGGCATGCTGTCGCAGGGCGCGCTCGCGATCAACGCGCTCGTCCCGAAGGAGCTGGTCGAGGTGCTCCAGGCGGTCATCATCCTCGCGCTCGCCTCCGCGTCGTCGGAGGTGCGGCGGCAGCTCGCCCGCATCCTGGGCCGCCGGGCCCGGCCCGCCGCCGCCGCGGAGACGAAGGAGGCGGCATGACCGCCCTCGTCGTCCTCGGCGCCGCAGTGATGGTGCTGCGCATCTCGGTGCCGTACCTCCTCTGCGCCCTCGGCGGCACCCTCAGCGAGCGCGGCGGGGTCACGAACATCGCGCTCGAGGGCACGCTCCTCGTCGGCGCCTTCGCCGCGGTCGCCGGCGCCCACGCCACCGGCTCGGCGGTCCTCGCCCTCGGCTGCGGCGTCGCCGCCGGCGCCGCGCTGCAAGGCCTCTACGCCATCGCGGTGCTCCGCTTCCGCGCCGACCAGATCGTCGCGGGGGTCGCGATCAACCTGCTCGCGATCGGGCTCACCCGGTTCCTGCTGAAGCTCTGGTTCGGCAGCTCCTCGAACTCCCCCCGCGAGGAGGCGCTCCCCCCGGCCGCGCCGCTGGTGGCGCTGATCATCCTCCTCGTCGTGACCGCGCACGTCCTGCTCTTCCACACGCGCTTCGGCCTGCGGCTGCGCGCCTGCGGCGAGACTCCGTCGGCGGCCGCGACCGCGGGCGTGCGCGTGCCGTGGGTGCGGGCGGCCGGCGTCCTCTGGGCCGGCGCCCTGGCCGGCCTCGCGGGCGTGTGGCTCGCCTCGTTGCAGCACCAGTTCGTCGATCTCATGTCGGGCGGCCGCGGCTTCATCGCCATCGCGGCGATGATCTTCGGCCGCTGGCGCCCGCTCGGCGCGGTCGCCGCCTGCGTGCTCTTCGGCGCGGCGGAGGCCGGCCAGATCGCGCTCCAGACCGCCGGCATCGGCGCCCCACCCGCGCTCACGCAGACGCTGCCCTACGTGCTCACGATGATCGCGCTCGCCGGCGCCATCGGTCGCGCCCGCCCGCCGGCGGCGCTGGGCACGCCGTACGCGGAGGAGTGAGTCGGACCGGAAACAGGGAGGCGGGGAGGCGGGGAGAGGGATCTGGGTTGGGGTGGCGCTGAACGCGCGAGAACCGCGCTCGAGCACGCTGCCGCGCGCCGCCGCAACCAACGCCAATCCGACTCCCCGTCTCCTCGCCTCCCTGTTGATCCCTACGGCTCTTCCGGCCAGTGCGACAGCCCCACGCGGTTGCCCTCGGGGTCGCGGACGTAGAACGTGAAGCGGGTCGCGGCGACCCGCGGGTGGCCGGCGGCCGCGAGGCGCGCCTCCCACGCCGCGCGCGTGGCGGGCGGGATGCGCAGCGCGAGGAGGTGCAGGCCGGGGCGCGCGTCGTGGTACGGGCGGTCCTCGGCGGTCCCGTCGCAGCGCTCGAGCGCGAGGAAGCCACCGCCGTCGAGGCCGACCCAGACCGACCGCGGCGCGCCGTCGGCCGTCGCGTGGCGCGCGATCACCGGCAGCCCGAGCAGACCCGCGTAGAACGCCTCGGCCGCCGCGAGATCGCGGACCTGCACGGCCAGGTGGTGGAAGCCGAGCCCGGGCGCGTCACCAGCGGGCGGCATGATCCTCGGTGACGCCGCAGAGATCGCGCACCGTCACGGCGGGGGCGCCGGGGGCGCGGCGCACGTGGCCGTTGAAGCGGCCGATCGGCTGCACGTAGCGGCTCGCCGCGACGAGCAGGTCCTTGTTCTCGCGGCGCATGCCCTCGGGCGTGAAGGTGAGGTCGACGAGGCCGTCGTCGGTGCGCACGGTCCACGGCGCCATCGCGTCCTCGGCGTGGCCGATCACCGCGGCGCCCACCGGCACCAGCTCGTCGCCGAGCCACAGCGCGTTCTCCGCCGGGCCGTTGAAGCCCTCGACCAGGTTCAGGCCGATCCCGCGGCCCCAGGCGCAGGCCCAGCGCCACCGCGTGTCACGGGCGAGGAGGCCGGTGGTGTGATCGAGCGCGCCGAAGCTCCCGGCGAGGTTGAGGCTGGCGCGGCCCGCCCGCAGGGTGCCCGTCGCCGGCAGGCACACGGTCTTGTGCGTGCAGTTCGCGACCCCGCCGTCGATGGGGGCGATGGCGCAGACGGTCGGCGGCGCCGCCGCCGCGTCGAGCACGGCCTGGAGCGTGAAGTCCCCGGCCTGGATCTGCACCAGCCAGCGCGACGCGTCCGCGGGCCGCCCGAGCTCGAGGAGCACGCCGGGCGCGACGAAGCGCGAGCGCGCGCCGGCCCCGGCGCGGTCGGCGACGGTGGCGGCCACCACCGGCAGCCCCATCCACGAGCGGTCCGCGAGGAGCTCGCGGCGGTCGCGGTCGAAGGCGTAGGCGAAGGCGGAGGCGGCGTAGCCGAGGTCGATGATGGCGCAGGCGACGACGCAGCTCGGCCCGGCGATGCCGACGTAGTGCCAGCGCTTGAGGTGCGTGCGGCGGTAGAGGTGGCCGCGCGCGAACGGCGCCGCGAGACCATCCCAGGTCACGCGCCCGACCGGGCCGGCGAAGGTGCCGAACCGGGGGTAGCCGGAGCCATCGACGGGGGTCGCGGGGGCGGGCGGCAGCGTGCGCATCGATCGAGGCTAGCTCGAACCACCGCGGCCGCAAGAGCCGCCCGGCACGATTCCGCCTCAGCGGCCGCGGGTCGCCTTCGCGGCCTCCTGCAGCAGGCGGGCCGCCTCGCGCCAGCGCTCCGACTCGGCCTCGTTGGCCCAGTCGAGCGCGGTCTGCCCCGCCTCGTCGAGCAGCGTGAGATCGGCGCCGCGGTCGAGCAGCAGCCGCATGATGCCGAGGTGCCCGCTCATCGACGCGGTGTGCAGCGGCGTGAAGCCCGCCTGCCGCTCCGGCGTCTGGCCGCCGTTCACGTCGGCGCCCCGCTCGAGCAGGAGCGCGACGATGCCCTCGTACCCCTCCTGCGCGGCGAGGTGCAGCGGCGCCATGTGGCGCTCGTCGAGCGCGTTCACGTCCGCGCCCTGGTCGACGAGGAGGCGGACCACGGGCTCGTGGCCGCCGGCCGCGGCCGAGTGGAGCGGCGTGTGCCCGGCGGCGGAGCGCGCGCGGGCGAGCGCGGGGTCGGCGGCGAGCAGGGCCGCGACGGTCTCGACGCTGCCGCCCAGCGCCGCCTGAAAGATGTCCGGGGGCGCAGCGGTCGCCGCGAGGACCTGCGCCGTCTCGGCGTGGCCGCCCGCCTCGGCTTCCATCCACGGCGTCTTGCCCCGCGCCTTCACGTTGGGGTCCAGCCCGGCGGCGAGCAGCGCCCGCACGATGCCGGTGTGGCCGCCCCGCGCCGCCAGATGGAGCGCGGTCTCGTTCACCATCGTGCGGGGCGTCGGGTCGGCGCCGGCGCCGAGCAGGCGCAGGACCACAGCGAGCCGCCCGGCCTCGACCGCCGCCCGGAGCGGCGTCCGCCCGCCCGCGTCCTTCGCCGCGAGCGGCGCGCCCGCCGCGAGCAGGGCCTCCGCCGTCGGCGCGTCCGCGGCCTCGTGCAGCGGCGTGATCGCGCCGCAGTCGCTCGTGAGCTGCGCGAGCCCCGGCTCGCGCTCGAGGAGCTGCCCGACCGTCACGCGGTCGCCGCGCCGCGCGGCCTCGTGGATGCTGGGGCGCAGCCCCTTCGCGGCGAGCCAGTCCACCACCGCCGCCTTGCGCCAGTCCGCCGCGGCGTCGAGCGCCGTCTTGCCCGCGGCGTTCGTCAGGCCCGGATCCGCCATCTTCGGCAGGAGGAGCTTGACCACCGGGAGCTTGCCCTCGCCCGCCGCGAGGTGCAGGGGCGTGTTGGCGCGGGCGTCCTGCGCGTCGGGGCGGGCGCCCCGCTTGAGCAGCGCCTTGGCCACGTCCGTCCGGCCCCGCGCCGCCGCGGCGTGCAAGGCGGTCGCGCCCCGCGGATCGCGGCCGTCCACGTCGAAGCCGAGGTCCAGCAGCAGGTCCGCGAGCGCCGGCTTGGCCGCGTAGTGCAAGGGCGGCTGCCGCTCGTTGCCGTACGGCTCCGGCCCCACGCACCACGGGTTGGCGGCGACGAGCTGGCGGACCTTCCCGGCGTCCCCGTCCCGCACGGCGTCGAAGAGTGCGAGCTTGACCGCGTCTCTCGGATCCATCCGGCGCTCCCTGCTGTCGTGTGCCGCCATCCTAATACGAAGAGGGAACCCGCGCAGGTGAGCCCCATCACGTCGAGCTCGTGTTGACACACTGCGTCAATAACGTTACCTTGCCCCCAGGAGGACCTCATGGTTGCGCATGCGCCGGGGGCCCGGGTCGCCGTCGTCGCGGGGATCCGGACGCCCTTCTGCAAGATCGACTCCGATTTCCGCGACCTCTCGGCCCTCGAGCTGGGCAAGCTCTGCGTGGGTGAGCTCGTCCAGCGCGCCGACCTCGACCCCGACGAGATCGATCAGGTCATCTACGGCCAGGTCGTGCTCTCGGTCGGCACCCCCAACATCGCGCGCGAGATCGTGCTCGGGACCGGGCTGCCGCGCCGCATCGAGGCGTACTCGGTGACCCGCGCCTGCGCGACGTCCCTGCAGGCGCTCGCGAACGGCGCCGACGCCATCACGCTCGGCCACGCCGCCTGCGTGGTCGTGGGCGGCGCCGACTCGGTCTCGGACCCGCCGGTGCTGTGGTCGAAGCAGGTGTCCCAGGCGCTCTCGGGCGCGTCGCGCGCCCGCAGCCTCAAGGAGCGCGTGGTCGCCTTCAGGAAGCTGCGGCCCAGGGACCTGCTGCCGGTGCCGCCCGCCCTCACGGAGCCCTCGACGGGGCTGACGATGGGCGAGTCGGCGGAGAAGATGGCGAAGGAGAACGGCATCTCGCGCGAGGACCAGGACGCGTTCGCGCTGCGCAGCCACACGCTGGCCGCGCGCGCCTGGGCCGAGGGGCGCTTCGACGACCAGGTGATGCACGCCTACCTGCCGCCGGCGTACCAGCGCGCGGCCACGCGCGACAACGTCGTCCGCGACGACTCGACGCTCGCGAAGCTCGCCGCGCTCAAGCCGGCCTTCGACCGCCGCTACGGCACGGTCACCGCCGGCAACTCCAGCCCGCTCACCGACGGGGCGTCGGCGCTCGTGCTCATGCGCGAGGACAAGGCACGGGCGCTCGGCTACGCGCCGCTCGGCTACCTCAGGAGCTACGCCTTCGCGGCGCTCGACCCGGCGGGCCAGATGCTGATGGGCCCGAGCTACGCCACCCCGATCGCGCTCGACCGCGCCCGCGTGAAGCTCAAGGACCTCGACCTCATCGACATGCACGAGGCCTTCGCCGCCCAGGTGCTCTCGAACGTGCGCGCGCTCGGGTCGCTCGCCTTCGCGCGCGACCAGCTCGGCCGGGGCGAGCCCGTCGGCGACATCGACATGGACCGCTTCAACGTGAACGGCGGCTCCATCGCGCTCGGCCACCCCTTCGCGGCCACCGGCGCGCGGGTGGTGCTGCAGCTCCTCAGGGAGCTCAGGCGCCGGGACCGGAACCTCGGCCTCGTCACCCTCTGCGCCGCCGGCGGCCTCGGAGCCGCCGCGGTCTTCTCCCGGGAGTGATCATGAGCGTCAGCAAGGCCGCGGATCCGGACCTCGAGGCGCTCCGCCTCACCATCGACGGCGACGGCGTCGCCACCCTGTCACTCGACGTGCCGGGCGCCTCGGTGAACGCGCTCACCCAGCGCCTCGCGTCGGAGCTCGAGGACCGCCTCGCGGAGCTCAGCCAGAACCCGACCGTGCGGGCGGTCGTCTTCGTCTCCGGCAAGCCCGACAGCTTCATCGTGGGCGCCGACCTCAACATGCTGAGCGCGGTGCACACGATGAGCGAGGGCACCGAGCTCAGCCGCCGCGGCCAGCGCGCCTTCGCGCGGGTCGAGGCGTCGCCCGTCCCGGTCGTCGCCGCGATCCACGGCCCGTGCCTCGGCGGCGGCCTCGAGGCGGCGCTGTGCTGCACCGCGCGGGTCGCGAGCGACGACCCGGCGACGGTCTTCGGCACGCCGGAGGTGATGCTGGGCCTCATCCCGGGCGCCGGCGGGACGCAGCGCCTGCCGCGCCTCATCGGCGTCGCCGCCGCGCTCGACCTGCTCCTCACGGGCCGCAACGTGAAGCCGCGCGCCGCGCTCAAGCTGGGCCTCGTCGACGAGATCGTGCCCAAGGCGACGCTCTTCGAGGCCGCCCGCGCGCGCGCCCTCGCCCTGGCGGCCGGGCGGGGCGGCAAGGCCCGCCGTGGCCTCGGCGAGCTCTTCACGCGCGCGGCCATGACGAGCGCCGCCCTCGAGGGCAACCCCGTCGGCCGCAAGCTCCTGTTCCACAAGGCGCGCAGGGCGCTGCGCAAGAAGACGCGTGGCAACTATCCCGCGCCCGAGCGCATCCTCGAGGCGGTCCGCGTCGGCATGGAGGAGGGCCGCGAGAAGGGCTACGAGGCCGAGGCGCGCTACTTCGGCGAGCTGCTCACCTCGGACGTCGCGCGCCGCCTCATCGAGATCTTCTTCGCCCGCGAGGCGCTCAAGAAGGACAACGGCGTCGACGACCCCGCGGTGCGACCGCATCCGGTCGGCCGGCTCGGCGTGCTCGGCGGCGGCCTGATGGGCGGGGGCATCGCCCTCTGCGCGGTCCAGGCGGGGCTGCCGGTCCGCCTGAAGGAGAAGGACGACGCGGGCGCGCTGCGCGCGCTGCGCCACGTCCGCGAGCTGCTCGACAAGCGCGTGGCCCGGCGGCGCCTGACGGCCCTCGAGCGCGACCGGCTGATGGGCCTCTACAGCGCGACCACGGACCTCACGGGCTTCCGCCACGCCGACCTCGTCGTCGAGGCGGTGTTCGAGGACCTCGGCCTCAAGCAGCGGGTGCTGCGCGCGATCGAGACCGTCGTGCGGCCGGAGTGCGTCTTCGCCTCGAACACCTCCTCGCTGCCGATCGGCCGCATCGCCGAGGCCTCGTCGCGGCCCGAGACCGTCGTCGGCATGCACTTCTTCTCGCCGGTGCACAAGATGCCGCTGCTCGAGGTCATCGGCGCGCCGCGGACCGCCGACTGGGTGGTCGCGACCGCGGTGGCGGCCGGCAAGCGCCTCGGCAAGACCGTGATCGTCGTCGGCGACGGCGTCGGCTTCTACACCAGCCGCATCCTGGCGCCGCTCATGAACGAGGCCGCGTTCCTGCTCAGCGAGGGGGCGGCGGTCGAGGCGGTCGACGGCGCGATGATGGACTTCGGCTTCCCCGTCGGCCCCATCCAGCTCCTCGACGAGGTCGGCATCGACGTCGCGCACAAGGTGGGCGTCATCATGGTGGAGGCCTTCGGCGAGCGCCTGAGCCCGCCGCCGGGCCTCGCGGCGCTCGTCGACGACGGCCGCCTCGGGCGCAAGAGCGGCCGCGGCTTCTACACCTACGACCGCAAGAAGAAGACCGTCGACGCCTCGGTCTACGCGCTGACGCCGCAGGGCGCCGAGCGCCTCGCCATCCCCGCCGAGGAGATCCAGGAGCGCTGCGCCCTCGCCATGGTCAACGAGGCCGCGCGCTGCCTCGCCGAGGGGGTCCTGCGCACGCCGCGCGACGGCGACATCGGCGCCGTCTTCGGCCTCGGCTTCCCGCCCTTCCGCGGCGGCCCGTTCCGCTACGCCGACGCCCTCGGCGCCGCCGGCGTCGTCCGCCGCCTCGAGCGCTTCCAGGCCCGCCACGGCGTCCGCTTCCAGCCCGCCCCGAACCTCGTCGACATGGCCCGCACCGGCGCGCGATTCCACCGGTAGGGACGAGCAGTGAGCTGTGAGCGCTGAGCCCATGGCGGGAATCCTGTGGGTTCCCGCTGGCTCCGCCGTCGCATTTCGCGCTGGCGCCACGAAGCGGCCCTCACACTGCTAGTCGTCGCCGGAGCTGGTGACGGAGAACGCGGGCGTTCCCCCGCAGCTGCGAACTTGACCCCTACCCCTTCTGGGGTAGACTCAATCGTCGGGTTCACCTGGACCCGGGTCGCCGGCCGGTTTCCCCCCCGAGCTGGTCGGCGATCTCTTTGTGAGATGGCCCAGCCTTCGGCCTAGCCAGCTCTTGCCCGGAGACCGGGGCCGAGGGGGAGAGCGGGCAATCGCGAGGGACACATGCCAGCGAACGCCACCGGCAATCTCCTCGTCGGCCTTCCCGCCGATCCTCTTCTCCTGGTCGTCGATGCCGATGAAGAGGGCCGGCATGAGATCCTGGCCGCGCTCTCCGGCGCGAGAATGCGTGTTGTCGAAGCGACCACCGGCACTGAAGCGCTGGCCAAGGTGGAGTCGGATACGCCGGACCTCGTGATCCTCGCTCTCAGTCTCCCCGACACCGACGGCCTACACGTCTGCCGCCAGATCAAGTCCAAAGCCATCACTCACCTCGTGCCCGTGGTTCTCCTGTGCCACGCCACCGCTGCTGATCCGAGCACCCGGATCAAGACCTTCACCGCCGGCGCCGATCAGCTCTTCATCCGCCCCCTGGTGCGCGCGGAGTTCCTGGCCCGGTGCTGGTCTCTTCTGCGCACCCGCGGTCTGATTCGCGCGCTGGAGAAGCGGCGCCAGGAACTGCACCTGCGGTCAGACTTCGCTCGTTTCCTGGTTCACGACCTCCGCGGCCCGCTCACCTGCGCTGTCTCCGGCGTCGAGTTCCTTCAGCAGGAGGCCTACCCGGAGTACGACAAAAGCGAGGAGGCTCGCGCGCTCTCCGATGTCGCCCACGAGCTCCGCCGCATGGGGGCCATGATCCAAGACCTCCTCGACGTGGACCGCTTCGAGCGCGGTGCTCTCGAGCTGGAGAAATCGCCGGTCAGGCTCGGCGAACTCCTCTCCGACTTGAAGCGTCAGTTCCATCGCCAGTGCCAGGAGCGGAGCACGCCCCTCTGGCTTGAAGGCGACACCTCTGTCGAGGTGGAAGCAGACCGGGCGCTGCTCTTCCGCGTCCTCGACAACCTGATCGGCAACGGCCTGCGCTACAGCCCCAAGGGCCAGGCCGTCATCGTCGATGTCGGCACCGAGGGCAACCAGGTCAGGGTGGCGGTCATCAACCGCGGCCCGACCATTCCCGCGCAAGAGCGCGGGGCCATCTTTGAGCCGTTCGTGCGCCTGAGCGGAGCCACCCTGCCCAGCGGTGCCGGCCTGGGCCTGGCCTTCTGCCGCCTGGTCGTCGCCGCCCACGGCGGGCGCATCTTCGTCGAGGACGCGCCCGGCGGCGGCATCGCCTTCGTGTTCACGCTGCCGCGCTCCCAAGCGGGGTGAGCATCAACCCTGGGGCGCGCCACGTCCATCGCGGTCGTCCGTCAGCCTCGCTCGGCGCCATCAGCAGCGACGGGGCTCTCGTCCCATAGAGCCAAGAGCGGTACACCGTACGACAGCGTGATCGCCACCAGCGTTGCCAGGGTCACGTTGACCGCGCCCGCCTCGAGCCGCTGCAGGTGCTTGGGGTGTATCCCTATGACCTCGGCCGCGGCTTCCTGGGTGAGCGCACGCGCCTGGCGCAGCGCCCGGTCTGCAAGCGCTCGTGGAGATCGCCCGAACAAGACCAGACGTGGTCTTGTTCGACCTCGAGATGCCGATCTGCAACGGCGAGGTGTTGCTCGCCCGCATGCGCCAGCTCGAGGGTCCGGTCCCGCGGCTGGTCATGATGAGCGGCACCGCCATGTTCGCCGAGCACGCCCGGCGGCTGGGCGTGGACTACTTGGGCAAGCCGTTCGCTCTCTCGACCCTGCTCATGAAGCTGCAGGGCTTGCCGTAGGCCGACTCGACATCACTCGCCGATGGGGGATCATCCGGCCGCTGCGGTTGTGGGGCGCCGGCCCTCGATCAGCCGCGGGCCAGGGACCAACCAGATCAGGTCTCCTCGGGTCCGCGATACCCGCCCGCGGACGGCAGCAGCTCAGCCAGGCGCACGACGAGCCGCTGCGCCTCCGGATCAAGCTGCTCGAACCGGGCGGCGAGGCGCTTCAGCAACGGCGAGGGCGGGCGTGCCGGCCCCGCCTCGCGGGCCGCCGCGCGCCGGCCGGCCGGCCCGACCAGGGCGTCGAGCGATAGCCCCAGCGCGTTCGCGATCGCCACGACCGTCGACAGGGACGGCTCGAACGCGCCGCGCTCCAGCCGGCTCACCGTCTCATCGGTCACCCCGGCCGCCTCGGCGAGCCCGGCCTGAGTCAGGCCCGCGCGCTCGCGCGCCTGCCTGACCCGGTGGGCCATCGTCTTGCGATCCGGTGTGGGCATGCGCGCGAAGGGAAGCCTATCGCGCATCCCCAGTCCAGGACGCGCGTGATGACAGCAGAACTACAGCGACGACACATGTGTTGACATGCCCACGGTTCCAGCGCTAGTCTTCGCGGATGCGGATGTGCTCCCCGGCGCCGCGCAGGAGCGTGCTCGTGGTCGACGATCACGACGCGGTCCGCCGCGCCCTCGCGCGCGAGCTCGGGCAGGAGTTCGAGGTGCTCGTCGCGGACGGGCCCGCCGCCGCCCGGCGCACGCTCGAGATCAAGGCCGGGATCATCGCGGTCGTCAGCGATCTCATGATGCCGGAACCGAGCGGGCTCGAGCTCCTTGCCGACGTGCGTGATCGCTGGGCTGGCTGCGTCCGGGTCCTCGTGTCCGGGGCGTTGACGCCAGAGCAGGCCGAGCCCATCAGGCGGGCTGGGGTCGCCCACCTCGTGGTGCTCAAGCCCTGGCGCTACGGAGAGCTGCTCGCAGCCCTGAAGAAGGCCCTGGGCGAGCCATAGCCGGGGCTCGCAGTGCGGTCGGGGGGACCGATGAGCGAGAAGGTGACTGTGCGGCCGTCGTCCGCCGCGGGGATCGCGCTCGATTCGGACGTGCATCTCCGGATCCTCGTGGTCGATGATGATGTCGATCTCTGCGACACGCTGGCCGACCTGCTGGTCGTGGCCGGGTGCGTGGTGACCACGGCGCACGACGGCCTGCAAGCGCTGCGGGCCATCGCGTGCTCGAGCCCCGACGTAGTCCTGTCCGATCTCGAGATGCCGGTGTGCAACGGGGAAGAACTGCTCCGCCGCGCGCGCGCGCACGCGAGCCCAGTGCCACGGCTCATCCTGATGAGCGGCACGGCCGGCCTCGCCGAGAGCGCGCAGCGACTCGATGTCGATTACCTGCGCAAGCCGTTCGACCTCTCGACCTTGCTCGACATGCTGCGACGCCCGCCGTAGATGACGAGGTCGCCGCGTTCGAGAACCCAGCCGTGGCGGCCTCGAGGGATGGGGGCTACTACGGCGCGCGCACGGTGGGGCCGGCGCCCTCGACGCCGGCGAGAGAGAGCGCCTCGGCCAGGGAGAGCCGGGCGTAGCTCGCGACGAAGCGCTCCACCGTCCGGGCGCCCGCGTGCGCGTCGCTCACGGCCGCCGCGGCGCCGGCGAGCGGGGCGGCGAAGCGCGCCTCCCAGCGGGCCTGCTCGGCCGCGGCCTCGACGGGGTAGGCGGCGAAGGCGCGCGCCAGCCCGGCCGGGTCGGAGAGCGCCTCGTACGCCCGGCGCAGGCGCTGGAAGCCGGCCGGGTCCGTGTGCGGCGGGTGGCGGGGGAGCGCGCGGAAGTAGCCGCGCTTGACCTCGGCCAGGTCCAGGGTCGGCGCCAGACCGAGCACATCGAAGGGTTGCTCCGCGGACGTCATCGTGGCTCCTCCGGGTCCTCGGCGAGGAGGTCGAGCTGCACCGGGGGTCGCCGCGACCGGCGGCGTCGCGGCGGCGCGGGCGGCGGCGCAGTCCCGCCCGCGCGCCGCCCGCGGCGCCGCGGCCGGCGCGGGTCGAGCATGCGCGCCTCGAGGAGCATCTCCTGCACCGCCGCCGGGAGCGGAGGCGCGGCCCCGGCCGCCGCGTCGATCAGCGCCACCGCCAGCGCCTGCCGGAGCCGGTCCGGGGCGCCGAGCCGTCCCGCCGCCCGCAGCCCGCGCGCGAGCGCCGCCGGATCGGCGCCGTGGACCGCGAGGAGGCGCGCCTCGACGGCGGCCGTGGCCCGCGGGCAGCCCTCCAGCGCCGCCGCCTCGAGCACCCTGAGCCAGGCCTCGATTTCGCGGGCGGCGGCGAGATGCGCCGCGAGCGCCGCCTCGGCCTCGGCGGCCGTGGGCGCATTGACGAGGGCCAGCTCGAGGAAGCGGACGTGGATCGGGACGGCGCGGTCGCGGAAGCGGCGCCAGACCGGCAGCACCGCGACGGGCAGCTCGTCGCTCTCGTCGGCGTCGAGCAGCGCCCCGGCCTCGGCCTGGAGCTGCCGGCCCATGGGGCTGCGCATGGCCTCGTCCAGGTCGATCTCGCCGCCGAGGCCCATGTCGGCCGCCATCTCGGCGAGCAGCTCCCGCACGCGCGGGTCGTGGCGCTCGGCGCGGCGACCGCCGGCCGCGGCGCGCGCCCGCGCGAGGAGCACATCGAGCACGTCCCCCAGGACGGCGCCGAGCGGTTCGTCACGGCCCCGCCACAGCAGGTCGAGCGTGCGCTCGAGCAGCGGTAGCGGGAGCGCGAAGGCGAGCGCTTGCAGGGCCGCCTCCTGGCGATCCGGAGGCAACCCGCGCAACGGCGCCAGCAGCTCGCCGGGCTGGCCCAGCAGCGCCTCGAGCGCCCGCACGAGCCACGCGGGCGCCGGCTCGCCCTCGCCGGGTCCGAGCGCCCACATCGTCACCGCCTTCAACCACAGCGCGCCCGAGGGCGCGGCGCGCAGCAGCTCCTCGCTGACCGCGAGCGCCGGGACGAAGAGGTCGCCGTCGAGCAGCGTGCCGGCCAGCGTCGCCACGACCACGGGCCGGAGCGCCGCATAGGAGGCCGCCGCCCCCGCCACGGCCAGGTAGCGGCGGGCCGCGGGTCCCGCGGCCGGCTCCTCGGCCGGCAACGCCGCGACCGCGACGCGCAGGGCCAGGAGCACCTCCGCCTGCAGCTCCGCCGGCGCGCCCGCGTCGCGCGCCGCCCGGGCGATGAAGACCGCCGCCTCGCCGCGGTACGCCGCGCCCCACAGCTCCCGCGCGGCGAGCTGCGCGGCCAGGACGAGGAGGGGACGGGCGACGGCGGGGCTGGCCGCGCGGGCCCAGTGCTCCACGGTGGCGACGAAGACGGACCACGCCTGCCCCGCGTAGCACGCCAGGACGCGCGCCTCGACCGCCTCGGGGGTGCACGGCGGCGGCGGGACCGGCACCTGGCTACGCCCGATCGCGGCCTCGCTCACCGCCGCGGCCGGCAGCGGCACGCCGGCGATGGCGGCAGGCTCCGGCGCGCCCCGCGCGGCCACCAGCGCCGCCAGCGCCCGCGCGAGCGGCGAAGGCGGCAACTCCAGGGCCTCGAGGTGTCCCCGCGCCCGGTCCCACTCCCGCGCGTTGATGGCCGCCCAGAGGAGCGCCCAGCGGGCGTCCCGGACCGCCGGCGGGCCCGCGCCGGTCTCGAGGAGGCGCGGCTCGCGCTCGATGCGGGCCGCGAGGAAGGTCAGTCGCGCCCAGCGCCCGGCCCGGTGCTCGCGCGCGATCTCGTTCCGCACCAGGTCGGCCACGGGCGCGACGAGGTCCGCGCGGGCCTCACGCGGCAGGGTGAGCAGGTAGTCCACCGTCCGCGCGACATCGCGACGCGCGACGCCGCGGCGCACCTCGTCCACGGCCCGCCGCCGCTGCCGCTCCGCGGCGCTCTCCCGCCCCATCGTCAGCCCTCCTCGCCGGCCTCGTCCTCGTGGTCGATGAAGAAGTCGAGGAGCGCCTCCTCGGCCTCGGGCCGCGCGGCGTCGGTCGCGAGCCGGTAGCGCGCGAGCAGGCGCTCGAGCTCCGCCCGCGCCGGCCCCGCGAGCCGCTCAAGCAGCGCGTTGGCCTTGCGCTCCACCGGTGCGGCGGCGTTCTGCGCGCCGCGCCCGGCGTCGGCCACCGTCAAAGCCACCGTCTTGACGTTGTCGGTGCCCGGCTGCGACACCGAGACCCGCACGACGCCGTTGAGGTCGTACGCGAAGTCGAAGCGCACGGGCGAGCCGGCGGGCACCGGCCGCAGCGGGAAGCGGAACGCGCCGACCGCCGTGTTCTGCGACACCCGCGGTGCTTCACCCTGGAAGACGTCGACCTCGATGTAGTCCTCGTCGTCGTTGCAGGTGTAGAGCTCCTCCGTGCGCTGGGCCGGGAGGACCGTGTTGCGGCGCAGCACCGGCGCGAAAGTGTCGGGCTTGTCGCCGCCCGTCCGCCCCTCGAGGTCGTCGCTGCCGATGGCGCGGATGCCGAGGCTGTGGGTGGCCACGTCGACGAGGATGCGGTCGAGGGGCGCCCCGCTGAGCAGCCCGCCCTGCATCGCGGCGCCGAGGGCCACGGCCAGGTCGGGGTCGATCTCCTCGTGGATGTCGGCGCCGAAGGCCTCGGCGAGCAGCGCCCGGCACAGCGGGATGCGGGTCGAGCCGCCGACGAGGCAGATGCGCGCCAGCTGGTGCGGCTCGACGCGCGCGTCGGCGAGGGCGCGGCGACACAGATCGATCGACGAGTCGAGAAGCGGCCGGATCAGCTCCTCCAGCTCGCGCCGCGTCACCGTGAGATCGAGGTGCACGGGCGCGCCCCGGTCGTCCGTGAGCAGGAACTCCTCCTGCACCCGGGTCTCGATGTCGGCCGAGAGCGCGATCTTCGCGGCCTCGCCGAGGCGCCGCAAGCGCGCCCGCGCGCGCGCGTCGGCGGCGGCGTCGACGCCGCCCCGCACCCGCAGCTCGTCCGTGAACCGGCGCACGAGCAGCTCGTCGAAGTCGTCGCCCCCGAGGTGGGTGTTGCCAGTGGTGGCGCGGACCTCGCGGACGCCCTCGAACACCTCCAGGATCGAGACGTCGAAGGTGCCGCCGCCGAGGTCGTAGATCATCACCAGCTCGGGGTCCGGCGACGGCGCGGCGCGCGCCTGGTCGTAGACCAGCGAGGCGCTCGTGGGCTCGTTCAGCAACCGGAGCACGTTGAGCCCGGCCAGCTCGCCGGCCTGCAGCGTGGCGCGCCGCTGCGCGTCGTCGAAGTAGGCGGGGACCGTGATGACGACGTCGCGCACCGGGAGGCCGGTCGCCGCCTCCGCGCCGCGCCTGAGGGCGCCGAGGATCTCCGCCGAGACCTCCGGCGGCGAGATGGCGCGCCCGGCGACGTCGAAGCGGTGGCCCTCCCCCATCCGGCGCTTGACGGAGCGGATCGTCTCGCCGGGGTAGCGCAGCTCGAGGTTGCGCGCTTCCCGGCCGACGATGACCTCGCCGTCGCGATACAGCACGACCGACGGCACGAGGGGGTGGCCGTCGACGGGGATGGCCCGCGGCACGCCCGCGACGAGCCAGGCGATGGAGGAGTTGGTCGTGCCCAGATCGATGCCGAACGACGCGCTCACTCGGACCTCCGCGCGAGGATGACCTCGCCTTCCCGTACGACCCGCGGGCCGGCGCACACCGCGGCGCGCACGACCCGCACCCCCGGGCCCGCGCCGGCCGCCTCCTCGCCGACGACGCGGAAGAGCTTGCCGTCGAGCGGCTCGCCCGCGCTGGCGACCCGCCGCAGGCCCAGCTCGTCGAGGAAGCGCCCCAGGCGCGCCAGCACGCCCGTCAGCCCTGCGGCGACGGCCGGGGTGCCCGCCGCCGCGCTCACCCGGATGGCCTCGTCGAGCAGATCCATCGCGTCGAGCAGGTCGGCGGGGCGCGGCGCCGCCGCGACGGCCGGGGCCGCGCCGGCTACGAGCGCCGCGCGCACCTCGCCGAGCCCGCCGCCGAGGGTGC
>DASXVK010000109.1:0-5138 GCA_036504295.1 Polyangia bacterium
CTCGTAGCGCAGCTCGCCGACGTTGAGGCGGCAGCTCGCGCGGCGGGCGATGGACTCGTCGGACTTGACCACCCAGAGGGCGAAGCCGAGCTCGCAGCGGCCCTTGACGCAGAACGGCTGCACCACGAACTGCTCGCCCGCCGGCGGGCCGCCGGGGCCGCGGCGCCGGTCGTAGACCTTGCGGTACACCCTGCCCGGGAGGCACACGTCCCGCGGCGCGCGCTGGGACTCGGGCAGACGGCCGCAGTAGGTCCAGGTGCAATCGGGCAGCGTGGCGTCGTCGCAGGTGCCGACGAGCAGGTGGTCCTCGTCGTGGTGGTTCGCGTTCACCGTGATGAGCGCGTACTCGTCCTCCGCGATGGCGACGCTCGGGCACGCGTCGGGGTAGACGCGGTCCATCGCGTACACGCGGGGCGGCAGCGCGGGGCCGCACCCGGCGAGCGCGGCGGCGAGCACGACGGGGGCGCACCTCAGTCCCATAACAGCACCTCCCCGGCGATGACCCGGACCGTGGCGCCGCTCGGGCGCGCCACGAGCAGCGCGCCGTCGGTGTCGAGGCCGGCGGCGACGCCGGCGATGACGTCGTCGCCGAGCTGCACGCGCACCGGCCGGCCGAGCTGGCTCGAGCGCGGCGCGAACTCCCGGGCCACCATCGCACCGCCCTCGGCGGCGAAGCGATCGTGCCACACCTCCAGCCGGCGCAGCACCTCCGCGAGCACCGCGGCGCGCGCGGGCGGCGGCGCGTCGGGCCCGCGGCTCAGGCGCAGCGAGGTGGCGCGGTCCGCGAGCGCCGCCGGGAACGCGCGCCCGTTCACGTTGAGCCCGAGACCGAGGATGACGTAGTGCACCCGCTCGACGTCCGAGCTCATCTCGGTGAGGATGCCGCACACCTTCTTGCCGTCGAGCAGCACGTCGTTCGGCCACTTGAGATCGGGCCGCGCGCCGAGCGCGCCGAGCGCCTCGTGGATCGCGATGCCGGCGCACAGCGTGAGCGGCGGCACCGCCGCGGGCGGCACCGGCGGCCGCAGCACGAGCGAGCAGTACAGGCTCTCGCCGGGCGGCGAGAACCACGCCCGGCCGGCGCGGCCGCGGCCCGCGGTCTGGCGCTCGGCGACCACGACGGCGCCCTCGGGCGCGCCGGCCCGCGCCCACGCGGCGGCCTCGTCGTTCGTCGAGCCGCACTCCGCGAGGTAGCGCAGGGTCCGGCCGAAGCGGGCGGTCGTCAGGCGCGGCTGCACGACCTCGGGCAGCAGCCGGTCGGGCTCACCGACGAGGTGGTAGCCGCGCCGCCGCGCCGCCGTGATGTCGAAGCCGGCGCGCTTGAGGCCGGCGACGCGCTTGCCGACCGCGACCCGGCTCAGGCCCAGCTCCTCCCCGAGCGCGGCCCCGGAGACCCACGCCCCCGCGCGCAGCCGCGCGAGGATGCGGCCGTCGACCTCGTCCATCTACGTCCCCCGCTCGACCTCGAGGCTGATGTCGGCCGCGGGCGCCGAGTGCGTGAGCTTGCCGACGCTGATGAGGTCGACGCCGATGCGGCTGAGCGCGCCGACCCGCTCGAGCGAGACGCCCCCCGAGGCCTCGAGGATCACCTTGCCGCCGGCGCGCTCGACCGCGGCGCGGATGGTGGCGTCGTCCATGTTGTCGAGCAGCACGATGTCGGCGCCGGCGGCGATCGCCTCGTCGAGCTCGGCGAGGCTGGTGACCTCGACCTCGACCTTCAGCGTGTGCACGGCGCCGGCGAGCGCGCGCTGCACCGCGGCCGTCACCGACCCGCAGGCCGCGACGTGGTTGTCCTTGATGAGGATGCCGCCGCTCAGGTCGGCGCGGTGGTTGGCCCCGCCGCCGACGCGCACGGCGTACTTCTCCAGCGCGCGCCAGCCCGGCGTCGTCTTGCGCGTGTCGACGATCCGGGCGCGGCCGGCGCGGGCCGCGGCGACGTAGGCCGAGGTCAGGGTCGCGACGCCGCTCAGCCGCTGCAGGAAGTTCAGCGCGGTGCGCTCGGCGCCGAGCACGGCGCGCGCGCCGCCGGCGACGTGCGCGAGGACGGTGCCGGGCCGCGCCTCGTCGCCGTCGGTGACGGCGGCGGTGAAGCGCGTGGCCGGGTCGACGCGGGCGAAGACCCGCGCGCACACCGCGAGGCCGCACACCCGCAGCGGCTGCTTCGCCACGAGCTTGCCCTGGAGCTGATCGCGCGCCGCGAAGACGATCTCGGAGGTCGGGTCACCGCGGCCGAGGTCCTCCTCGAGCGCGGCGTCGATCAGGTGCTCCACCTGCGGAGCGAGCATCACAGCCTCCAGTAGTAGATGGGCCAGCCGGCGCGGCGCGCGTGGCGGCCGAGGCGCGGATCGGGGTTGACGGCGACGGGGTGGCCCACGCGCGCCAGCATGGGGAGGTCGCTGTAGCTGTCGCTGTAGAACCAGCTCGCGGCGAGGTCCACGCCCTGCTCCGCGGCGAACCGCTCGGCGAGGACGACCTTGCCGGCGCCGTAGCAGACCGGCTCGATCATCCGGCCCGTGAAGACGCCGCCCTCGACCTCGAGGCGGGTGCAGAGGACGTGCGGGATGCCGAGGAGGCGCGCGAGCGGCTGGCTGGCGTAGGGCGACGAGCCGCTGAGGATGGCGAGGACGTGGCCCTCCTTGCGGTGGCGCTCGACCGCCGCGACGCCCGCCGGGGTGACGTGCTTCGCGACGTCCTCCTTGAACCACCGCTCGCAGCGGAGCCGCAGCTCCTCTTCGGCGCTGCCGACCATGATCGCGCCGAGCCGCGTGGTCACCTCGGCGATGTCGACGAGGGCGACGTAGTACTCGAGCAGCCAGACGAGCGCCTGCGCCATCTGGCGGGCGCTGATCTCGCCCCGGCGCCACAGGTGGTGCAGCCACAGCGTGCCGGAGTTGACCGCGAGCAGCGTGCGGTCCATGTCGAAGAACGCGGCGGGCCGGCCCCGCGGCGGCGTGGTCGTGCTCACGGCGGCATTATAGCGAGGTCGCTCAGCCGAAGAAGGTCCGGTGCAGGCCGTCGCTCAGGAGGTTGCACAGCGCGTGGAAGATCGCGCCGGGCACGATGGAGCCGGAGGCGGTGCGCATCCAGCCGAACGCGAGGGCGGGGAAGAAGACGGCGAGCCGCCGCGGGTCGAAGTCGATGAGGTAGTGGCCGAGCGCGAAGAGCACCGACGCCAGGAGCAGCGCCTGCCCGACCGGGACGCCGAGGAAGCGGCGGCGCGCGGGCAGCGCCTCCTCGAGCCGGCCCTGCAGGTAGCCGCGGAAGAAGAACTCCTCCGGCAGGCCCACGGCGACGACCTGGGTGAAGGCCGCGACGAGCGTGGCCCAGGCGGTGCCGCCGGGCCAGGCCGGGTGCGCGCCCGCGAGGCCGTGAAAGCGGGCGCACAGGCCGGGGGCCGCGACCACGCCGAGCGCGTGCTGCAGCGGGCCGCACACCGCGCCGTAGAAGGCGAGGAACGCGACGAGGAAGGCGGGGAAGACGACCATCATGGCGGCCACGACGAGCAGGCCCCCGCGGCGCCAGTTCTTGAGGTTGAAGCCGTACTCGTCGAGGTCCCGCCCGCGGCGCCACAGCGCGATCACCGGCACGGCGTAGAAGGTGACGGCGATGAGATCGGCGACGTGCTTGCCGACGAGCGGCACGAACCGGCCGACCTGGAACACGGCGGCGGCGATGGCGGTGGCGAGGGCGAAGAGGAGCAGGACCTCGCCGACGAGGCGGCCGGGCGGCGCGGGCGCGGGGGCCGGCGCGGCGCCCGCGGCGTCGGGCCCGGCGCTCACGGGCCGACGCCCAGCCAGGTCGCGCCGCCCTCGCCGTACTCCTTCTTCCACACCGGCACCTCGCGCTTGAGCCGCTCGATGGCCTCGCGGCAGGCGTCGAAGGCGGGGGCGCGGTGGGGCGCGGAGCAGGCGATGATGACGGCGCTGTCGCCGACGGCGAGGCTGCCCACCCGGTGCAGGATCGCGACCCGCACGCCGGCGTGGCCGGCCTCGAGCGCCGCGCCGACGTCGGCGAGCACGCGCTCGGCCATCTCGACGTACGCCTCGTACTCGAGCCGCTCGACCCGCCGTCCCTCGTGCTCGTCCCGCACCGTGCCGACGAACAGCACGACCGCGCCGGCGCCGGGGTGGCGCACGAGCGCGACGGCCTCGTCGATGGAGATGGGGGCGGCCGACACGCGCCAGCGCGCCGGCGCGCCGCTGCCCCCCATCACCGGCGGGATCAGCGCGACCTCGTCGCCGTCCGCGAGCGGCGTGGCGTCCGCCGCGAGCGCGAGGTTGCGCGCGGCCCGCACGACCGGCCGCAGCCGCGTGAGGCGGGCGTCGCGGCCGAGGACCGCGTCGAGGACGTCGGCGAGCCGCGCCCCGGCGGGGAGCTCCAGCGTCTCCTCCGCGAGGCCGAGGATCTCGCGCACGACGGCGAAGTAACGCACGCGGACGCGCATGGCTGCCAAGGTCTAGCCCGCGTCGGACGCGGCGTCAAGGCGACGGGGGGTTCAGGTGGTCGGGGAGCTGCGGGGCCGAGCTGTGGGGAGGGCGCGGCGAACGCTACTCCTGCGTGACGCTGAGGTAGAGGCTCTTGCCGCCGCTCTGTTGGCAGGACCCGGTGCCGGCCTGGAAGAGATGCGCGGTCGTGATGCTCCCCCGGCGAATGGCCTGTGCATACTCAGTGGATGCGAGCGAGACCGCGCCCCAGTCGTGGACGCTGCCCCATGGGGAAATCGCTGGATATGAGTAACGATGTACGGGGGAATTCTGGACCAGCTTTTGGAACTGATGGTGAACGCCGCCATACGAGGAGTCTGTCGGGGCCCATACATCCTCCGGCAGCGCGTAATTCCACGAGATGAGGTTTCCCAAGTTGGTCAGAAGGTAGTCGGTCGTCTTCTGGTGCAGCATGAACTGGTTCGGGGTGCCCCAAACCGACGCGGCCAGCGACATCGCGCCGCACTGGCCGCCGCAGACCCCGCCGCACTGGCCGAGGTCCACGGGGCTGGCATAGGTGCCATTCCAGTTCACAACCATCGTGCGCAGGTGTGGGTTCGGGGGGTTCGGGTAGTTGGGGCAGGTGTAGGTGGCCGCGTCCTGGTAGGCGACCAACCACTTGCTCTCCGCGGCAAGCCACGCGACCTGCGGCCT
>DASXVK010000110.1:0-1759 GCA_036504295.1 Polyangia bacterium
ACGCACGCCCAGATCGGCCAACAAGGGCAGGTCCCCGGGGAGCTGACCCAGGGACGGCCAGTCCTCGGCTATCATTGTCAACTCCAAGCAGCGAGAATGACTGAACTCCCGCCGCATCCGACAGAGAAACCGACTCGCAACCGCTCGTAAGTGCGTGCCTCTCCGAAGAATGGGGCTCACGGGTTCCCGGGCCGGGTCAGCGGTGGCGTGGCCGGGCGGTCGCGGTAGTGGACCTCCTCGAGGTAGAGATCGCCGGCGCCGTAGCCGGCGATGACGAGGTCCTGGCCGTCGGGCCAGAGGTCGCGCAGGCCGGCCACGCCCTCGGCGAAGAAGGCGGCGTCGCGGCGGGCCCAGTTGCCGCGCGACGCGAGCAGGCGGGTGACGCTGGCGTAGTAGGCGCCGGCGCGGGCGACGTCGAGCCGCAGGGCCAGCGGCGCGCCGGGGCGCAGCCACGGGGCGAGCGGGCCGAGGGCGGCGCGGACCCGCCGCGCGAGGTCGGGGTCGGTGGCGACGACGAGGACCCCGCCCGGCTGCAGGTCGAGGGTGAGCCGGCGCTCCTCGACCAGCGGCACGCGCAGGACCCGCAGGCCGCCCTCGTCCACCCAGGTTGCCCCGGCCGTCCCGCCGACCGCGAGGCCGCGGGTGGCGAGCTCGAGGACGGCGGCCTCGAGCGGCCCGAGGCCGCCGCCGAGCGCGGCGGGGCTCTCGAGCACGAGCGCCACGGCCGCGCGGTCGTAGGCGCGCACGCCGACGCGCGCCGCGGGGTCGGCGACCTCGACCGAGCGGACGGGCCGCGCGGGCGCGAGCAGGCCGGTGAGCCGCTTCGCGTCGGCCTCCGCGGTGGCGCCGAGGAGGTCGGCGAGGTCCCGGCCGGCGGCGGCGGCGTCGGTCGGGCCGACCGCGACCGAGGGGGCGAAGCCGAGGGCGCGCGCGAGGGCGTCGGCGTCGCCATGGCCGAAGCCGGCCGCGGGCGGCGGGGTCGTGATCGCGGGCCGGCCCGCGGGCGTGCCGTAGGTGTAGGCGCGGGTCTCGACCACCGCGCCGGCGTCGAAGCGCAGGCCGAGCAGGGCGGCGTCGACGGTGGCGGCCACCTTCGGGTCGAAGATCCAGCGGTCGTCGAACTGCCGCGTGCCGGAGAGCTTGCTCTGGTCGACGAAGACCCGGGCGAAGAGGTCCCGGGGCGAGGCCTCGCGCAGCCGGCGGTAGCGCGGGTCCGCCGCGACCGCGGGGCCGGGCGCCTGCCGGGTGGCGCGGCCGGCGGCGCGGGCGGCGAGCAGCAGCGTCTGGCGGAACGCGTCGAGGTCGTTGCCGAAGACCAGCCGGTCGCCGACGAGCGCCAGGGCCGCGCCGCGGCGGCGGGGCGTGTCGGGGATGAGGAAGTACGGCACGCCCGCGTGCTCGCGGCGCTCCATGCGGCCGCGGGCGCCCCACAGCGGCGATCGCTCCGCCTCCGCGGTGCTGGTCTCGGCGACGATGACGAAGCGGGTGTCGCTGACGTCGTAGAGGCCGAGGGCGGCGCGCCGGCCCGCCATCACGATGAGGCGGTCGAGCGTGAGGGTGAAATCGAGGACGTGCTCGAGCCCGGTCACGCGCGCGCTCAGCTTGCGGAAGATGCGCGCCTTGCGCATCTCCTCGTACGCCGCCGTGCCGTCGAGCGCGCCGCGCAGCTTCGAGCCGCGCCACCGCGTGAGGCCGCCGCTCAGATCCTCGAGCTCGAGGGTGACGAGGCTGCCCTGGGCGAGCTCCCCGGCCATCGGCG
>DASXVK010000111.1:0-9880 GCA_036504295.1 Polyangia bacterium
AGCCGGGCGGCGGCCAGTCGGGCGCGCCCCCGGGCGCCGCCGCGGGCGCGGCCGGGACCTCGTCGGGCACCAGCTCCGCCTCGAGGGCGTCGTCGAGATCCTGGGCGGCGGCGAGCTGGGCGTCGTAGGCGGCGCGCTTGACCGCGGCCACCGCGGCGGTCGCGGCGGCGTCGTCGGTCGGGGCGGCCGCGCCGCCGGCGGCCGCGCCGAAGTAACGCCGGATCTTCTCGTCGAAGGCGCCGTGCTTCAGCTCCCGCATGAGCTCGCGGTGCTGGTGCTGCATCAGCCCGCGCACGGCCTCCTCGGTCGCGTCGACCGCGTAGTCCACCTTCTTGGTGGCGACGATCGTGCCCTGGTGGAAGCAGTGCGTGAAGATGTGCGGCGCCTTCAGCCCGGAGTCCTCCGTCTGGATGTGGAACACCATGTCCAGATGGCGGACGTTGTGGTTGTAGCCGCGTAGGGGTTGCCGGATCATCGGGCCGACGCCCAGCATGGCGGGCGCGGCGCCATTCTAGCACGGCGGCGGGAGGCGGGCACCAGCGCTTAGCCGCGTGGGTACGCGACGGCTGCGCCGGCGCGGACCCGGCGCGGGAGGTGTGGAACCCTCTCAGGGTTCCACTCTCGAGTCAGCCGAGCAGCCGGCCGAGCACGTCCACCGCGACCATGGCGTCGGGGCAGTGATGCGCGCCGATCTTCGCGGCGTAGGCCGGCGTGACCACGGCGCCGCCCACCAGCAGCGGCACCGCGAGCCCCTGGGCGGCGAGCGCCGCGGCGACCTCGCCCATGCGCGGCATCGTGGTCGTCATGAGCGCGGACAGGCCGATCGCGTCGACCCCGCCCTGCGCGGCGCGCGCGACGATCGCGGCCGCCGGCACGTTCTTGCCCAGGTCCTCGACGACGAAGCCGTGGCTCTCGAGCACCGTCGCGGCGATGTTCTTGCCGATGTCGTGCACGTCGGCCTCGACCGTGGCCAGCACCACGCGCCGCGCGGCGCGGGCCCCGGCCGGGTCGGCGGCGAGCGCCGGCTTGAGCCGGCCGAAGCCCTCCTGCATCGCCTCCGCCGCCAGCAGCACCTGCGGCAGGAAGTACTCGCCCGCCTTGAAGCGCCGGCCCACCTCGGTCATGCCGGGCACGAGGCCGCGGCCGAGCACGTCGAGCGGCGGCCAGCCCGCGGCCAGCGCCCGCGCCACCGCCGGCCCGACCGCCGCCCGGTCGCCGTCGAGCACGGCGCCCGCGAGCGCCTCGGCGAGCGGCGGCGGGGCCGCCGCGACCGGCGCCGCCGCCGCCGCGGGCCCCTCGCCGGGGCGGGCGAGGTAGCGCCGCGCGCCGGGATCGCGCCCGGCGAGCAGCGCGGCCGCGGCCACGGCGTCGCTGACGGGGCCGGGCGCCGGGTTCGCGATCACGGCGTCGAGCCCGGCGTCGATCGCCGTGGCGGTGAACGCCGCCGTGACCGGCTCGCGCCGCGGCAGGCCGAACGAGACGTTGGACACGCCGAGCACACAGCTCAGCCCCAGCCGGTCGTGACACAGCCGCACGGCGCGCAGCGTCTCCCGGGCGCGCGCGGGCTCGGCCGCGACGGTCAAGGTGAGCGCGTCGACGACCACGTCCTCGCGCCGCAGCCCCTTCGCCAGCGCGCGCGCGAGCACGCGCTCGGCGATGGCGAGGCGCCCCTCGGCCGTCGGCGGGATCCCGCCCTCGTCGACGCACAGGCAGATCACCGCGGCGCCGAAGCGCGCGGCGAGGTCGAGCACCGGGTCCAGGCTGCGGGCCTCGCCGGAGACGGAGTTGACGAGCGGCTTGCCGGGCACGAGCGCGAGCCCGGCCGCGAGCGCCGCCGGGCTCGCCGAGTCGAGGCAGAGCGGCCGCCGGGGCGCGGCGCGCCCCACCGCGAGCGTCGCGGCGCGCATGAGCGCCGCCTCGTCCGCGTCGGGCACGCCGACGTTCACGTCGAGCACGTGCGCGCCCTGCTCCTCCTGCAGGCGGGCGGCCGCGCTCACCCCGGCCATGCCCCCGTCGCGCAGCTCCTGGGCGAAGCGCCGCCGCCCGGTCGGGTTGATGCGCTCGCCGATGAGGATGGGCGCGCGCCCGGCGCCGAACGCCACGACCTCGTGGCGCGAGGCGAGGCGGGTCGGCCGCGGTCCCGCGGCGGCGGTCGGCCGGGGCCCCTGGTGCCGCTGCACCGCGGCGGCCATCGCGGCCAGGTGCGCCGGCGTCGTGCCGCAGCAGCCGCCGATGAGGCGACAGCCGAGGTCGACGTAGCGCTCGACGAAGCCCGCCATCTCGGCGGGCCCGGCGGGGAAGGTCACCTGGCCGTCGCGCATGACCGGCAGCCCGGCGTTCGGCTGCGCGCAGAAGGGCAGGTCCGTGACCTCGCGCATGACCGCGAGCACGCGCAGGATCCCCTCGGGGCCGAGCGAGCAGTTGGCGCCGATGAGGTCGACCCGCAGCGCCTCGAGGACGGTCGCGACGACCTCCGGCGGCGAGCCCGTCAGCGTGCGCAGGCTCTCGTCGAAGGTCAGGTTCACGACGATGGGTAGGTCGGCCGCCTCCCGGATCCCGAGGACGGCCGCCTTGACCTCGAGCAGGTCGCCCATCGTCTCGACGTGGAAGAAGTCGACCCCGCCCGCGGCGAGCCCCTCGGCCTGCTCGCGGAAGATCGCGCGCGCGGCGGCGAACCCGAGCGGGCCGAGCGGCTCGAGGAGCTGCCCGGTCATGGCGATCGAGCCGCCGACGTAGCCCGCCGCGCCGCCCGCGGCCCGGGCGTTCGCGGCCGCGGCGCGGTTGATCGCGTGCACCTGGCCCGCGAGGGTGGGCTCGCCCGCGAGCGCGGCCCGGTTCGCCCGGAACGAGTTCGTGATGAGGACGGCCGAGCCGGCGGCGACGTACTCGCGGTGCAGCGCCACCACCGCGTCGGCGTGCGTCAGGTTCCAGCCGTCCGGCAGCTCGCCCGGGGCGAGGCCGCGGGCGTGCAGCCCGGTGCCCTTGGCCCCGTCCGACAGCAGCACGCGGCGCTCGATGACCTCGCGGAAGGGCGGTCGCATCAGTCGGCCTCCGGCCACGGTGGCGGCGGTGGCTCCATGATGTGGGCGGACCCCCGGAAGTCAAGCCGCGCCCGGCGCCCGCGGGGACCGGCACCACCTCGGCCTATTGAAAAATAACGGCCCCGCGAGTATAGAAGGAGCGTCGCCTCGGCCCTGTGGGCCCATAGCTCGGCGGCAGTTCACGCCCGGGTCAGCCCGGGTGGAGGTCCTTCGGATGGACAAGGAGTTGGAGCGGCGCTTCCTCGCGACCATCGGCCGCTACCTGGTCTCTCTGCCTTTCGATCTCAAGCTGCTCTACGAGGCCATGACGGACCCGGAGCTCGATCGGCAGGCGCGCGAGGCCGCCGTCGGGGCGTTCGTCTACGTGCTGTCGCCGTCCGACATCCTCGCCGATCGCGAGCACAAGCTGGCGGGCTTCATGGACGACGCCATCCTGCTGCGCGCCGCGCTCAAGCGGATCCAGGAGCTCGGGGGCGAGAGCGCCGCCACGTTCCTCGCCCGCTTCAGCGAGGAGTACGCCAGCCTCGACGAGGACCTCCAGCTCTTCGAGCAGGTCCTGGGCGACCTCTACCCGTGGCTCGTCGGCAAGCTCGACACGTTCAAGAAGCTGTTCTACAAGGGCCGCCGCGCCGGCGAGTACCTCGACGAGGAGGAGGGCTCGAACTTCCTCTACGACGAGTGGCTCGCGTTCCAGACCGACTACGACATCACCGACACCTCGCTCGAGGGCCGGCTGCGCCGGGCCGAGCCGATGATCGAGCTGCTGCGCCGCCGCCGCGCCGAGGAAGCCAAGAAGATCTCCTCGTAGCGCGCGCCGCGGCGCCGCCCTGCGTCTCCGTCAGCCCGCCCGCGCCACCGCGGGCGCGTCGCCCCCGTGCACGTCGATGTCGACCTCGACCACGTCGGCGAGCGGCTCGCCGAGGAAGCGCGGGCCCCACTCGGCGATGCGCGCGGCGTCGGTGACGTAGCACTCGAGGCGGCCCTCGCCGGCGGTGCGCCGCTGGCCCGCGGCGTCGAGCGCGGCGCGGGTCGCGCGCGCCATGGCGCCGGCGGAGTCGACGAGCGTGACGTCGCGGCCGGCGAGGCCCCGGGCCACCTCGGCGAGGATCGGCCGCAGCAGCGGGTAGTGCGTGCAGCCGAGGACGAGCGTGTCGATGCCGTCGAGCTGGGCGAAGAGGTCGGCGAGGTAGCGCTGCGCGGTCAGGCGCGGCACCTCGCCCTCGGTCCAGCCCTCCTCGGCGAGCGGGACGAGGAGCGGGCAGGCCTGCACCGCCACCTGCAGCGCCGGCGCCGCCGCGGCGATCGCGCGCCGGTACGACGACGAGCGGATGGTGCCGAGGGTGCCGATGACGCCGAGGCGGCCGCTGCGCGTAGCCGCGACCGCCTCGCGCGCGCCCGGCTCGACGGCGCCGAGCACCGGCACCGGCAGCTCGCCGGCGAGCTGGGGCAGGCCGAAGGCGCTCGCCGTGTTGCAGGCGATGACGAGCAGCTTGATGCCGCGCTCGAGGAGGAACCGCGCGTTGTTGCGCGAGTAGCGCAGGACCGTCTGGGGGCTCTTCGAGCCGTACGGCACGCGCGCGGTGTCGCCCAGGTAGATGATGTGCTCGCGCGGCAGCTCCTGGCGCAGCGCGCGCACGACGGTGAGCCCCCCGACCCCCGAGTCGAACACCCCGATGGCGAGCTCGGCATCTGACATGGCGCGCCCACCATAGAATCGGCGTCGTCGACGGTCAAGAGCGGCGTTTGCGGTTGCCCGCGACGGCCTTGACGCTAACATTCAAGAAACGTTAAGTTCGGGCCCGAGGCCGGCGTAGTGGCGCCGGTGTGCTCCCGGTCCCGGGACGAAGGTGACATTGCCCGACGACAGTAGCGGGCCGCGACGCGGCCGCAGGCCGGCAGCCGAGACAGGCGGGACGCCCCGGACCCCCTGACCCTCGCCCCCGGCCGACGCATGAGTGAGGCCGGGGCTCGAACGAGGCGCCCGACGAGGCGCGCGGAAGCGAGGGTTGCCCCATGGGGAGTATCGGCTGAATTGTGTGGAGTTCAACGGCCTCGACCTGGCACATGCCCGGCGCAAGGCGTTGGACTTCTGGTACAACAATCGCCAGACGCTCGGCCTCACGCTGCGTGACTTCTTCGCGCAGTGCCGGCTGCGCGACCGAACGACCATCGTGTTCGCGCCGCTGGCGCGCACGGCCACCGGAGGGATGTAGGCGGGGACCGTTCCCGGCCGTCGCGATGCCGATCGACCACGAGATGCCCGGCGCCAGCGCAGTGACCCCGACGCTCGTGGCCGACCGCGCGCAGAGCGACCCCACGCTCCTCTTTCAGCTCGCGCGCGAGGTGGCGGAGCGCGAGCGCGTGCCCGCGCCCGACGTGACGGCCGCGGTCGCCGCCGCGCCGCTGCCGGCCAAGCTGGCCGGCGCGGCCATCCACGCCGAGCTGACGGCCCTGCTGATGGCCCCCGGCGCGCCCCTCGCGCTGCAGTGGCTGCGCGACAGCGGGCTGCTGCGCCGGGTGCTGCCCGAGGTCGACGCCACCGTCGACCTGTCGCAGGAGGCGGGGCGCCGCCACAAGGACGTCTGGGAGCACACGAAGCAGGTCGTCATCCAGGCGCCGGCGCGGGTGCCGGTGCGGTGGGCGGCGCTGCTGCACGACGTCGGCAAGGTGCGCACGCGCGCCATCGGGCCCGGCGGCAAGGTGCACTTCCACGGCCACGCCGAGCTCGGCGCGCGCCAGTTCGACGACATCGCCCGCCGCCTGCAGTTCGAGCGGCCGCTCAAGCAGGAGGTGCGCTTCCTCATCCTGCACCACCTGCGGGCGAACCAGTACCTGCCGTCGTGGACCGACTCGGCGGTGCGGCGCTTCGACCGCGAGCTGCAGCCGTGGCTCGAGGACCTGCTCGACCTGTCGCGCGCCGACATCACGTCGCGCCGCCCGGGCCGCCGCCAGGAGGCGCTGCGCCAGATCGACGAGCTGTGGCAGCGCATCGTCGCGCTGCGCGAGATCGACGCGCGCCTGCCGCCGCTGCCGTCGGGGCTCGGCGACGCGATCATGACGCGCTTCGCCCTCCCGCCGTCGCGCCGCGTCGGGGAGCTGCGCCAGCTGTGCGAGGACGCCATCGAGCGCGGCGAGCTCGAGGAGCGGCAGGACGCCGACTACTACCTCGACTACCTGGCGAAGGTCGTCAGCGCGCCGGCGTGACGGCGGCCGTCACGCCGCGAGTCGGATGCGCCCGACCGGCTGGATGTTGAGCTCGGGCGCCAGCTCCTGGTAGCTCAGGACCGCGATGCGCGGATGCTCGACCTCGACGAGGCGCTTGACGTAGCGCCGGATCTCCATCTGCGTGAGGATGACCGGCGAGCCGCCCGGCGCCGGCGCGCCGAGGGCCCGCCGGACGGCGCCGAGGATGTCGCGGCTGAGCTCCGGCTCGAGCGCGAGGTAGCTGCCCGAGCTCGTGTGCTGCACCGCGCCCCGCACCGCGTCCTCGATGGCGCCGTCGAGCAGGAAGACGGTGAGGCTCGACGCGCCGGCCGCGTACTTGTGCGTGATCTGGCGCTTGAGCGCCATCCGCACGTACTCGGTGAGGACGACCGGGTCCTTCTCCGCCGGCGCCCACTCGGCGAGCGCCTGCAGGATGTCGCGCAGGTTGCGGATGGAGATGCCCTCCTCGACCAGGCGCCGCAGCACGTCGGCGATGAGCTGCGGCGAGCACAGCTTGGGCGTGATCTCGCGCACGAGCGCCGGGTGGCTGCGCTCGAAGTGGTCGAGGAGCTGCTGGGTCTCCTGGATGCCGACGAACTCGTAGGCGTAGCGCGCGAGGACCGCGCCCAGGTGCAGCAGCACGGCGCCGCCGGCGTCGAAGGTAGTGACGCCGGCCTCGGCGCACAGGTCGCGGTCGCCCTCGGCCACCCAGGCCGCGGGGCTGCCGTCGCCGGGGTGGGCCGCGGGCTCGCCCGTGAGCCCGAGCGTCGCGAGGCGCTCCGGGCTCTCGAGCGCGAGGACGCGCCCGGCGGGCACGGCCCCGTCGGCCATCGGGATCTCCTGCAGCCGCACGCGGTAGCCGCCGGGCGGCAGGTCGGGGGCGTGGCCGCGCACGCGGATGCCGGGCAGCGGCACGCCGAGCTCGGTGAAGAGGGTCTCGCGCAGCCGCGGGATCAGCTCGGCCACGAGCCGGCCCTGCTCGGTCTCGGCGTCGATGAGCGGCGTCAGGGCCTCGGACACCTCGAGCGCGATGGGCGTCGTGCCCGGCGCGAGCTCCGCGCGGCCCGCGGCGTGGCCGCCGGCGCCCAGCAACCCCCCGCCGCCCGCCGCCGCGGCCGCGGCCGCCGCCGCCCGCGCCGGCCCGCCGCGGCGCACGAGCGCCCAGGCGATGCCGCCGACGAGCGCGGCGAGGATGAGGAACGGCACCGTCGGCAGCCCGGCGAAGGCGAGCAGCGCCAGCAGCACCGCGGCGATGGCGAGCGCGCGCGGCTGCTGCAGGATCTGGGCGCCGATGTCGCGGCCGATCTGCCCGCCCTCCTCCTCGGAGGCCACGCGGGTGACGATCATGCCGGCGCCGGTCGAGATGAGCAGCGCCGGGATCTGCGACACCAGGCCGTCGCCGATGGTGAGGATGGTGTAGACGCGCGCCGCCTCGCCGACCTCGAGGCCGCGCTGGGCGACGCCGATGATGAGGCCGCCGACGATGTTGACGACGGTGATGATGATGCCGGCGATGGCGTCGCCCTTCACGAACTTCATGGCGCCGTCCATGGCGCCGTAGAGCTGGGACTCGCGGCCGAGCGCCTGCCGCCGCCGCCGCGCCTCGTCGAGATCGTAGGCCCCGGCGCGCAGGTCGGCGTCGATGGCCATCTGCTTGCCGGGCATGGCGTCGAGGGTGAAGCGGGCCGCCACCTCGGCCACCCGCTCCGAGCCCTTCGAGATGACGATGAACTGGATGATCGTGAGGATGAGGAAGACCACCGCCCCGACGACGAAGTTGCCGCGCACGACGAACTCGCCGAAGGAGCGGATGACCTCGCCCGCGTCCGCCTGGAGCAGGATGAGGCGGGTCGAGCTGACGTTGAGCGCGAGCCGGTACAGCGTGGTCACGAGCAGCAGCGTGGGGAAGGTGGCGAACTTCAGGGCGTCGGCGACGTAGATCGCGACCAGCAGGATGACGACCGCGAGGGCGATGTTCGCGGTGATGAGCAGATCGAGCAGCCACGTCGGCAGCGGCACGATCATCATCGCGACGATGGCGACGACGAGCCCGGCGAGCGCGATGTCGCCGTAGCGCCGGAACAGGGCCTGCACGTCGCCCTGGCGGATGAGCCCCCACATCTCCCGGATCACGGTGCGGGAAGATACTCGTCCGCCGGAACAGGCGTCAAGTCCGCGGCGGGGGTGGGATCGGATCACACGGAGGTACGGAGGCACGGAGGAGCACGGAGTTCCTTGGGTTGGGTCGCGCTGAAACACCAGGGCGGTGCTCCAGCATGACCTGACCCCATCAGACTCCGTGTCTCCGTGTCTCCGTGTTGCATTTGCCCACCGCCGGGACATCGCACGTGGGGCCGATGGACCGGGCGGGTTTCCGCCGCATGATATACTTCGTCGCGGGCCAGTTGGCAGCCCGCCGTCGGGAGTGATGGAGAACCTCAAGCGTTACCGCAAGGCCGGGCTCGAGAGCTTCCTCAAGTACGTGCGGGAGCTGCCCGACTTATCGCCGAAGAAGATCTCGGCGCGCCTCGACGCGCTCGGCTACCGCGGGCAGGAGCTGGCCCGCCGGGCGCTCAGCCTGATGGCGTACCGCCACATCCGGCGCATCAAGCGCATCTACCTCGACGGCAGTCGCCGCGAGTCGGTGCTGCCGAAGGCCAACTACCTGCTCATCGGCCCGACCGGGTGCGGCAAGACCCACCTCGTCGAGCTGATGTTCCAGCACATCCTGCGGCTGCCGACCGTCATCGTCGACATCACCACCTACAGTGAGACCGGCTACGTCGGCCAGGACCCGAGCACCATCCTCACCCGGCTGCTCAACGCCGCCGACGACAACCCGCTGCTCGCCTCGATCGGCATCGTCTGCATCGACGAGTTCGACAAGATCTCCTCGGGCCAGAACAACGCCATCTTCGCCGGCGCGGGCACGACCAAGGACGTCACCGGCATGGGCGTGCAGCGCGAGCTGCTGAAGATGCTCGAGACCAGCGAGGTGGTGGTCCCGCTCGAGCTCAGCCACTCGACCTACGGCGACCACATCGTGATGTCGACCGGCGACATCTCCTTCATCGGCTGCGGCGCCTTCTCCGGCTTCCAGCAGGTGTGCCGCCGCCGCAGCTCGATGGAGCGCATCGGCTTCGGCCGCAAGCGCGACGGGGCCGGCCTGCGCGAGGACGCGATCGCCGTCAACCTGACCGTCGAGGACGTCGAGGACGTCGCGAACTTCCAGGCCTACGGCTTCCTGCCGGAGCTCATCGCGCGCTTCACCCGCGTCGTGCCGTTCCAGCCGCTCGACGCCGCGACGCTCACGCAGATCCTGCGGGCCAACGTCATCGACAAGCTCGTGGCCGAGTTCGCCGACGAGGGCTTCACCCTCGACGTGAGCGACGAGGTCCTCGAGCACATCGTGGGCGAGAGCATCAAGCGCGAGACCGGCGCCCGCGGCCTCGCCTCGGTCCTCACCCGCCACCTCGAAGACGCCGCCTTCGACAGCTTCGCCGACCGCGCCAGCGGCACCGTCGCGGTCGTCATGAAGGCCGGCACGATCACCGTCGACCTGCGCGACGAGTAGCGCGCGGCGCCCCCCGCCGGGTGGTCCCGATCGGTGCTCCATCGGGGGCCGGGAGCGCCCC
>DASXVK010000112.1:0-6983 GCA_036504295.1 Polyangia bacterium
AGCTGTACTTCCACGCCGGCTGGGCGGCGCTGCGCCGCGGCTACCACGTGCTGCTCTTCGAGGGGCCGGGCCAGTCCGGCGCGGTGAACGAGCGCGGCCTGCGCTTCCGCCCCGACTACGAGGTGCCGGTGCGGGCCGCCATCGACTTCGTCGCGGGCCGCCCCGACGTCGACCCGGAGCGCATCGCGCTGCTGGGCTTCAACTGGGGCGGCCACTTCGCGCTGCGCGTCGCCGCGCACGACCAGCGCCTGCGCGCCGTCATCGCCGACGCGCCGATCATCAGCCTCTTCGAGCACATGGTCGGCATGAACCCGACCGAGGTGCGGCAGGTCCTCGCGCTGCCCGCGGACCAGCTCCCGGCGATGCTGCGCGCGCAGGTGGAGCGGGTGGTCGCGGCCTCGCCGACGCTGCGCTACTACGAAGCGGCCCTGTCACGGCGTCTGGGCACGGGCCCGCTGCTCGACTCGTTCCAGGCCCTGCGCGCCTACGACGTCGGCCCGTACCTGCGCCAGATCCACGCCGCGACCCTGCTCATCGTCAGCGAGGCCGAGGGGCCGGACGCCCTCGCGCAGGCGCGGCTCGCGGCCGAGCGCATCCCCGGAGCGTCGACGGTGCACGTCTTCGCGGCCGACGAGGCGGCGGCCCAGTGCCAGCTCGACAACCTGAGCGGCCTGACCAGCGTGATCTTCGACTGGCTCGACAAGATCATGACCGAGGACGCGGTGGTGGCCGCGTAGGGGGCCGCGTGACGCGGCGCCCGGACCGGCGCATCCTACCCGGATGAGCTCCCGCTCGCCGTTCCGCCCCGACCTCAACCAGGGCGCCGTCGCCATCGTCACCGGCGGCGGCACGGGCATCGGGCGCGCCATCGCGCTCGGCCTCGCGCAGACCGGCGCGCGGGTCGCCATCTGCGGCCGGCGGCCGGAGCCCCTCGCCGCGGTCAAAGGCGAGCTCGCGGCGCTCGGCGGCGAGTGCCTCGCCGAGCCGTGCGACATCCGCGAGCCGGAGCAGGTGGCGCGCTTCGTGGCGGCGGTGCGCGGCCGCTTCGGCGCGATCGACGTGCTCGTCAACAACGCCGGCGGCCAGCGCCCGTACCTCGCCGCGGACCTGCCCCTCGAGCACTTCGAGAAGGTCGTGCGCAACAACCTCACCGGCACGTTCCTCGTCACGCAGACGGTGGCGCGGGAGGCGATGATCCCGCAGCGCCGGGGCGCGGTCGTGAGCATCATCGCGCAGATCGCGCGCGGCTTCCCGGGCATGGCGCACACCGGCGCCGCGCGCGCCGGCGTCGACAACCTGACCAAGAGCCTCGCGGTCGAGTGGGCTCGCCACGGCCTCCGCGTCAACGCCATCGCCCCGGGCACGATCCGCTCGAGCGGCACCGACCGCTACCCCCCCGAGCTCATCGAGGGCGCCCGCCGCGCGATCCCGCTCAAGCGCCTCGGCACGCCGGAGGAGGTCGCCGACCTCGCCGTCTTCCTCGTCTCCCCGGCCGCGGCCTTCATCACCGGCGCCACCTACACCATCGACGGCGGCGCCAGCCTCTGGGGCGACCTCTTCCCGATCCCGGACTGAACAGGGAGACGAGGAGACGGGGAGTCGGATTGGGGTTGGTTGCGACGGCGCGCGGCCCCGCGGTCGAGCGCGGCTCGCGCGCGTTCGTCGCTACCCAATCAAATCCGTCTCCCCGCCTCCCCGTCTCCCTGTTGCCGGTCCGCTCAGTGCTCCGCCGGCACCGCGACCTGGTCGCCCGCGGCGACGTCCGCCGGCGCGCGGCGCTTCAGGCGCCGGCGGCCGAGCCAGCTCTGGAGCTCGTCGAGGTAGGTGTAGACGATCGGCGTGATGTAGAGGGTGAGGAGCTGCGAGAAGAGCAGGCCGCCCACGACCGCGAGGCCGAGCGGGCGCCGCGACGCCGCGCCGGCGCCGAAGCCGATCGCGATGGGCAACGTGCCGACGAGGGCGGCCATGGTCGTCATCATGATCGGGCGGAAGCGGATGAGGCAGCCCTCGACGATGGCGTCGCGGGCGCTCTTGTGCTCGGTGCGCTCCGCCTCGAGCGCGAAGTCGATCATCATGATCGCGTTCTTCTTCACGATGCCGATGAGCATGATGATGCCGACGAAGGCGTAGAGGCTGAGCTCCTCGCGGAAGATGAGGAGCGTCAGGAGCGCGCCGAAGCCCGCGGCGGGCAGGCCCGACAGGATCGTGAGCGGGTGGACGAAGCTCTCGTAGAGGATGCCCAGGATGATGTAGATCACGACCACGGCGAGCACGAGCAGGAGGCCGAGGCCCTTGAACGACGACTGGAAGGCCTGCGCCTGCCCCTGGAAGCTGGCCGCGATCGTCGGGGGCACGTTCGCCCTCGCGAGGCGGGTGACCGCGGCGACCGCGTCGCCGATCGAGGTGCCGGGCCGCAGGTTGAACGAGATGGTCACCGACGGGAGCTGGCCCGAGTGGTTGACGAGCAGCGGGCGGACGGTGCGGGAGAGCCGCGCCACCGCGTTGAGCGGGACGAGCTGCCCGGCGCTCGAGCGGATGTAGAGCAGCTCGACGGCCTGCGGGTTGGCCTGGTACCGGGGCAGGAGCTCGACGATGACCTGGTACTGGTTGATCGCGGTGTAGATGGTCGACACCTGGCGCGAGCCGAACGACGAGTAGAGCGCGTCCTCGATCGCCTGCGCGGTGACGCCGGCGGCGGCGGCCTGGTCGCGGTCGATCGTGATCTCGAGGTGCGGATCCTGGTTCTGCAGGTCGGTGTTCACGTCCTGCAGGCCGGGCAGCCCGCGCATCCTGGCCTCGAGGTCGGTCGCGGCGCGGTAGAGCTCCTTCGTGTCCGGCCCCTGGAGCGTGAGCTGGTAGAGCGCCTTGGTGAGCTGGCCGCCGATGCGGATGGGCGGCAGGTTCTGCAGGAACGCCCGGATCCCCGGCACCCCGGCGAGCTTCGGGCGCAGCTCCTGGATGACCTCGTCGGCGCTGAGGCGCCGCTGCCCCGGCGGCTTGAGCCGGATGAAGATGCGCCCGGCGTTGCCGGAGACGTTGGCGCCACCCGCGCCGACGCTGGAGCTGAGGGCGAGGACGTTCGGGTCGTGCATCACGATGGCGGCCAGCGCCTGCTGGTGCTCGACCATGCCCTGGAACGAGATGCCCTGCGCCGCCTCCGTGAAGCCGAAGAGCAGGCCCGTGTCCTCGCTCGGCAGGAAGCCCTTCGGCATGACGACGAAGAGGTAGCCGGTCGCGACGAAGACGACGCCCAGGAGCGCCATCACGGTGCGCGGATAGCGGATCACCCGGCGCAGCGTGCGCTCGTAGACGCGCCGCATGCCCTCGAAGAGCGCCTCGAGCGCGCGGTAGGCGCGGCCGTGCCGCTCGTGGCTCGGCGTCGCGATGAAGCGGCTCGCCATCATCGGCGTGAGGGTCAGCGACACCACGCCCGAGACCAGGATGGCCGCGATGATCGTGACCGCGAACTCGTGCAGCAGCCGCCCCACGATCCCGCCCATGAGGAAGACCGGGATGAAGACCGCGGCGAGGGAGATCGTCATGCTGATGACGGTGAAGGCGATCTCCTTCGCGCCGTCGGCCGCGGCCTGCATGCCGGTCTTCCCCATCTCGAGGTGGCGGACGATGTTCTCGAGCATGACGATGGCGTCGTCGACGACGAAGCCGACCGAGAGCGTGAGCGCCATCAGCGAGAAGTTGTCGAGGCTGTAGCCGAGCACGTAGAGGACGGCGAAGGTGCCCACGATCGAGAACGGCAGCGCGAGGCTGGGGATGAGCGTCGCCCGGGCGTTGCGCAGGAAGAGGAAGATGACGAGGATGACGAGCCCGATCGTGAGGCCGAGCGTGAACTTCACGTCCCCGACCGACTCGCGGATCGAGGCGGAGCGGTCGTAGAGGACCTCCATCCGCACGGAGGCCGGGAGCTGGGCGTGAAAGGTGGGCAGGAGCGTGCGGATCGCGTCCACCACGCCGACGGTGTTGGTGCCGGGCTGCCGCTGGATGGCGAGGATGATCGAGCGGGTGTCGTTGAACCAGCTCGCGATCTTGTCGTTCTCCACCGAGTCGACGACCCGGCCGAGCTCGCTGAGCCGCACCGGCGTGCCGCCGCGGTAGGCGACGATGATGGGCCGGTAGGCCTTCGCGTCGTTGAGCTGGCCGCTGGCCTCGACGGTGTACGCTCGCTGCGGCCCTTGCAGCGTGCCCGTCGGCAGGTTGACGTTCGCCGCCTGCACCGCGCGGCTGACCTCGTCGATGCCGAGGTTGCGCGTCGCGAGCGCGGCCGGGTCGAGCTGCACGCGGACGGCGTACTTCTGCGAGCCGAAGACGGCGACCTGGGCGACGCCGCTCACCATCGACACGCGCTGCGCGATGAAGGTCTCGGCGTACTCGTCGACCTGCGACAGCGGCAGCGTGGGCGAGGTGAGCGCGAGGAAGAGGATCGGCTGATCCGCCGGGTTGACCTTCTGGTATGACGGCGGCGTCGGCATGTTCGGCGGGAGCTGGGCCGCCGCGCGGGCGATGGCCGCCTGCACGTCCTGGCCCGCCGCGTCGATGTTGCGCGCGAGGTCGAACTGGATCGTGATCTGCGTCAGCCCCAGCGCGCTCGTCGAGGTCATGGAGCTGATGCCGGCGATGGTCGTGAACTGCTTCTCGAGCGGCGTCGCCACCGACGAGGCCATCGTGTCGGGGTTGGCGCCGGGCAGCGCGGCGCTGACGAGGATGGTGGGGAAGTCGACGCTCGGCAGGTCCGAGACGGGCAGCTCCTTGTACCCGAGCACGCCGAACATGAGGATGGCCAGCATGACGAGGGTCGTCATGACGGGCCGCCGGATGAAGAGGCCGGTGCCGCCGCCCATGCCGGCTACGACCCCTGGACGGCCACCCGCGCCCCGGGCACCAGGCGGAGCTGGCCGTCGGTGACGACCTGCTCGCCCGCGGCCACGCCTCTCTCGATCACCACCTCGTCGCCGAGGGTCTCGCCGGCGGTGACCGGCCGGTTCACGGCGGTGCCGTCGGGGGCGACGACGAAGACGAAGGCGCCACTCTGGCCGGCCTGCACCGCGGCCGCGGGCACGACGACGTGGTCCTCCGTGCCGAGGATCAGGGTGGCCTCGGCGAACTGCCCGGGCCACAGGCGGCGGTCGCGGTTGTCGAAGGTGCCCTTGAGCAGGATCGTGCCGGTCGCGGGGTCGACGGCGTTGCTGAGGAAGCTGACCCGTCCGACGGCCGGCGGGCGCTGCTCGCCGGGCGGCCGGGCGCGCACGACGAGGTTCGCGCGCGCCATGGCGTCGCGGACCGCGCCCAGGCGCCCCTCGGGCAGCGAGAAGGTGACCGCGATCGGCGTCATCTGGTTGATCACGACCAGCGCGACGTCGTTGACCTTGATGAGGTTGCCCTGCGTGACGATGAGGTTGCCCGTGCGTCCGTCGATGGGCGAGTGGATGAAGCAGTAGGCCAGGCTCAGGCGCGCGTTCTCGACCGCGGCCTGGTCGGCGGCGACCGCCGCGGCGAACGTCTCGGAGCTCGCGGCGGCGTTGTCGGCCTGCTCCCGGGGGATGAGGTCCTGCTTCGCGAGCGTCTGGTAGCGCGCCGCGGTCACGCGGGCGTTGTGGGCCTGGGCGGCGTCCTTCGCGAGCTGCGCGCGCGCCTGCCTGAGGGCCGCCTGGAACGGGCGCGGGTCGATGGTGAAGAGGAGCGCGCCCTGCTTCACCTCGTCGCCCTCGCGGAAGTGGATGCGCTGCAGCGTGCCCGCGACCTGGCTGCGGACGATCACGGTCTGCAGCGCCTCGACGCGGCCGATCACGCTGACCTGGTTCGGCACCCGCTTGAGCTGCGCGACCGCCGCGCGCACCGGCACGAGCGGGGGCGTCGCGGCGCGCTGGCCCTGCGCCTTGGTCGTGCAACCCGCGGCGAGGCTGGCCCCCCACAGGGCGGCCGCGATGAGGACGTGCGTACGCATGAGGGCGGGGGACTGCCTCATAGGATGACCGCCCGCGACGGGCCGTTCCGCCCCGCCCGGGCCCGCCGGCGGCTCAGGCCGCGGGCGGCGCGGCCAGGCCGGCGCGGGTGAGCGCCACCGCGAGATCCTCGGGCAGCGGCGCCCACACGGTCACCGGGGCGCCGGTCGCGGGGTGGCGGAGCGTGACCACCCGGGCGTGGAGCGCCGGGCGGGCGAGGTCGAGGGCCGCCGCGGCGGCGCGGGCGGCGGCGCCGCCGTACAGCGTGTCGCCGACGAGCGGGTGGCCGAGCGCGGCGAGGTGGACCCGGACCTGGTGCGTGCGCCCGGTGTGGGGCGTGGCCTCGACGAGCGCGAGCCCGTCGCCGCGGGCGAGCACGCGCAGGTCGGTCCGGGCGGGGCGGCCGTCCGGGCGCGTCGTGGTCGCGAACGCGCGCCGGCCCGGGCGGCGCCGCCCGATGGCGCCCAGCGCGCGGTGATCGTCCCACGCCGGGGCGCCGCGGACGAGGGCGAGGTAGCGGCGCACCACGGCGTGCGCGTGGAACTGGGCGGCGAGGTCCGCGTGGGCGGCGTCGGTGCGGGCGGCGACGAGCGCGCCCGAGGTGCCGAGGTCGAGGCGGTGCACGAGGCCGGGGCGCAGCGGCCCCTCGAGCGTCGAGAGCGGGCCGGGCAGCGCGCGCAGGGCGTTCGCGACGGTGCCGGCGGGGTGGCGCGGGCCGGGCACCACGGCCATGCCGGCCGGCTTGCTGACGACGAGCAGGTGCGCGTCGTCGAGGAGGACGGGCAGCGGCAGGTCCTCGGCGAGGAGGCCCGGGTCGGCGGCGGCCGCGAGCACGACGACGCGCGCGCCGGCCTCGAGCCGCGGGCGGCCGCCGAGGACGGCGCGGCCGTGGGTCTCGCCGGGGGCCGCGACCCGCACCCGGCCGGCGGCGGTGAGGGAGGCGAGGGTGCGGCGCGGCAGCCCGAGGACCTCGTCGAGGCGCGCGGGCCCCGTGACCGCGACCGAGCGCGCGATGAGCCTGCCGTC
>DASXVK010000113.1:0-2570 GCA_036504295.1 Polyangia bacterium
TGGCCGGAGACGACGCCCTTCATCCAGCTCTTGTCGAAGGCGAGGACCTCGCCCGGCTGGTGGTACTCGACGCGGGTGCCGTCGTTGAAGGCCAGGTTGCCGCTGGTGGTGTTGTCGGCCGTGTCGGTCCAGGCCGCGCCGGCGCCCGCCGCCAGGCCGCGGGTGGCGTAGTCGGTGTAGCTGAAGAAGTCGCCGTTGACCGCGGCCTTGGCGCCGACCAGCTTGGCGAACGAGCTGGTGGTGCGCTTGCGCTGCGAGGTGGAGGTGGCCCCGAAGTGCACCCCGGCCACGTTCAGGTCCACCTCGAGCACGTTGATGTTCCACAGCGGGCTCGAGGTCTTGCGGCGCAGGCGGCGCACGCCGGCATAGGGCGTGGTCCAGGTGTCGCCGGCGAAGGCCTCGGCGGCGAAGGCGAGCGAGAGCAGGACGGCGAGGAGGATGCGGACGGGCTTCATGGCGACTCCCGAGTGAATGCCTGCAGCCTACCGCCGACGGCCTACGGCCCGCCCTTCCCCTCCAGCCACCGCTCGATCCAGGCGCGCCGGAAGCCGTCCTCCGGCCCCTGCAGGAGGGCGAGCGACCTCTTCGCGAGCTCCAGCGCCCCGGCGCGGTCCTCTCCCGTCTCCCAGAAGGCCATGGCGAGCGCCATGTCGCAGAAAACGCGCGGGTAGAGGTCGGGGTGCGTGGAGGCGACCTGCGCCGCCTCCCTCGCCATCGGCAGCGCCTCCTTCGCCCTCCCCTGGCGCACCAGGACCCGTGCCTGCCCCGCACGGATCTCCGCGCGCATCATCTCGTCGTCGCCCGTGAAGGCCGCGAGCGCCGCGGCGAAGCTCGCCGCGGCCTCCTCGAGCCGGCCGAGGTCCTCGAGGGCCTCCCCTTCGACGAGCCCCAGCCAGACCGCGTACGCCCCCTGCTCCTCGCCGACGGTCCGCAGCTGCTTGCGCGCCTCGCCCACCGCCTGGAGCGCCTCGGGGGTGCGCCCGAGGTTGGAGAGCACGATGGCGAGGTTCCCCCAGGTGGCGGCGGTGTGCAGCGGCTGCTTGAAGGGGTCCTTCTCATAGAGCTCGAGCACCCGCCGGTACTCGGCGGCGGCGCGCGTCCGCTCGCCGGCCACCTCCAGCGCCGCGGCGTAGTCGTTGAGGGAGTCCCCGATCTGGTCGGCCCCGTAGGTCTGGCCGGCCAGCTCCACGACCCGCGCGCAGTGGGGCAGCGACTCCTTCTTCGCCTGCGCCTCGGAACGGGCCGAGAGGGCGTTGCAGAAGGCCAGCTCCACGTCGATGGCCAGCCGCGTCGGGCTCCCGATCCGCTCCAGCCAGGCCTGGGCGTCGAGCGCCGCCTCCGTGGCCTCCACGCCGCGGAACTGGGTAGTGGCGAGCGTCGACGCCAGCCGGGCGCGCGTGGTCAAGCTGGCCTCCTCGTCGCCGGCACGGTCCGCGTCGCGGATGGCCTGGCGCACGGCGCGCACCGCCTCCTCGCCGTCGCCGCGGTGGGCCAGAGCGATCGAGCGCACCTCCAGCAGCGCCGCGGCCTCGGACCAGGCGCCCTCGGCCTCCAGGCGCGGCACCAGCTCGGCCGTGCGCTGCAGGACCTCCGCCGCCTGTCCCGCCTCCAGCGCCACCGCCATCCTTTGCACCTCGTTCTCCACCTCGGTCGGCGGGCGGCGCGGCCGGCTCGACCACCTCGACCGGCTCGAGCACTCCCCGGGCGCGAGCAGCAGCTGCAGCAGCCGCCGCGAGACGGCCCCCAGCTCGGGCGACGGTCGCTCGAGCTGGTGCACGACCGCCTCGGCCCTCAGCGCCGAGCGGCTCAGGCAGCGCAGCTCCTCGGCGTTCTGGGCGCCGGCGCGCTGGGCCGGGCAGGCCTTCTCCTGGGCGTCCTCCCAGGCGCGGGCGTCGGCGTCGAGCGCCGAGAGCGTCCTCGCGGCCGCGTCGGGGGCCAGCCCGCTCGCGAACAGGTTGGCGGAGACGGCCTCCCGGCGTTCGGGGTTCCAGCGCCGCGCGACGGCGGCGCGCGCCTCGCGCTCGCACCGCGTCTGCTGCCGGTAGAGCCAGGCGCCCGCGCCGCCGACCAGCCCCACCGCCAAGAGCAGCGGGACCCCCAGGGACGCGACGCGGCGGGCCCGCGCAGCCGGGTCGCGGCGCAGCTCGCGCAAGAGCTCGTGGAGCGACGGGAAGCGGTCCTCGGGCCGCCGCGAGAGGCCCCGCGAGAGCACCTGCCGCAGGTGCGCCGGGACCGCCTTGGGCAGTGCCGACAGGTCGGGGGCGCCCAAGAGCACGCTCGCGCGCAGCGAGGCGAAGTCGTCTCCCGCGAACGGCAGGCGCCCCGCGAGCGCCTCGAACAGCGCCGCGCAGAGGCTGAACTGGTCGGTGCGGGCGTCGGTGGGGCCGCCCACGAACTGCTCGGGCGCCATGTAGGCCGGCGTGCCCGCGACGGTGCCGGCGACGGTCACCTCCACCGAGGTCCTGGGCGCAGCCTTCTTGGCGACCGAACCCTCACCCTCGTCGCGCGGCTCGACCCGGGCCAGGCCGAAGTCGGTGACGCGCACGCGCCCCAGGCGGTCCACCAGCACG
>DASXVK010000114.1:0-6911 GCA_036504295.1 Polyangia bacterium
GCGGCGGCGGCCCGCGGCCGGGCGGCGGCGGCCAGGGCAAGCCGCCCGAGCCCTTCAACAACCCGTTCGCGAAGCTCAAGCTGAAGTAGCGGCGGGCGCTTCCGCCGGGGGACGCGACGGCGCTGCGCGGCTGCGCCTCAGCCGCGCGGCGGCGAACGCCGCGGGGCCGCGCGGCCGGCCATCCGACGCCCGCGCGGTGCCTCCTCGGGCGCCCTCTCCCGCGCCCGCGAGGGCGGCGCCGCGAACGGGTTCTCGACCCGGACGCCCTGGATCAGCTGGCCGGGGTTGAGGTCCTGGGTGAGCAGGCGGGCGCAGCCGGCCGCCGCCGCGCAGCGCACGACCAGCGCGTCCCAGAACGACAGGTCGTGCAACCGGCTCAGATCGATCGCCCCCAGGATCAGCTCGGGCTGGACGAGCACGAGGTCGAGCTGGGCGAGCGCCTCGACGCGGCGGCGCGCGCGCTCGGGCGCGAGCCCCAGCTTCTTCACCGCGACGACGAAGTACTCCTGCAGCACCTGCGTCGAGATCACGGCCCGGCCAGTCGGGATGAGCTCGGCCAGCACGGCCCGCGCGCGGTCGCGCCGGGCGCCCGCGTCGTCGTCGTCGGCGTAGACGAAGACGTTCGTGTCAACGAAGACGCGCTCGGCCATCCCGTCCCTCGTACACGTCCTCGCGCCGGAAGCGGTAGCCGCCCGACCGGCCGGCGTCCTCGGCCCACAGCCGCGCCAGCTCGTCGTAGATCTCGCCGGGGCCGCGGCGGCCGGCGAGGTCCTCGAGATAGCCGCGGATCAGGGCGTTGAGGCTCGTGCCCTGCTGCCGCGCGACCGCGCGGGCGCGCGCGACGATGCCCTCATCCACGGCGAGGGTGAGGTTCGTGCTGCTCATACTTCCACAGTATAAGTGGACACCTAGCATGTGGCAAACAGCGGGGGCTGCCGCCTCGGAGGACTGGCGCGCGAAGGACCTGCGAGCCGGGCCGCGGGCGCGTGCCGGCCGCGACCGACGTCGCCGGCCACGGCGCGGCTCGGTTGACGCTCACGCGGGCTGACGGCAGAATTCAAGCGTGAAGGATCTGGAGCCGCTCGTCCGCGCCGCGCTCGACAGCTTCAAGGCCAAGCTCGTCGATGAGCTCGGTGCGCGCGTGCGGCGCCTGGCGCTCTACGGCTCCGTCGCGCGGGGCACCGCGCGGTGGGACTCCGACGTGGACGTCCTCGTGCTCCTCGACACGCACACCTGGCGCGACGAGCGTCGCATCCTCGACCTCGCGGCCGACGAGCTGCCGGCGCGCGGCGTCCTGCTCTCCCCCACGGTGATGAGCGAGGCCGAGTACCGCGACCTGCAGCGACGCGAGCGACGCCTGCCCGCCGACATCGAGCGCGACGGAGTGCCGCTGTGACCGGCGAGAACCGCCGCCTCGCTGCGGCCGAGGAGCTCGCCCGGGCCGACGAGGAGCTCGCGGCCGCCCGGACCCTGCTCGACGCGGGGCTCTTCCGACCCGCCATGACGCGCGCCTACTACGCCGTCTTCCACGCCGCCCGCGCGCTCCTCTTCCACGAGGCGCTGGAACCGCGCAGCCACGAGGGCGTGCTGCACCTCCTCAACGTGCACTGGATCAAGGGCGGCCGGCTCGAGACGCGCTGGAACCGGGTGCTCGCCCGGCTCCAGAAGTTCCGCGAGGAGGCCGACTACGGCCGGAGCTTCGTGCTCGACCGCGAGGCGCTCGACGAGGAGCTCGCCGCGGCGGAGGGCTTCTGCGCCCGGGCCCGGGAGCTCCTCGGCTAGCGCCCGGCTAGCGCCCGCGCCCCCTACCGCGCCCGCCCGATCGCTCCCACCTTCGCCCCGGTCGCGCGCAGGTAGTCGCCCGGCGCGAGGAAGATCTGCGTGCCGCGCGTGCCCGCGGACACCGAGACCACGTCGAAGAGCTCGATGGTCTCGTCGGCGAAGACCGGATAGTCCTTCTTGCACGCGAGCGCCGTCACGCCGCCGCGGACGTACCCCGTCAGCGGCTGCACCTCCTTGAGCGCGACGAGCTCGACGTTGCGGTCGCCGCTGAGCTGGGCGATGGCCTTCAGGTCCAGCTCGGTGTCGCCGGGCAGCACGGCGAGCAGCACCCCGGTCCGGTCACCGCGGGCGACCAGGGTCTTGAACACCTGCTCGAGCGGCAGGCCGACCTTGCGGGCCACCGCCTCGGCCGAGAGATCGCTCTCGTCGACCTCGTAGTCCCTGAGCTCGTAGCGGATGCCGAGCCGATCCAGCTGCCGCGCCGCGTTGGTCTTCATGCTCTCCGCAGCCTAACGCGGCGGGGCCGTCTGCGCATCTCATCGCTCATGGCCTCACGGCCGGAGAGGTGCGATGCAGGATCTGACGGGAGAGGTGGCCCTGGTCACGGGCGCGAGCCGCGGCATCGGCCGCGCGATCGCGCTCGCACTCGCCGGCGCCGGCGCCGACGTCGCGGTGAATTACCACACGCGCGAGGCGGAGGCGCGCGGGGTGTGCGAGCAGATCGCGGCGCTCGGCCGCCGCGGGGTGGCGTTCCAGGCCGACGTCTCGTCGGCCCGGGAGGTCGCCGGTCTCGTGCACGCCGTCACGACCGAGCTCGGGCCCATCGGCGTGCTCGTCAACAACGCCGGCGTCACGCGGCCGCAGCCGCTCGAGAGCATCACGGAGCGCGACTTCGACGAGGTGCTCGCGCAGAACCTGAAGTCGGCCTACCTCGTCACCCACGCGGTCGTGCCGGTGATGCGCGCGCGGGGGCACGGCGCGATCCTCTTCATCTCGTCGGTGGCCGCCCACACCGGTGGCATCGTCGGCCCGCACTACGCGGCGTCGAAGGCCGGCATGCTCGGGCTGATGCACTCGTACGCGGGCCTGCTCGCGCCGGAGGGCATCACGGCCAACGCGATCGCCCCGGCCCTGATCGAGACCGACATGATCGCGGGCCTGAGCGGGAGCGGCGAGTCCATGATCCCTCTCGGCCGCGTCGGCACGCCCGAGGAGGTCGCGGCGGTGGCGCTGCTGCTGGCGCGCGACCGCTACATCACCGGGCAGACGATCAACGTGGATGGCGGGGTGTACGCGACCTGAAGCGGCGCCGAACCCTCGCCGCGCGGCGCGGCTCAGACCGGTTGACCACGGAGGAATCCCAGATGGCGACGACGACCCAGGTTACGGGAGAGAATTTCGAGAGCACCATCGGCCAGGGCGGCATCGTGCTCATCGACTGGTGGGCGCCCTGGTGCGGCCCGTGTCGCGCGTTCGGCCCGATCTACGAGAAGGTCGCGGCCAAGAACGCGGACGTCACGTTCGGGAAGGTGAACACGGAGGAGGAGCAGGAGCTGGCCGGGGCCTTCGCGATCCGCTCGATTCCGACGCTGATGATCTTCCGCGACCAGGTGCTCCTCTTCGCCCAGCCCGGCCTCGTGCCGGAGGCCGCGCTCGAGGACCTCGTCGCCCAGGCGCGCGCGCTCGACATGGACGAGGTGCGGCGCAAGATCGCGGCCGAGAAGTCGGCGAACGCCGGGGACGACCGGGAGGAGCACGCGAGCGCGTAACCCCGCGCCGCGCCGCGCCCAGTCGCCCGACAGGGTCCTGACGATTCCGCTTGCTCCCGCCGCGGCCCCGCCCTAGACAGGATACGGATCCGCCGTCGCGCGGTGCGGAGATGAGGCTCCGGGCCCGCTCCGGCCACGGGCGTCGAAGAGGAGAGTCATGGACGAGAACACGAAGATCGGACCGGACCGGGTGGTCTCGCTGGCGTACACCGTCAAGGACGACGAGGGCGAGGTGCTCGACGAGAGCGACGCGGCGGAGCCGCTCGTCTACCTGCACGGCCACGACCAGGTCTTCCCCGCGCTCGAGGCGGCGCTCCTCGACCACGGCGTCGGCGACAGCGAGAAGATCACCGTCGCGGCCGGCGAGGGCTACGGCGACCGCGACCCCGAGAAGGTGCTGACGGTCCCGCGCGACCGGTTCGACTTCGAGCCCGAGCCGGGCCAGGTCCTCGAGGCGCACCTCGCCGACGGGCACACGATGGCTTTCCAGGTCATGGAGGTCGCCGCGGACGGCGTCACCCTCGACGGCAACCACCCGCTCGCCGGGAAGCGGCTGCACTTCGAGGTGAAGGTGGTCGACGTGCGCCAGGCGACCGACGAGGAGCTGGAGCACGGGCACGCGCATGGCGCGCACTCGCACCACGAGCACGATCACGACTGACCCGCCCGCTCGCGCGGCGCCACCCGGGGTCGATCTCCGCGTCGCCTACTGGCTCGGCCGCTGGGTGCGGCGGTAGCGCCTACACGCCGCTCGGCCGCCCGTCGAGCGGCTGCTCGAACATGGTGAGCTCCCACTCGAGTGACTCGAGATCGTGGCGGATGATGAAGATCGCGCCGTTGTCGCAGCGGACCTTGAAGTAGCTGTGGTCCGGCGCGAGCCAGCGGTCGATCACGTCGAGCACCGCGAGCGGGTGGCCGCCGATGATGAGCCGCCGGGGCGTCTCCTCCCCCTTGTAGCCCGCGTAGCACTCGACCTCGATCGTCATCTCGTCACGTGTTTCGTCGCGCCGCGAGCGCCGCCTCGATGCCGCGCAGCCCTTCGAGCGCCCCGCAGGCCAGGCTCACGTGGGGTGCGTCGATGGCGGCCTCGCGCGGGTTGATGCGGATCACCGTGCACCCCGGCCGGTGGCCGAGCTGCTGGCTGAGGCGGCGGATGGTGGCGACGGCCGAGCCGGCGCCGATCTCGACGACCGCCATGGGGTGCAGGGCGTGGCGCGCGAGGAACGCCTCGAAGCGCTGCTCCTGCGCGTTCGCGCGTTCGGGCACCCACCTCCAGTCGTCGAACATGAGGATGTTCGGGCGCGCCACTCCGCCGCACGCGCGGCAGCGCGGCACCCCATCCGCGCGCATCGTGGTCTCGTCGACGGTGACGCGCTCGTCGTTGGGCCAGATCGCGTCGCCGCACGGCGTCAGGCACTGGAGGTGGTGGATCGAGCCGTGCACCTCCCAGACGGTCTCGGCCGGGAAGCCGGCCCGCTGGAAGTGACCGTCGACGTTCGAGGTGGCCGCGAAGCAGTCGAGGTGGAAGCGCTCGGCCCACGCCCGCAGGAGCGCGAAGCCGGCGTGCGGCACCGTCGCGCGGTAAAGGTTCAGCCGGTGGCCGTAGAAGCCCCAGCCCAGGGCGGGGTCGCGGGCGAAGTGCGTCGGGTTCGCCGCCTCCTCGAAGCGCAGCCCCAGCCGCTGGTAGGCGGGGTAGGCGCCCCAGAATCCGGTGGTGCCGCGGAAGTCCGGCAGCCCCGAATCGACACCCATGCCGGCGCCCGCCGTCACGACCAGCGCCGTGGCCGCCTCGATCGTCGCCGCGGCCCGCGCGAAGCCCGCCTCAGTTCCCACGTCGCGCCTCCGTTCCCCCCTGCTGCTCCACATGTTCGCACAGCGGTGGGGGAAATTGAACAGGGAGACGGGGAGTCGGGGAGCTGATGGGGTGGGGTCGGCGCTGACGCCGACGATGGGGACGTACCCGCACCGAGCCTGCTCGATCACGCGCCGCTCGCCCGCACCCGGCACCATCCCAACCCAGAAGACCTCCCCGCCTCCCCGCCTCCCTGTGATCCTGATTCCACCCCTGCCTCGCGGCGCCGCAATTCGCGGGTGGGGGTGGCGCTCGGGCGTCGGTCTGTTACCTTGTCCCCGACTGGAGACGACGCCCCCATGCTCGAGCGACTCGACACGCATCCTCTCGCGGCGCGGTTCAACCGGCTGACGCCTGACCAGGTCTTTCACGCCGTGGAGGCGGAGGGGCGCCGCGGGACCGGCCGCTTCATCGTGCTCAACAGCTACGAGAACCGGGTGTACCAGCTCGAGCTCGACGACGGCTCGATGGTCGTCGGCAAGTTCTACCGCCCGGGCCGCTGGAACCGCGCCGCGATCCTGGACGAGCACCGCTTCCTGGCGGAGCTCGCCGAGGAGGAGATCCCCACCGCCGTGCCGCTCGAGCTCACCCCCGGGGAGACCATCGGCGAGATCGACGGCATCCTCTACGCGCTCTTCCCGCGGCTCGGCGGCCGCGCGCCCGAGGAGCTCTCCGACGAGCAGGCGCGCATGCTCGGGCGCCTGATCGCGCGCATCCACAACGTCGGGGCGCGGGCGGACGCGCCGCACCGGCTCCGGCTCACGCCCGCGACCTACGGCGCCGACAACCTGCGCTACCTCCTCGCGAACGAGATCATCCCGGCCGAAGCGCGCGACATCTACGCCGCCACCGTCGAGGCGCTCCTCACGCGCATCCAGCCCCTCTTCACGGACGTCCCGGTGCACCGGCTCCACGGCGACCTGCACCTCGGCAACCTGCTGTGGACGCCCCGCGGGCCGGCGGTCCTCGACTTCGACGACCTGCTCGTCGGCCCGGCGGGGCAGGACGTGTGGCTGATCGTCGCCAGCGCCGACGCCGAGGGGCAGCGCCAGCGGCGCGTCGTGTGCGAGGCCTACGCCGAGCTGCGGGACTTCGATCCCGCGTGGCTGCGCCTGGTCGAGCCGCTGCGGGCCCTGCGCTTCGTGCACTACGCGACCTGGATCGCGCGACGCTGGCAGGACCCTACCTTCCAGCGCACCTTCACCTACTTCGGGACGCTGCAGTACTGGCAGAGCGAGATCCAGTCGCTGCGCGAGCAGATCGCGCGCATCGACGAGCAGCTCTGACGCCTTCGAGAAAGGGACCCTGGGAGGGTCCCTTTGACCCCCCGCGCAGAGTGCTGGCAGGCACAGCCCGCCAGCACCCTTCGAGAAAGGGACCCTGGGAGGGTCCCTTTGACCCCCCGCGCAGAGTGGCAGGCACAGCCCGCCAGCACCCTTCGAGAAAGGGACCCTGGGAGGGTCCCTTTGACCCCCCGCGCAGAGTGCTGGCAGGCACAGCCCGCCAGC
>DASXVK010000115.1:0-6127 GCA_036504295.1 Polyangia bacterium
CTCCGCGTACTGCCGCGCTCCGCGTACTGCCGCGCTCCGCGTACTGCCGCGCTCCGCGTACTGCCGCGCTCCGCGTACTTCCAGCGGCGCCCCCCGCCGGCCTATGATGGCGCGGTGCCCGCCCGCGCCGCCGTGTTCGCCGCCGTGCTGCTCGCGACGGGCGGCGCGCGCGCGGACGCGCCCCCGGCCGAGGTGGTCGCGGCTCCGCCCGGCCCTGCCGGCTCGCCCTGGGCCGCCGGCGCCGCGGTCGTGCCCGGGCTGATCGTCGTCGGCTCGGGGCACTGGGTGCTCGGCGAGCGCGCCGCCGCCGTGCGCCTGCTCGAGACGGAGGCCGTGGCCCTCGCCGGCATGGCGCTCGGCGGGGCGCTGCTCTGGGGCTCGCGCGCCAGCGCCCCCCTGGCGCCGCTCTACGTCGTGCCCGGCATCGGCGGCCTCGGCCTGCTCACGGTCGCGTGGCTCACGGACGTCATCGGCGCGGTGCACGGCGCGCGCGACTGGCCCGCGCCGCGGCCGCCGCCGGGGACGCTCACCGTCACGGCGGGGTACGCGGGGCTCTACGGCAGCCCCTTCGACTTCCACGGCCTGCTCGATCTGCGCGCGTCCTGGCGCGGCGACCGCTTTGTCGTCATGCCCTTCGCGCTCGTCGAGCCGGGCGGCGCGGCCTACGTCGCGGCCGGCGGTCGCGGCGCGGTGCGGCTGTGGCGCCGCGCCGGCGACGCCGTCACGCAGGCGGGCCTCGTGGCGGGGGTGCTCCACCAGCGCTTCGGCCCGGCCGGCTTCCACGTGACCGCGGGCGAAGCCGCGGGCGAGGCGCGCGTCAACCTCGGCCTGCTCGCCCGCACCATGCGCAACGCGTACGGCCTCGGCCGCCTGGGGGTCGGGCTCGAGGGCTACGGTTACGCCGCGCCCGACGCGGCCGGCGACGCGCGGCCCTACCTCGTCCTCGAGGTCGGGCTCGGGCTGCAGGCCACCCGCCGCGTCGGCCTCGAGCTGCTCTACCGCCACCGCAAGAACGAGCTGCCGGGCGGGCTCGTCACCGGCGGCTTCTCGTTCCTGGGCATGGTCGAGGCCGCCGGCCGCGTCCAGCTCGGCGAGCGCTGGGCGGTGCTGCCCGGCCTGCGCTACGGCAACGGGGTGATGCCATGGATCGCCGTCGAGTCGCGCCTCTACTAGCAAAGGGACCCTGGGAGGGTCCCTTTGACCCCCCGCGCAGAGTGCTGGCAGGCAAAGCCCGCCAGCACTCACGCGAACTACTGACAAGGGGGACGTTCCCGTCTCCCCTCGCCCCGGCAAAGCCGGGGCGAGCCTCCCCCCACCGCGCGCTCCCCGCGCGAGGACAGCCCTTCATCCGGCACGGGTGCACGGTCGCGCCGCTTCTGATGATGATCGTGGCCGCGCTCGGCGGCTGCCTCGATCCCGCCGCGGAGCGCACGCGCCGGGACTTCGACGAGGTCGGGCGCGCCGCGCTCGGCACGATCGAGGCGCGCATCGATCAGGGCACGGCGCTGCGCCTCGACGCCGCCGCCCGCTTCGTGCGCTTCCGCGCCAACGCGCCGACGGTGACGATCACGCTCCGCTCGAGCGACGCCGCGCCGCAGCGGGTCGCCCTCGAGGTGGCGAACGTCGCCGCGGGCAGCACGGCCTCGCCCGCCGCCGAGCTCCGCGACGCCGGGCACAACGCCGTGGCGTTCGACCTCGACGTCCCGCCCGGCGGCGCCGCCGCGGTGACCATCGCCGCCCCCGGCGCGGACCTGCCGGCGCCGTTCGCCTTCGCCTGGGTCGGCGACGTGCAGGGCGGCCTCGCCGACTTCGCCCGCGTACGCGCGCGCATCGACGCCGATCCCGCGCTCGAGCTGGTCGTCTTCGCCGGCGACGTCACGCAGAACGGCACCGCGGCGCAGCTCGACGACTTCGTCGCGGCCGCCGACCTCCTCGCCAGGCCCTGGTACACCGTGGTCGGCAACCACGAGGGCTTCGACGGCTCGATGGCGGAGTTCCAGCGCCGCATCGGGCGGCTGAACACGACCTTCGACTACCGTGGCGCCCGCTTCCTGCTCGTCGACAGCGCCGCCTCGACCATCGACCCGCGCGCCCGCGACTTCATGGCCGGCGCGCTCGGGCCGGCCGGGCCGGCGCTGCGCGTCGCCGGCATGCACGTGCCGCCGCTCGACTGGGCCGGGCTGCGCGACGGCGGCTTCGCCAGCCGCCTCGAGGCGGCCGCGGTCCTGGCGCAGCTCGCCACGGGCGGGGTCGACCTGCTCCTCGCTGGGCACATCCACTCGCTGCACCAGGGCCGCGAGGCCGGCATCGAGACCGTCGTCTCGGGCAACGGCGGGGTCAGCGCGACCCCGGACCTCGACGGCGTGGGCGTGCACTACCTCGCGATCAGCGCGGATCCCGCCCGGGAGGAGCTCGCGATCGCGGTCGTCACGCCCTAGCGCAGCACCTCGACCAGCACGCGGGCGTGGCCCGCGGAGATGAAGTCGAGCGCCTCCGCGGCCGCGCGCGAGAGATCGATGATCCGCTTGTGGCTCCCGGGGCCGCGGTCGTTGATGCGCACGACCACGCGCCGGCCGTTCTTCTGGTTCGTGACGCGGCAGCGGGTGCCGAGGCGGAGCGTGCGGTGCGCGGCCGTGAAGCCGCGCTTGTCGTAGGGCTCGCCGCTCGCGGTGCGGCGGCCGTGGAACCGGTCGGCGTACCAGGCCGCCTCGCCCTCCTGCACCGCGCCGATCTGGTCGGGCCGCACGCCGTCGGGGTGGATCCCGCCGGCGTGGCCGGCGCAGCCGGCGCCCAAGAGAGACGTGGCGGCAAGCGTGCAGGCAAGCGCGAAGGCGAGCGCGACGGGCCGCATCGGCCCATCTTAACCCGGCGGTCGCCGCGGCTGCTACTGCGCCGCCGACGGCTCGTGCCAGCGCGCGATGGTCCAGCCCCGCGCCCGCGCCACCCGCAGCAGGGCCGGCTTCGGGTTCACCGCGACCGGGTGGCCGACCAGCTCGAGCATCTCGATGTCCGCGCGGCTGTCGCCGTACGCCCAGCAGTCGGCCGGGGCCACGCCGTGGGCGGTGCACAGGCGTTGCGCGAAGACGCGCTTCATCGGGCCGACGGGGATCTCGACCCCGGTGAGGTCGTTCATCTTGCCGTCGATGACGTTGGCCCACGCGGTGGCGGTGTGCTCGATGCCGAGCTCGCGGGCCAGCTCCAGCACGTTGTAGCGCGGCGCCGCGGAGATGAGCGCCGGCACGCCGCCCGCGGCGCGGTGGCGGGCGAGGGCGTCGCGAGCCTCGCGGTACACGCGGTGCCGCACGCGCCGGCGGTGGGCCGCCTGGCACGCCAGGCGGATGGGCGCCTCCGGCCGCCCGATGACGCGGCCGGTCGAGAGGTGCCAGATCTCGGTCTCCGCCATGAGGCCGAGCTGGTAGGCGGTGTGCCACCACACGGCCCGGGCGATGTCGCCGAGGCCGATGACGCCCGCCCGCAGGCACTCGAGGCCGAAGGCCATGCCCGAGGAGCAGTCGATGAGGGTGTAGTCGATGTCGAAGAACGCGAAGTAGGAGCGGCTGGCGTGCGCGACGGCACTCGACATCGAAAGTTACCTCGCGAAGAACTTTCGATGCCGGCGGCCGCCTCCGGGCTTCCGGCCGCCGGTCAGCGGGACGGCGCGAGCTGCTCCGCCGTGACGAAGCGCGGGGCGATGTCGACCGGCACGTTCGCGAGCCGGTCGAGCGCCTGCTTCACCTCGGGCCGCAGCACCGCGAGCCGCGCGATGAGGTCCTTCGCCTGGTCGTAATCGCCCCGGGCCTCGAGCGTCATGATCTCGCGCGTGAGGTCGCGCACCGCGGCCTTGAACTTCGGTGCGTCCACGGCGAAGGTGCCGCCCTCCCGCGCGACGACGGCGCCGCGGTCGAGCAGGGTGTTGAGCTGGATCGCGATGCCGCGGCCGTGCGCCTCGTTGACGCCGAAGCGGATCGAGCGGAACGCCGAGGCGAGGAAGGTCGTGTACATCGTCGCCTCGAGCTGCCGGTCGAGCACGCCCTGGTCGATCAGGTACTGCATCGCGAAGAGCCCCGAGACGTCGGCCTTGGCCTCCTCGATGGCGCTGTAGGTGTCCTTGAGCTCCTGGCGCACCGTCGACCGCCGCCCGCCGGCGGTGACGTTGTGCGGCCCGAGGCCGTGCATCAGCTCGTGCATGAGGATGTGCGTGAAGAAGGCGTCGAAGGCGACCGCGCCCTGGTCGCCGGGCGCGAGCACGACCCTGCTGATGGGCACGAGCACCATCGAGAACTTCGCCTGCTGCACGTTCTTGAGCATCACCCGCTTCGAGCCCTTCTCGCGGATGACGCGCTCGTCGTTCGGCAGGTTGAAGGCGGCGGTCTGCACGCCGCGGTTGGCCTCGCCCGCGGCGAAGATCTCGTTGACCACACGGATCGGCGCCAGGCCGCCGAGCTTCGGGTTGCGGTACGCGGGGTCGATCGGCAGGTGGTCCTCGACGTCCTGGAGCGCGCCGCTCAGCCGGGCGAGCCGGGTGGTCTCGGCGTCGTCGCGCACCGTGATGAAGGCCTCGAACGCCGCCTTGTAGTTGAACCACTCGTCCTCGTACACCTCGTAGGGGCCGATGGTCGGCTCGAGGCTGCTGTCGAGCTCCATCCACGCGACGTCCGAGGCGTAATAGTCGTTGGTGAGGAACGCCGCCGCCCGCGCCGCGAGGAACCGCTTGAGCGTCGGCTGGGTCGTGTGCGCGGCCGCGTCGCGCAGCAGCTCGGCCATCCGCCCGAGCTCGCCCTGGTACTCGATGCTGTAGGGCGCGATGATGAACGTGCCGTCGGGGGCGCGGCGGATGGTGGTGAAGAAGCCGGTCGCCGCGTGGCGCTCCGCCTCGGACAGGCCGCGCAGCCACGCCTCGACGTCGCCCTTGCTCGCGCCGGCCGGGTAGTAGTTCGCGCCGTCCGGCTTGCGCGGGACGCCGGGGATGAACGCCTCGTTGTGGTCGAGCCGCGACCAGGGCCCCTTGTTCATGAGGAAGTAGCGCAGCCGCGCGCGGCCGAGCGGCGACTCGTCACCGAGCAGGTCGTGGAGCAGCGGCTCGTTGCCCGCCCACACCTGCCGGAGGAAGAGCGCGTCGGTCACCCGCGCCGCCTCGACCAGGCGCGCGAGCGCCTGCCGCTCCGCCGGGGGCAGGGCGGCGAGGTCGGCGCCGATGTCGACGGGGGCGAAGCGGGCGATGCGGGCCTGCAGCGCGGTGTCGGGCATGGTCCCTCCCTGGGATGCCGCCGGGTGGGCGGGCGTCGGGCGCGGGCCGCCGCAGGCGGCGGCGAGGCCGACGGCGGCGAGCGCGACGAGGCAGCGGAGACGTCGGGTCATGGCGGACCTCACGGATGGGGCGGGCGGAGCCCGGCCCCGGGCGGCGGCGATTCTAGCGCCGGCGCGGCCGCGCTGCACCCCAGGGGGGGTGGCGCTGGTTGGCGCTTGCCGACGGCGGACGCGGCGGAGTAGAGTGCAGCGCTCGCGGGAGGCGTGAATGCGGACGAGGCAGGCACAGCGGCGGCGTGACGGGCTCGGGGTGGTCGCCGGGGCGATGGCGCTGATCGGCGCGCTGTTCGGTGCGCCGGCGCGCGCGGACGCGCAGCCGCTCTGGTCCCGCAGCGAGGTCCGGACCCGGATGCTCGCCGGGCAGCCGCGCGAGCTCGACCAGACCTGGTCCGAGCTCGGCACCTCGGTCGCCGCCGCCGGGGACGTGAACGGCGACGGCTACGCCGACGTCATCGTCAGCGCGCCGTACTTCCAGCCGACCGCCTTCGGGGCCGACCGCGGCCGGGTCTACGTCTTCCTCGGCGGCCCCGCCGGCCTCGCCGCGACGCCGGCCTGGACCGTGACCGGCGACCAGGACTACGCGCGCTTCGGGCTCGTCGTGGCCGGCGCGGGCGACGTGAACGGCGACGGGTTCGACGACGTCATCATCGGCGCGCCGTTCTACGACCACGGCGCCGCCGACACCGGCCGGGCCACCGTGTACCTCGGCTCGGCCGCGGGCCTGGGCGCGACCCCGGCCTGGACCATCTACGGCGACGCCGCCGGCGCGCTCCTCGGCGCCGTCGCCGGGGCCGGCGACGTGAACGGCGACGGCTACGCC
>DASXVK010000116.1:0-6957 GCA_036504295.1 Polyangia bacterium
CGCGGCCCGGACCACGGCCGGCGCGGCGCGCGAGGCCGCGACCGGCGGCGGCGCCGCGGCCGGCGGGGGCGCGGTGACCGCGGGCTCCCCGATCGCCGGCGGCGCGAGCGCCAGCACCACCAGCACCGCCGCCACCCGCGCCCGCTCGGCGCAGTCGCGCGCCGGGTCGCGGACCTCGCGCCAGCCGGCCCCGATCGCGATGCGGAACATCGCGCCGCCGTCCTCGATGCGCACCGTGACCGCCGACGGCTCGCTCTCGTCTTCGACGAGGCGCGCCGCGGGCAGCAGCCGGGCGAGGGCGGCGCGGAGCGCGCGCGGCGCCGGGCACCCCTCGGGGGCCCCGGCCACGTGCACGATCGGCGCGCCCGCCGCGGCCGCGGCGGCGAGCGTCACGAGCCCCAGGATGGCGACGCCGGCAGCCTGCATCCCTGCCCTGGTGTACCGGCGCGGCATGCCCGCCGAACATGCGCGCGGCCCGGGGCGTGGGTCAAGCGGCGCGAAGCTCCTTGACAGCGCCCCCCCGCCCCGCATCAACTCTCCCCATGGCGACCGCGTACGACAGCTTCAGCGCGGCTGAGCAGCTGGAAGAGCTGGCCGCGTGCATCTACCGGCTCCTCGCCCGGCAGTTCGCCGCCGACCCCGCGGCGCAGGGCCTCTTCAGCCGCCTGGAGGCCGAGGAGCAGCAGCACGCGCTGCGCATCCGCCTGCTGCGCTCGCAGTACGCGACCGCGCCCCGGACGACGAACACCATCGTGCTCGACCTCGACCTCCTCGAGGGCGCCCGGCGCGAGGGCGAGACCCTCTACCGCCTGCTCACCGCGCCCGGCCGCGAGCCCACGCTCGCCGAGGCGCGCCGCCTGGCGGTCCAGCTCGAGGAGCGGTTCGCGGCGGCCCACGCCGACACGATGGCCCGGAACGCGGACCCGGCCCTGAAGGGGTTCTTCGAGGCCCTCGCGCGGCAGGACCGCGAGCACGCCGCGCTGCTGCGCGACGCGAAGGCCGGCGGGTAGGCGCCGCCGCCCGTCAGCGGGCCGGCAGCCGGAGCTCGCTCGGGCCGTGGTTCGGCGTGGGCAGCGCGGGCGGCTGCATCTCCGGCGGCAGCAGCTTCAGGTCGGCGGGCTGCGAGGCCGGGGCCGCGTTGTCGTCGGTGAGCGGCTTCTCCTCGTCGAACACCGGCTCCTCGACGCCCTCGCGGTCCATCTCCGGCGGCGGCACGCCGGGGGCGGGCCGCGACGCGGCGTCGCCGGCGAGGTAGCGGTACATCGCGTTGACCATCTCGACCTGCGTCTGGCGCACGCCCTTGAGCACGCGGCCGCGGATGTTGTTGACGAGGATCGCGAAGACCAGCAGGCGGTCCGTGTGCTTGACGTAGCCCGAGAGGCACGAGACGCCGCGCAGGGTCCCGGTCTTGCCGAAGACCGCGCCGTCCGCGACCGTGCCACGGAAGCGGTGCCGGATGGTGCCTTCCTTGCCGCCGACCGCCAGCGACTGCCACAGGTCGGCGAAGATGCGGGCGTCGAACGCGACCAGGCGCCGCAGCAGCTCGGCCAGGAAGGCGGGCGAGAAGCGGTTCGAGTGCGACAGGCCCGACCCGTCCACCTGGTGCCAGGGCGGCTTGGTGAAGCCGAGCTTCTCCAGGAACTGCGCCACCGCCTGCGCGCCCTTGGCCGCGGTGGCCGGGCCGCCGAAGATCTCGGCGCCGAGGATCTGGAACACGCGCTCGGCCAGGAAGTTGTTGGAGTCCTTGTTGACCGGACGCGCGATGGCGGCGAGCGACCGCGACTTGTGCTCCGCGAGCACCACCGCATCCTTCGGCGCGCGCCCCGCCCGGGCGCTGCCGCCGACCGTGACGCCCTGCTCATCGAGCATCTTCTGCAGCGAGTAGGCGGCGAAGAGGCCGCCGTGACGCGGGTTTCGGCTGATCGCGACCGGGGCGTGGCGGAGCGGGATGCGGCCGGACACGAACACCACGGTGTGCCCGCGGTCGTCGCGGGTCGTGACCTGCAGCCGCATCTTGCCCTTCTTCACCGTGGTCGCGCGGTTGACGATCTTGAAGTAGCGCGGCAGGGACGGGCCGACCGCCACGTGGGGGCGCGCCTTCGGCGTCTTGCCCGGCGCGACGACCACGCGGAAGGTGGAGTGATCGACCGACAGCGTGCCGGTGCCGCGGCCCGGCTCCTTGCCGGTCACCGACTCGTCAACGACGATGCCGCCCGTGATCCGGCGGACCTTCCGGGCGGCCAGAGACTTGGCGAGGGCGTGGAGGTCGGCGCTCGAGAAGAACGGGTCGCCGGCGCCGCGGAGGTAGAGGTCACCGTGGATCACGCCGTGATCGTCGGGCGCCTTGGCCGCGAGCGTCGTGCGCAGCTGATACGCGCCGCCCAGGAACGTGAGGGCCGCGCCGGTGGTCAGGAGCTTCGTGTTGGAGGCCGCCTCGTAGGGCGTGTCGGCGAGGTGGGAGAAGAGGACGTCGCCGTCCCCGGTCAGCACGTGCACGCCGACCCGCGCCTGGCGCACGAACTTGGACGCGAGGAGCGCGGTCAGCCGCTCACGGAGCGCCGCGCGCCGGGCGGCGTCTGCGGGGGTGACCACGCGCGGCCGGCTGGCCGGGGCGGTCGGCCGGGCCGCGCCCGCCGGCTGGGTCGCCGGCGCGGCCTTCGGGCCGGGCCGGGCCGTGCCCGGGCCAGGCCGGGGCGCGGCCGGACCCGGCGCGGCCGGGCCGAGCGCGGGCGCGACCGGCACCGGATCGCGGCCGGCGACCGGGCCGGGGCGTGGCCCGGACGGCGGGGCCGGCGGCGCCGGCGGGCGCTGCGCCCCGGCCGGGGCCGCGAGCGCGAGGCCGAGGAGACCGATCAGGACCGTTCGCGGCAGACGCCCGAGCACGGGCCCAATTGTGACGGCAGCTCTGGCCTGGCGCAAGAAAGTGGCCGGTCGTGTTACCATGCGATTCCCATGGCCTTCCGACGGACGGTGACCGTGGCCTGCCTCGCGCTGGCCCTCCTCCTGAGCCCTCCTGGCGCCACCGCGAAGGGCGTGGACCAGGCCGACACCGGGACGATCAGCGGCCGGGTGGTCTACCGCGGCCGGGGCATCCCCAAGGACCGCGTGGTCCGGGTCGAGGTGTCCCAGCGCTTCCCCCTGCTCAGCGGCACGCCGGACCGGAGCATGGTGGTCGACAAGAAGGGCGAGTTCACCTTCAAGGACCTCCCGGCCGGCACCTACTGGGTCGTCGGCTACATCGACGACGACCGCGACGGCCATCGCGGCCCCGGCGAGATCTGCGCCTTCCCGCGCATCGCCCCCATGAAGGTCGGGCGCGACCACCCCCACGTCCGGATGAGCGTCGAGCTCGACCCCGTCCACGCCATCCTGGCCACCCGCTTCCGCCGCACGACGGGCACCGCCCGGCTCGAGCTCGCGTTCGCGGCCCTCTACGCGCGCGACCCGGCGACCGGCGCCCCGCTCCCGGACGCGGTGGCGACGGTCGAGATCGATGGCCACCCCCGCGACCTGACATGGGACCCGGCCTTCCCGGGGGGCGCCTTCGTGCTCTACGGCGACGGCGCGCCAGCGGGCGAGCGCTACGTCTTCTTCGTCTCCCACCCGGCCCTCGGCAAGGCCAGGCGCCGCGTGCCGCTGCACGGCCGCAACTTCCGCTTCGAGCCGTTCTTCACCGCGCCGACCCCGATCGCGACGCCGCGGGGCCGCGAGCTGAAGGTCGGCTGGCACCAGCCCGCCTGGGCGAACTTCGCGACGCTGGAGGTGTTCGAGCCGGACCCGCTCGGCGGCCTGCGGCGCCGCTGGCCCGAGAGCCTGGGCGTGGTGCTCGCCACGGAGAGCCCGGCGGTCCTGCCCAGGGACCTGCTCGCGGGCCGGCGGCTGCACCTGCACGTGGTCGCCGGGCGAGCCGACGTCCGCGCCGAGAACGGTGAGATCTGGTACTTCGGCGCGGCCGGCCACGAGGTCCAGGTCGGCGCCCCGGGCACCCCGCTGCAGCTCCTCAAGGTGGCGCAGCCCCAGGCGAAGGAGCCGCCGGGACCCGGTCCCCGCCCCCCCGTGCCGGCCTCGAGCCCAGCCCCTAGCGGGTCGGCCGCGTCACGCCCCGCGGGGGCGGCGACGGGCTCGCGGCCCTGAGCGGCGGCCCGCCCTCGCGCGGCGACGCCTGCGCGACCGGCACCAGCTTCAGCCCGACGCCGACCCGGACGGCGGCGCTGAGCTCGCCGTGCCAGCCCTCGCGGTCCTGCCGCCACCCCAGCACGTAGAAGCTGACCCGCTCGCCGGCCCCGAGCCGCGGCTGCGTGGCCGCCGCGCCGTGGACCGCGCCGAGCGCGCGGCGCACCCGGTCGGCGGCGCCGGCGTCGAGGAGCTGGATCTCGCCCTCGGGCAGCCGCAGCCACGTGGCCGGGGTGAAGCGCCGGCCGCTGGTGACGAGCACCAGCAGGAGGTTGCCCTCGCGAAAGCGCGCCGCCACCGCCAGCTCGCGCGTCCCGTCCGCGATGAAGCACCCGTCGCGGCACGGGTCGCCGGTGCGGCTGCGGCGCTCGTAGTTGCCACCGCACGCCGCCGGCAGCTCCTGCTCGAGGTCGCCGTCGGGGGTGCGCCGCCATACCGGCCCATTCGTGCGCGAGAGCGCGCGGGCGCAGGCGGCCATGCTGCTCGTGGCTGCGGCGGACCGGGCCACGACGGGGCGCGCCGCCGTGGCCCGCGGGCTCCGGGGCGCGGCCGCGGCCTCACCGGCGAGGGCGAGGGCGACGGCCAGGACGATCGCGCTGGCGGTGCGCGTCCCGCGCACTCTGTCCAACTCGCGCCGCCCGCTGCTCATGCGAAAGACCCCCGACCGGCAACGCCACCCACAGGCTACACCCTACCTCTTTTTTTCGGTTGCATAACGGATGCCGAAATCCTTGCATGCCGTGGCGCACGTTTGCGGGCGCCGGGACGATCGCCCATGTGGCTTTCCGCCACGCACCGGGTGGCAGTTTGCCACGGTCCCCGCAGAACGCCACCGTCGTATCCGCCCCATCCCCGTCGAGCCCGCGCCTGCGCGCGGCATCACCGGCTGTGATGACCGCGGCCGGTCCGTCGCCCCATTCTACGCGCGCGTTCGCGCAAGCTCCCTACCGCTCGGCGCGCGCGCAGCGGAACCCGATGTCGCCATCCCGATAGGTCGCGGCGAAGCGCAGGCGGTTGGCCGCGCGCGGCAGCACGAACATGGAGCAGCAGGCGCCGCCGCGCAGCACGCGCCCCTCGCCGCGGTCGGGGCCCGGCGGGTTGCGCGCGGGCGCGTGGCGGTAGTAGTCGAGCTCGTACCAGTCCGCGACCCACTCCCAGACGTTGCCAGCGAGGTCGTCGGCGCCCGCCGGGCTGCGGCCGGCGGGGTACGAGCCGACCGGCACCGGGCGCCCCGGGCTCGCGCCCTCGCAGGCGCCTTCCCCCTGGAAGTTGCCGTAGTTGGCGCGGCTGCAGTCCGGCTCGTTGCCCCACGGATAACGGCGACCGTCGGTGCCGCGGGCCGCCTTCTCCCACTCCGCCTCGGTCGGCAGGCGCTTGCCCGCGAACCGGCAGAAGGCGGCCGCGTCCTCCCAGCTCACGCCGACGACCGGGTGGTGGGCCGAGGTTGGATCGGGGTACCGCGCCGGCGCCGGGCACGCGCGCGCCGCCACGCACCGCGCGTAGGCGCCCCGGGTCACCTCGGTGCGGTCGATGAAGAAGCCGTCCAGCCACACCCGGCGGGCCGGCTGCTCGTCCTCCTCGCCGGCATCGTCACCCATGATGAACTCGCCCGCCGGCACGCGCACCATGCCCGCGGGCGGCGCGGGCGCGGGCGGCGTCGGCGTGCGCGCGGCGGCACCGCGGCCCAGGCCCAGCGCGACCCCGGCGGCGAACGACAGCAGGATGAGGACCCGTGGCATGACCCGGGTGAGAGTGTATCACCGGCAACGCGGGTGCGTGAACGGCAGGCTCCAGGGAAGGTCGAAGAGGCCGGGCAGGGGCACGGGCAGGGGCACGGGCACGTTCACGGAGGCCTGAGCACCGTGAACTGGCGGAGGCCGGAGGCCTGCGTGCCCCTGCCCATGCGCTTCGTGCCCGTGCCCGTGCCCGTGCCCGATTCGGTGTTCCCGTCCGGCCCGCCGGCCGCGTCCCGTCCGGATTCCGGCCGGCCGGCCAGGCCAGGCACGTGATCTCGCTGGCTTGCGATGGCACCGCCGTTGCAGTGATCCCCGCCATGGTCCCGCTGCGGGAGTTGCCCGACGACGAGCGGCCGCGCGAGCGCCTGCTCGCGGCGGGCCCGACGGCGCTGAGCGACGCCGAGCTCCTCGCGCTCGTGCTCGGCACCGGCACGCCCGGCCACGACGCGCTCGCTTGCGGCCGCGCCATCCTGCGGAGCTGCGACGGCCTGGACGAGCTCGAGGCGGCGAGCGTGATCGAGCTGACCCGGTTGCCGGGCATGGGCGTCGCCCGCGCCTGCCGGCTCAAGGCGGCGCTCGAGCTCGGGCGCCGCGGCTGCGGCGAGCGGCCCCGCCGCGGCGAGCGCATCCGCTCGAGCCGCCAGCTCTACGAGCACGTCCGCGCCCGCCTCGCCCCGCTCAAGCACGAGGTCTTCCTCGCCCTGCCGCTCGACTCCAAGCACCGGCCCATCCGCGAGCTGTGGATCGCCGAGGGCACCCTCGCCTCCGTGGACGTGCACCCGCGCGAGGCGTTCCGCGAGCTCGTGCGCCACGCGGCCGCCGCTACCTTCTTCATCCACAACCACCCGAGCGGCGACCCCGAGCCCTCGTCCGACGACCTGGCGCTCACCGCCCGCCTGCGCGACGTCGGCGCCCTGCTCGGCATCCCGGTGCTCGATCACGTGGTGGTCGGGCAGGAGGGTTACGTGAGCCTGGCCGACCGGGGGCTGCTGTGACCAGGGCGCGCCGGGGTGGGGTCAGGATCACACGGAGTCACGGAGACACGGAG
>DASXVK010000117.1:0-3737 GCA_036504295.1 Polyangia bacterium
GCAGGCGCTCACCGCCATGGCGCTCTACGTGACGCGCGCCCTCGAGGAGTACGCGCCGGCGCCGTTCGACGCGGCGGCGCACGCGGCGGCGCTCGACGCGCAGCTGCGGGCGGGTCAGCTCCAGTTCGTCGTCGAGCGGCACTCGGTGCGGCGCACCGCGAGCGAGCTCCTCGTCGTGGACGCCGGGTCGGGGCGCATCCTCGCCCACAAGCTCGCGCAGAACGCGGCGACGCCCATCGGCCGCCCGGGCGACTGGATGCTGTCGCGCGAGCGCCCCGACGGCACGCTCATGCCGTACGTCGAGTACGCCGCCCTCGCCAACTTCCTCGCGGGCCACTACGACCTCCGGCGCGTCGACGAGATCTACCACTACCACTTCTTCGGCAAGGTCGGGCACGCCGGGATCGAGCGGCGACCCGTCGCCGCCCGCTAGCCCGTCCCGCGGCCGCGCCGCTTGAGCGCGGCGCCTCCGATGCTATGCTGCTGCGCAATGCTGCGCCGGGCCGTGCTTCTCGCCGCCGTCGGCGCCGTGCTCCTGGCGGCGGCCGCCGCGGCGCGCCCGCCGGCGCCCGCGACCCAGCCCGCCGCCGCGACCCGGCCCGCCGCGCCCGCCACCCGGCCCGCCGCGGCCGTGCCGCCGCTGCCCGTGCGCGGGCCGCGCGTGGCGAGCTACCTGATCCACGTCGAGCTCGACCCGGCGCGCCACACGCTCAAGGCGCAGGAGACCATCACCTGGCGCAACCCGACGGGCGACGCGGTCCCGGACCTGTGGTTCCACCTCTACCTGAACGCGTTCAGGCACGCGCGCACGACCTTCATGCGCGAGCGCGCCCGCGAGGGGCAGTCGATGCCCCGCGACGGCGACTGGGGCCACATCGACGTCCGCCGCCTCACCGCGCAGGGGCAGGACCTGACCCGCGCGCTCACGTTCGAGCGCCCCGACGACGGCAACGCCGACGACGAGACCGTGGCGCGGGTCACCCTGCCGGCGCCCGTGCCGCCCGGCGGCGAGGTGAGCGTCGTCATCGACTTCGAGGCGCTGCTCCCGCGCGCCGTGACGCGCACCGGCCACGCCGGCCCGGACTTCCACTTCGTGGCCCAGTGGTTCCCGAAGCTCGGCGTGTACCAGCCACGCGGGGCGGCGGGGCAGGGCGGGTGGCGCTGCCACCAGTTCCATGCCGTCTCCGAGTTCTTCGCCGACTACGGCCGCTACGAGGTGTGGGTCACCGTGCCGGTCGACGTCACGGTGGCGGCCACGGGCTGGACCGGCCGGCCGACGCGGCTGACCGGCGACCGCATGGCGTACCGCTTCGAGCAGGAGGACGTCCACGACTTCGCCTTCGTGGCCGCGCGCAACATGCACGACCTGCGCCGCACCTTCCTGGCCGAGGCGCACCGGGACCCGGCGATGGAGGACCGCCTGCGGCGCCTCGGCGTGCCCGAGGACGACATCCGCCTGAGCGACGTCGACGTGCGGCTGCTCCTGCCCGCGGATCACCTGAAGCAGGTGGACCGCTTCTTCGCCGCCGCGTTCCACGGCCTCGCCGACATGGGCTACCGCTACGGCCGCTACCCCTACACCACCCTCACCATCGTCGACCCGCCGCCCCAGGCCGGCGCGACCGCCGGGATGGAGTACCCGACCCTCATCAGCACGCAGACCACCGCCGTCCCGGTCGGCCCCGACGAGGGCCCCGAGGACACGACGCTGCACGAGCTCGCGCACCAGCACTTCTACGGCCTGCTCGGCTCGGACGAGGCCGAGGAGCCGTGGCTCGACGAGGGCTTCGCCTCGTACGCGACCGCCGGCGTCGTGGGCCGCCGCTACGGCGAGGTGCCGCGGCTGACGACCTTCGACGGGCTGCCGCTGCGGGTCCGGCCGCTCGGCTCGGACCGGCGCAGCCAGCCGCTCTTCGTGCTGCTGCGCGACGTCCCCCACGCCACCTACGCCCGGGGCGTGACCCTGCCCCTCGCGTTCACCGGGTTCGAGGACTACCGCGCGCTCGCGGCGCACGAGGAGACGCGGCGCGCCTCGTGGGACTACCTCAGCAGCGCGAGCTACAACGCGAACGCGTACGCGAAGCCGACGCTGCTCCTCCTCACGCTCGAGGGCCTGCTCGGCGAGGAGCGCATGCTGCGGGTGCTGCGCACCTACGCCGCGCGCCACCGCTTCGGCCACCCGCGCAGCGACGATTTCCGGCGGGTCCTGGCCGAGACGGAAGAGCCGGCCGCGGTCGAGCTGTGGGACGGCGCGCTCGGCAGCCGGGAGGTGCTCGACTACGCCGTCGAGTCGCTGCGCAGCGAGCCGCCCGCGGCGGTCCGCGGCCGGGCCGACGCTGCGCCGGGGCTCTTCGAGTCGGAGGTGGTGGTGCGCCGCGTCGGCGGCCTGCGCGCGCCGGTCGAGGTCGAGGTGCTCTTCGAGGGCGGCGCGCGCGTGGTCGAGCGCTGGGACGGCCGCGCGGCCTGGCGCCGCTTCACCTACGCGCGTCCCGCGCGCCTCGCCGGTGTGCGGGTCGACCCGCGACGGCTGCTGGCGCTCGAGCTCGACCTCAGCAACAACGCGCGCAGCCTCGGGCAGGACCACCGCCCGGCGGCGCGCTTCGGGGCCAAGGTGCTCCTGTGGCTGCAGCACGTGCTCGCCTTCGCCGGAGGGGCCGCGTGAGCGGGCTCGGGGCGCTCCGGCGCGGGCTGCGGGCGGCGCGCGCCGGCTGGCGGGCCGTCGTCGTGTGCTGGGCCGCCGACCTCGCCGTCGCCGCCGCCGCCGCGGTCGCGTTCGTCCTCGCCTGGGACGGCCTCGCCGCCGCTCGCCCCGACGCCGGCGCCCTGGCCGCCCGCTTCGACGAGCGGCTCTTCGGCGACCTCGTCGCGCGGCACCAGGCGCTCTTCGGCGCCGCGGACGTCCGCGTGCTGGTGGTGACCGCCGCCGGCGTCCTCCTGCACGCGGTGCTGGCCGGCGGGCTGCTCGACGTGCTCGGCCGCGCCGGCGCGGACCAGCCGGCGCCGGCCCGCGTGCGCGCGTTCCTCGCCGCCTGCGCCGCACACGCCGGCCGCATGCTCGCGATCGCGCTCGTCGCGGCCGGCCTGCTCGGGCTCTCGGGGTGGCTCCTGCACGGGATCCTCGCCGACGCGCTCGAGGATCCGATCCGGTTCGTCGCGCGCGAGCAGAACCGGCTGATCCTCAAGCTCCTGCCGGGCGTCGCCTTCCTCGTGGTCCTCGGCGCCGTGGGCCTCACGGCGGACGTCTGGCGCGCCTGCGCCGTCGTCACCGACCGGCCCCTCGGCGGGGCCCTACGGCTGGCGCTCCGTCTCGTGCGCCGGCGGCCGGGCGCCTTCGTCACGGTCGGCGCGGGCGGCCTCGCGCTGCAGGCCGCGGCGGTGGCCGGCTTCACGGCCCTCGACGGCGCCATCCCGCAGGGCCGCTGGGCGGGGATCCTCGCGGTCATCGCCCTCGGGCAGGCGCTGATGCTGTGGCGCCACGGCGTGCGCGCCGCCGTCCTCGCCGCCGCCGCGCGCCTCTGCCGCGACGAGACCGCGGCCGCGCTGCCCGAGCCGGCGGCGGAGCCCGCGGCCGAGGTGAGCGCGGCCGGGTGAGCTGCGGGGTGTGATCCACACTGATCGCTCACGCTCTCGGACCACCCTCGCGGGCACGGGCAGGGGCACGGGCACGGGCACGAGGGCGCTCGCTCGTCGCCGGGCCGCCCCTCTCAGGTTCGGCGCTCGTGCCCGTGCCCCTGCCC
>DASXVK010000118.1:0-15442 GCA_036504295.1 Polyangia bacterium
AAACCAAACGGCGCGGTGGGGGATCACATTGGACTCATCCATGAGCGGCGAACGGCAGCCCGTGCGCGAGATGAAGCGCAGCCTCCAGGCGGAGCGCGACGACGCCGCGCTCTACGAGGCCCTGGCCGAGATCGAGCGCCACCCCGGGCGCCGTGACGTGTTCCGGGAGCTCGCCGCCGTCGAGCGGCGCCACGCCCGCCACTGGGAAGAGCGGCTGCGCGCGGCGGGCGTCGACCCCGGCGACGGCCGGCCGACCCGGCGCGTGCGGCTCCTCGGCTGGATCGCCCGCCGCTTCGGCGTCGCCGCCGTGCTGCCGCTCGTGAGCGGCCTCGAGCGCGACGCCGGTGTCCGCTACGCGGCCCAGGCCGGCTCCGGGCCCGTGATCGCGCGCGAGGAGCGGGCCCACGAGCGCGTGGTCGCCGCGCTGCAGCACCCGACGGTGCCCGACGGGCAGGCCGACATCGCCGCCAAGGAGGCGTGGCACCGCCACGGCACGAGCAGCAACCTGCGCGCGGCGGTCTTCGGCATCAACGACGGGCTCGTCTCGAACCTCTCCCTCGTGATGGGGGTCGCCGGCGCCGGCCCCGAGCCCCGCTTCGTGCTCCTCGCGGGCGTCTCGGGCCTCCTCGCGGGCGCCTTCTCGATGGCCGCCGGCGAGTACATCTCGGTGCGCTCCCAGCGCGAGCTCTACGAGCGCCAGATCGCCCTCGAGCGCGAGGAGCTGGAGCAGATGCCCGAGGAGGAGGCGGCCGAGCTCGCCCTCATCTACCGGGCCAAGGGCCTGACCCCGGAGCTGGCCCGCCGCGTCGCCGACGACATCATCGCCCAGCCCGCGAAGGCCCTGGACACGCTCGCGCGCGAGGAGCTCGGCCTGGACCCGGACAACCTCGGCTCACCGTGGGGCGCCGCCCTCGCCTCCTTCGCCGCGTTCGCCGTGGGCGCCGTGATCCCGGTGCTGCCCTACTTCTTCACCCACGGGCCGGCCGGCTTCATCATCTCCGGCGCGGCCTCGGCGGCGGCCCTCCTCGCCGTCGGCGCCATCCTGTCGCTCTTCACCGGCCGCGGGGCCGTGCGCAGCGGCCTGCGCATGCTGCTCATCGGCGCGGCCGCGGCCGCGGTCACGTTCGGGATCGGCCGCCTCATCGGGGTCGCGGTGCACTGAGCGAGCGGGTGCGAAAAGGGGCTTGAAACCGGATCCGGGATCCGATATAAAACTCACCCGTCGCACCCAGGGACGTAGCTCAGTTGGTTAGAGCGCCTGCTCGACACGCAGGAGGTCGGTGGTTCGAGCCCACTCGTCCCTACCAGCAACCAAGGCGTCACGTGGACGGCGTGACGCCTTTTTTCTGGCCGCGCGTGGCACGAGCGGGCCGCTCGACGGCGCGGGCTTGACCTCGCGCCCCGCGGCTCGGTAGTGTAGGAGCGCCAGGGAGGGTGGGCGTCGGGCGGCGGCAGGATCGGAAGTCGCGGCGCGCGGCCGCGGAAGGGGCTGTCTCGATGACCCGGGTGCTGCCGGTGATGGCGGCCGTGCTGGCGAGCGCGATGCTCGCCGCGTGTGGCCCGCAGACGACGAAGTACGCGCTCCCGGTGGGGTTCCCGCCCTTCAAGCTGGACGTCAACGCGTCCGAGGCCCGGGTCACCAACGCCACGAACGCCGGCGACATCCGCCAGTGGGTGGCCGAGACCATCAGCGGGATGCAGCCGCTGCAGCCGACGGAGGCCGAGCCGGCGCGGTTCAAGGTGACGGTCTCGGTGCGGGCCTCCACCTCCCCGATCGTGCCCATCGCCGCGCTGCTTTTCGTGGTGTCCGCGCCCATGTGGCTGCCCCTCGGCGACGTGAACGCGAGCGTCGAGCTGGTGATGGACGTCGGCGGCCAGCGCTTCATCGGCAAGGCCGAGGATCAGCAGACCATCCACTTCAACAGCGTGGGCACCGACGACTACCTGAAGGCGGCCGTCACGAACGCCGTCGGCAAGGCGCTGGCCGAGGCGCGGGAGCAGGCGGCCGTGGCCGGCGTCCTCAAAGCGAAGCTGGCCGGCAGGGGGCGGCCATGACGGCGGCCGGACGCCGCGGGCGGCTCGTGCTCGGCGCCCTCCTCGCGAGCAGCCTCGGCTGCACCCCCCTCTCCTACTCGCAGGGCTCGACCTCGACCTCCGCGGCCGTCGCGACCGGGTCGTTCCCGGTGACCTTCGAGCAGGAGGCCCGGGGCGCACGGCGCGCGTTCGTCCGGCGGGCGCCGCCGCGGCCCGCCGCCGTCCCCGCGGTCGTCGAGGAGGCGCCGCCGCCGCGCCCCGCGGGTCCGCGGCGTCCGGCCGCCACGGCCTACGTCCCCGGCACGCCGCAGCCGGCGGCCTTCGCCCTCATCATCGGCATCGAGCAGTACCGCAACGCCCCGGCGCCGATCGGCGCGCGCGCGGACGCGCGGCGGTTCAAGGAGCTCGCCCGGACCACGCTCGGCATCCCCGAGCGCAACATCCGCCTGCTCCTCGACGACGCGGCCACGCGCACCGACATCGAGGCCGAGCTCGACTGGCTGAAGGCCAACGTCCGCGCGGGCGGTCGCATCTACTTCTTCTTCAGCGGCCACGGTGCGCCGGACCCCTCGGCGGGGACGCCCTACCTCCTGCCCTCGAACGGCCGGCCCGAGGCCCTCGCGCGGACCGCCTTGCCGCTCGCCGAGGTCCTCCGGGCCCTGAGCGACACGAAGGCGAAGGAGGTGCTCGCCTTCGTGGACAGCTGCTTCTCCGGCGCCGGCGGGCGGTCCGTGCTGCCGCCCGGCGCGCGTCCGCTCGTCGTCGTGAAGGAAGAGACGGCCGCCCAGCGGCTCGCCCTCTTCAGCGCCGCGGGTGGCGCCGAGATCTCGGGCCCGGACCAGGACAGTCAGGGGGGGCTCTTCACGAAGTACCTCCTGCAGGGGCTCGGCAGCGCCCGCGCCGACATCAACGGCGACGGTCAGGTCTCGCTGCAGGAGCTCGCCGACTGGGTGCGCCCCCGCGTCGAGGCCGAGGCGCGGCGGCAGAACCGCGCGCAGCGCCCCGGCGTCGTCCTCGGGAGCGGCCTGAGCGCCGCCGCCGACGTGATCGTCGCGGCGGGCGTCGAGGCGCGCTGACCAGCGTCCAACGCGCCCCCCGCGGCGCAAGGAGTCCCGCGTGCTCTGGCAAAGGCCGGCCCTTCGTCTCGTGGCGCTCCTGGCGGCGAGCGCGTTCGTCCCCGCGTGCTTCTCGACCGTCTCCCAGGAGCGCATGCAGCGCCTCGAGGTCCGGACGGAGCCGCCGGGCGCCGAGATCACGCTCGTCACGCCGCACGGCACCGAGCCCGTCGGCCCGGCGCCGACGACCCTCGAGCGCCGGCACACGGTCAGGAGGAGTGTCACCTCGTGGGCGACGCCCGTGCTCGGCGCCCTCGCGCTGGCGGGGGGCATCGCGCTGTGCGCCTACGGCGCCGGCTGGAAGTACACGTCCGGTCCCATGGAGGGCAGCATGCGGACCGAGGCGATCGGCCTCCTCATCCCCGGAGTGGTCCTGGCCTCGCTGGGGGCGACCCTCGTGCCCCTGGGCATCTGGGGTCTCACCAACAACCACCGCGAGGAGCTGGTCCCCAAGCCCGAGGACCTGCGCCTGACCGCCGCCCTCGCCGGCTACCGGCCGGCGGAGACCGCGGTGAAGATCCCCGGGCCGAGCGGCGCGATCAAGCTGCGCCTGGTCCCCGACGGTCGCGTCGCCCCGGCCGTGCACGCGCCGCCGCGCCGGGCGCCGCGCCCGGGCGGCTTCCTGCCCGGCTCGCCGCAGCCCACCGCCTTCGCCCTCATCGTCGGCGTCGAGAAGTACCGCGAGGCCCCGGCCGCCGCCGGGGCCCGCGCCGACGCGGAGCGGTTCAAGGCGCTGGCCACGACGACCCTCGGCATCCCCGAGCGCAACGTCCGTCTGCTCCTCGACGACGCCGTCACGAAGACCGACATCGAGGCCGAGCTGGACTGGCTGAAGGCGAACGTCCGCGCCGGCGGCCGCATCTACTTCTTCTTCAGCGGCCACGGCGCGGCCGACGGGGCGGCGGCGGCCCCGTACCTCGTGCCGAGCACCGGTCGCCCCGCGGCCCTCGGCCGCACCGCCATCAACCTGGATGAGCTGCTGCGCGCGCTCGCCGACACGCCCGCGCGCGAGGTCTTCGCCTTCGTCGACGCGGGCTTCGCGGGGACGGGCGCCCGCACCCTACCCGCCGCCGGCGCGCCGCCGGGCGCCCAGGTCCAGCTCGCGCCGCCCGCGAAGGTCGCGCTGCTGGCGGCGACGACCGGGGCCGACGCCATCGGCAGCGACGCCGCCGCGACGGGCGGCCTCTTCACCCGGCACCTGCTCGAGGGGCTCGGCACCGCCCGGGCCGACGCGAACGGCGACGGCCAGATCTCCCTGCAGGAGCTCGCGGATCACGTCCAGCCACGCGTGGCGAACGAGGCGAAGGCGCGCGGGGGGGTGCAGCGCCCGACGGTCGCCGCCCACGCGGGGCTCGGCGCGCTGGCGGACCTCATCGTCGCCTTCGGCCTCGCGACGCGGTAGCCAGGCAGGCCCCGCCGCGACCGAGCAAGGGAGTCGTCAATGCGCGCGCCGCTGCTTGCCGTGTGCATCGCCGCGTGGTCCGCGAGCTGCGGCCCGACGGGGGCGCGCGTCCGCATCGAGCCGCCGGCGGTCACGTGCGAGGCGCGCTGCCGGTCGCTCGCGAGCGGCCGGTGCGAGTGCCTGCGGGGCTGCCCCGGGATCACGGTGTCGCCCGAGGAGTGCCCCCCGCCGCCCCCGGACCTGCGGCGCCGTTCGCGGGGGAGCTGCCCGTACGTGTACCTGTGGGACGGCCGCGACTACCGTTACTACACGGACCTGTCGGGCTCCGTGCTCGCCAAGGGGCTCGCCTTCTTCCGGCCCGCGTTCTACGGCGAGAACATCTACGAGCTCGGCCCCTTCGCGTCGCCGGGCGGCGTCTACCGCATGCTGCTGCGCGAGGTCATCTACGAGTCGTCCTACGTCGACGCGGCCAACCTCGTCCTCGTGGACGTCCCCGCCGGGTACGAGGTGTACAACGAGTGGAGCTTCACCTCGCAGCTCAACCGCCCGCCGGAGCGGGGCTTCGTGACCGTGCGCGGGCCGCGGCCGCCGCGCTCGGCCCGCTCCGAGACCGGCGCCGACGTGCTGCGCGAGGTGAGCGACGCCGACGGCGTGCCGCTGCCGGTCACGCGTGACCAGCTCAGCCGCGTCGTGCTCGACTTCGGGCCCATCGCCCACCCGGAGCACGCCAAGCTCATCCTCACCGCCTGGGGCACCTACGAGGATCTGCGCGACCTCCCGCGCGCGGCCTACACCGCGGGCACCACGATCGAGACGCTCGACGAGGGCGGGCAGTGGCGCGTGCGGAAGGTGGCCGGCAAGGCCGCGGGGGACGCCCGCACCTGGGTGATCGATCTCGCCGGCGTCCTGCGCCAGGGCGACACGCGCCTGCGGCTCACGATGGCGCGTCTCCCGTCGGTCCTCGACGTGCTCGACGCCGCGCGGCTGGACGACTCGCCGCCGGTCCCCGTCACCGTCACCCGCGTCGCGCCCCGCGTGGCCGAGCTGCGCCACGGCGGCGCCGCCCGGGTCGACGGGAGCACGCTCACGCACCGGGTCCGCGCCGACAACAGCCACCTGCCGCTCGTCGCCGACGCGCTGCTGAGCGGCTGGTACACGCGCTACGGGGACGTGCGGCCGCTGCTCCAGGCGGCCGACGACCGGTTCGTCCTCATGGCCCACGGCGACGAGCTCGCCCTCGAGTACGACGCGCCGCCGCGGGCGCCGGGCACGACCCGGCGGGCCTTCCTCGCCGCCGACGTCTTCTACACGCTCAAGGACCACCCGTTCGGCCGCGTCACCACGACCAACGAGCCGCTGCCCTTCCACGGCATGCCGAGCTACCCGTATCCGCCGCAGGCCTGGCCCTACCGCCACGACGCGGCCTACCAGCGGGACCTGCGGGAGTGGAACACCCGCCGGGTCGAGGCGCCGGACCGGTGATGAGCGCGTGGGCCCGCTCCAGCGGCAACGCTAGTCCGCGGCAGGGCGCTCGACCGCCCGCGCGCGGGCCGAGCGTCTTCGACGCACCACGGGAGGCAGAGATGAACCACATTCGAAGGCGTGTCCGGTGGGTGATCGCAGGCAGCTGCGCTGTCGTGCTCACGTCGACGCTCAGCGTGGTCCTGGCCCGGAATGTAGATACCGTGAGCTGGCAGAAGTCGGTGGCGGTTTCGATCGAGCTCGGCGTGCGTGACAAGGAAGGGCAGCTCGGCTCGTATGAGGCCAGGTTCGTCGCGGAGGGTCCGAAGAAGACCCTGCGCGAGGCCACGACGAGGGTCCAGGGCGATGCATGGGGCTCGGTGACGTTCCCGAAGGACTTCAAGCCCGAGGGATACTTGCCGGATGGCAAGTACACCTGGAAATGCGTCGTCAAAGGCAAGGTGGTGACGAAGGGTCACTTCGCCTTCTCGGGAGACTAGCCGCACCGGCAGCGCTAATCCCAGCCATGCGCGTATTCAGGCCGTACACCGTGAGCGCGCGCCTGTCCCACCTCCTCGTCCTCGTCCTCGCGCTCGCCGCCGCCGCGCCCGCCGCGGCCGAGGAGTGCGTGCGGAGCTGGCAGCTCTCAGTGGACCTGCCGCGCGCCGGCGCCCGCGTGCCGCCGGACGCGCGCCCCCGCGTGCGCATCCACGAGGGCTGCGCGGCGTTCCAGGGCGGGCCACGACCCGAGGTGCGCCTCGTCACGGCCGCAGCCGTGCCGGTCGCGACCGCGCCGGCGGCGCTGCCGCGGTGGTTCGTCGAGCTCGTGCCCGCCCGCCCGCTCGCGCCCGGCCGCTACCGGGTGGAGGGCCGCCGCACCGCCTCCCCGGAGCGGCTCGGACCATGGGAGGCGCTCGTGAGCTTCGCGGTCACGGGCGCCGCGGAGGAGCGCGCGCCGGGCTTCGCGGGCATCGACAGCGCCGCGGCCGTGATCGTCGAGGGCACCGTGTTCCTCAGCCCCTGCCAGGCCGAGCGCGGGCCGCTCGTGCGGACGCGGCTCGCGTTCGCGCGCGCTCGCCACGCCCGGCCGCACGCCGAGCTCCTCTACTCCCTCGAGGGCCGGCGCGACGGGGCCGGCGCCTGGCAGGTGCTCGACGACCTGCGGCCGCCACCGGGCGCCGCCGGCGCGCGCGCGAGCTTCGAGTGGACGAGCCAGCGCAACTACGGCGAGACCTGGGAGTACCGGCTGCGCGTGCGCGACCACGCCGGCCGCGAGGCGACGGGCGCCCGCACGGCGACGGTCCGCAACCCGCCGGCGCCGCCCGCGCGGCCTCGGCCTCAGGCTGGGCGCCGTCGTGGCGGGCGAGCCCCCACCCGACCTCGTCCTCGTCGCGGTGGAGGGGCTGCACCCATCGCGACCGCTGAGCGTCACGGCGCCGTGGCACATGGCGCGACGGGGCCCGGCGCGCGAACGTGCATCCCAAGAGAGAGAGACATCCCCTCGCTCGTGGACAGCTGGCGTTGGGTCAGGGACCGAGCGCGGGAATGCCGCTCTGGCGCGGCTTGACGCCGCGTGACAAGGACCCGCCATGAACATCACCACAGCGTTGGTGCGCATCGTCGAGCAGGCGCATTCGTTGGCGCGCATCCTCGACGCCGCGGTGCGCGTGATCGCCGAGCGGCACCACGTCGAGGGCGGTTTCGTGTTTCTGCTCGACGAGCAGGGGAACCTCGTCCGGAGCGCCGCCTCCGGCTCCACTTCGTCCGGGGGGAGCCAACGCGCGGACGCCGAAGCGGAGTCCATCGCTGCTCAGGTGACGGCGGAGCGGCGCGTCGCAACCGTTCGCCACGATACGAGCTCACTCGTCGGGGTTCCCATGCTGCTGCGCGACAGCATGGTGGGCGCACTCGTGTTGCGGGACACCGAGCGGCGCGATTTTTCGGCGGATGACATTGGAGCGCTGGCAACGACCGGGGCACAGCTCGTCGGCATCATCGAGAACGCGCGCGTGGTCGACGCGCTCGATCGGGGAGAGACACACGCGCCTCGCCCCGTTCCACGGCCGCCCTCCGCAGACTCGAAGGGGGGCGAGCGGATACTGCGTGGCATCGGGGCCTCGCCCGGCGTCGCGATCGGGGTGGTCGTGTTTCGCGGCGCCTACCGACTCGATCTGTCGGCGCGGGAGTTGCCCGCCGGGGAACCCGCCGCGGAGCGTGCGCGCGTGCGCATGGCCATCGAGAAGGCGCACAATGACCTCCTGCGGGTTCAGAGCGCGGCGGCGCGCGAGATCGATGAGGAACACGCCCTCATCTTCGCGGCTCACTTGCTGCTCCTCAACGATCCGATGCTCCTGGGACGCATCGACCAGGCGATCACGCGTGGGGCGAGCGCTCCTCTGGCGATCGATGCGGCTCTCGACGAGCTCGAGACCCGGCTGCGACTGGTCCCCGACTCCTATTTTCAGGAGAAGATCGACGACCTCGATGATCTGCGCACCCGGCTGCTCGACCACGTCCTCGATGGCGGCGGCCGCGCACGCTTCGGCGCCCGCATCGTCCTGACGAGCCGTATGCCCCCCTCGTTGGTGGTCGAGCTGAAGACCGAAGGAGCGCAGGCCCTGGTGACCGAGGGTGGCGGTGCGACCTCGCACGGCGTCCTCCTGGCGCGGGCGATGGGTCTTCCCGTGGTCACCGGGATCGCCGACCTGCTGGCGTCAGTGCGCCCCGGCGACCGGCTGGTCGTCGACGGCACGAACGGCCTGGTCATCGTGCGCCCCAGCGAAGACACGGTGGCGCGGTACGAGGAGGACCGGCGGCACGCCGAGCGCGTGCGGACCGAGCATGCGAAGCTTCGCGACGTCCTCACCCGCACCGCCGACGGTGTCCGCGTGACGTTGCATGCCAACGTCGGCGTCGCCTCGGATCTCACCGTCGCCCGCGACAACGGCGCCGAGGGCATCGGCCTCTATCGCACCGAGTTCCCCTTCATCGTCCGTGATGCGTTCCCGACGCTGCGAGAGCAGGTGAGGATCTACCGCAAGGCGTACGAGGTGTTTCCCGGTGGTCCCATCAACTTCCGCATTCTCGACCTGGGCGGCGACAAGTTCGGGGTCGGCGGAGGCATCGCTACGGCACGCAACGCCTTCCATGGATACCGCTCGATTCGCGTCCTCTTCGATCACCCGCAGGTGCTGCGTGAGCAGGTGCAGGCGCTCGCCCTCGCGGCCGCGGACCGCCCGCTGCGCATTCTGATTCCGATGGTGACGTCGATCGAGGAGCTCCGCCGCGTGCAGACGATCATCGCCGAGGCCCTCGCCGGCATTGACGAACCCCTGGCCCAGAGAGGGCCCGCTATCGGGGTCATGATCGAAGTACCAGCCGCCGTCGAGCTCGCCGCGGACATTGCGCGGGAGGTGGACTTTCTGTCCATCGGCACGAACGACTTGATGCAGTACACGCTGGTCGTCGACCGGGAAGACGCGCGCATGGCGCACGTGAGCGATCCGTACCACCCGGCGATTCTGCGCATGATCGCCCGCGTGGCCGCCGCCGCGCGGGCCGCGGGCAAGGCCGTGAGTGTCTGTGGCGAGATCGCGGTGCGGCCCGATGTGGCCCTGGCGCTGCTCGCGCTCGGGGTCGACTCGCTCAGCGTTGTGCCAACCGCCATTCCCGAGCTCAAGCAGGCGCTCGCCCGGGCGCGCCTGGAGCCGATGCGCCGCGCCATGGGGGGGATCCTCACGCTCTGCGACGCGCGCTCTGTCGCGGCCGCGCTGCGCGAAGCCCAGTCCGCCTGATGCCGAGGTCGTCGCCAACCGCGGGTGATGGCGGCGCGGACGCGTTGAGGGTCGTGCGACGGGGTGACCTGGGCGCCGCGTTCGCGCGCGGGTTGGCGCGCGCGCGCATGGGCGTCGGCCCTGCCCGGGGCCGGCTTCGCCCAGCACCTGCTGCAGCTCGTCGTCCGCATCGGCCTCGGCGTCGTCGGCCACGCGGTCTTCGCTCTGGCCGCCGAGCCGGAGGCCCGGACGCTCGTCCGGAAGGTCCTCGGCCGGCTCCGCGGGCCGGGCTGACATACCGCCGCGCCACCGCTCGAGACTCGCGCTCGCGCGCGCGGCCGCCGCGGAATGCGATGCCAGCAGGCGCATTGCCACGGCGGGCGCGGCGGCCGCACCGATTCCTGTGTGACGCCGGCCTGGCACCGCGGTTGCAGCAGTCTCCGGCCATGCGACGACCACTGCGTGCAGGGTTGTTTGGCGGGGATGAGCGCCTCCCGGGCCTCGTGCGTCACGTGCTCCGCGGCCTCGGCTTCAAGCTGGGTGCCGTCGTGGCTGGCGAGCCCCCACCCGACCTCGTCCTCGTCGCGGTGGAGCACGGGCACGTGACCCTGCGCGTCGCCGCGGCGCGTGAGCGGGCGCACGGTGCCCCGGTGCTCGCGATCCTCCGCCTCAGCGACGCGAAGCTGGCCGGCCGCGCCCTCGCCGCCGGGGCCCACGCCTGCTACGCGCTCGACACCTCGCTCGAGTATCTGCGCGACCAGGTGCTCCTGCTCGGCCACGCCATGGCCGAGGACCGTCGGGTCCGCGCCGCCGCGTGAGACGTGAGTGGGTGACGCCGTGTTGTGGGCGCTCATCATCATCTTCGTCGTCGTGTGGGCCCTCTGGGGCTGCACCCATCGCGACCGCTGAGCGTCACGAACCGTTGGCGGCGGAGGCGGCCTCAAGCGCTGCGTCCTCGAGCAGCCGCTGCCTCACGCGGATACTCGCGCGGTGCGCGCGGGTCTTCACCGTGCTGAGCTCGAGGCCGAGCCGCTGCGCGATCTCCCTGGGGGAGAAACCCTCGACGAAGCGCAGGCGGAAGATGGGTTGGTACTTGGCCCCCATCTCGGCCACGACTCGCTCGCACCGGGCCAGCGTCTCGCCCGCCGCGGACAGCTCCTCCGGCGACGGCTGCGCGGCGCCCTGCGCCGGCAGAAGCTGCTCGTGCTCCCGTGACATGGGCAGGGTCTGCGGCCGGCGCCGGACCCGCCGCAGGTGCATGAGGGCAGAGGTGGCGGCGATGCGATAGAGCCAGGTCGTGAAGCGAGCCTGACCACGGAAGCTGTGGCGGTAGCGAAACGCGAGCAGGAGCGCATCCTGGGCCACGTCATGGGCCGTGTCCGCGTCCTTGAGGTACTTGAAGGCGACCCCGTAGACGAGCTCCCGCTCCGTCTGGGTGAACCGCACCTCCCCGGGCGCTGCTGCTGATTTGGCCGTCACCGTCACCGTCGCCTACGCCTGCGCCGCAGCGGTGGGGCTCCTGGTGGCCAGGCCACGCCTCCGGCGGCCGCTCGTGGTGGCGCGCGGCCGTGCGGCCTTCAGGCCGAGCAAGGTCAGCGCCGCCGCGCGCAGGTACTCGAGCGGCGTGTCGCAGGCGACGAACGCGTGGGCGCCGGCGGCGAGGGCCCGACTGGCCAGCTCCCCGTCGCTCGTCCGCAGAACGGCGATCACGGGGGCCCCACGCCCGCGCTCCCGCGCGGCGGCGATCCGGCGGGTCACATGCCCGCGCTCCACGGCGACCAGGAGCAGGTCGGGGGGCGGCTCCTGCAGCAGCGCAGCCCCCAAGCGGAAACCCAGGTCCCGGAGCACGTCACGCAGGACGCCCGGGAACGGCTCTTCCCCGGCACCCGCCAATCGAGCGCGCCTGTCTTTGCACATGCCCGCCGCGCAAATGCAGGATCGGCGCCAGCGGAGATCATGTGTGCGAATCAGGGCGGCCGCCGCCGGAGCCGTCGCAATCTGCCTGCCGCACTCGCATATCGCCACGGTCAGACCAATGGCCCGCACCCTCGCCTGCATGCACGGCAGCGCCTGGCGCGGGGATGGCGCGAAGCTCCTGCGTGAGCTGCGCACGGCGCTGGAGACCGCGGCGCCGGCGTCCACGGCGGCCGTTCACGGGTGCGCGCCGAACGGACGCACGCGGGGGCGGAAGCCCGGGGGCAGGACCGGGACGGCGGTCACGACCACGTTGTCCTCGAGCTCGACCTCGGCGATGAGGATGGCCGTGCGCGCCACGCGGCGGCGCAGCCGGTAGGCGCCGTCGGGGTCGCGGGCGAGCACGGTCTGCCCGTAGGTGTAGCCCCCATTGTCGCTCACCGCGAGCCGCACCGCGTGCGGCCGCGGGCCCACCGGCCGCACGATCACCTCGGTCGCGCGGCGCTCGACCGTCGGCGGCGGGGGCGGCGCCACGAACGGCCGCGGCGGCCGAGCGGCGTGGCGCGCCACGAGGGCGCGCAGCAGCGCGCCCCAGCGGCCGATGAACGCGTCCTGGTTGTCGTAGCTCCCCTCCGGGCCGCAGTACGGCGCGCGCTCCGCGCAGCGCGCCGGGCACGCGGGAGCGGCGGGGCAGCCGGTCGGCCGCGGCGCGACCGCGCCGGTCATGCCGGGCATGCAGCGCGCCGGGCAGCCGTAGCCGAAGTACCAGCCGTGGTCATAGTCCGCGACGATCGCGAGGCTCTTCGCCGGGGCGTGGAGCGCATGGTAGGTGGCGACGACCTGATCCAGGGGGAAGAACTCGTCCTGCGCGCCGGCGAGGAGGTAGACGGCGCCGTGCTGCCGGCCCGCGAAGGCCAGGGGGTCGAGGGCGCGGAACAGGGCGCGCACCTCCCGGCTCCGCGGCGTGAGCCCGCGCGTGGAGAGCACCAGGCGGCGCAGCCACGAGCCGGCGGCGGTGGCGCGCGCGAGCCCGCCGCTCGTGCTGACCGCCAGCACGCCCCGGATGCGGTCATCGACGCCGTTGGCGATCAGGACCGCGACCCCGCCGATGCTGTTGCCGGTGAGCACGACCGCCTGCGGGTCCGCCTCGGGCCGCTGCTGCGCGAGCGTCACCGCCCGCAGGATCGCGTAGGTGTAGGCGTACAGCCAGCTCCCGCGCACGTCGGGCACCGTCGCGAAGAGCGGCCGGGTGTCCTCGGCGGTCACGCCCTCCCCCTCGGAGGCGCCCGCGCCCGGCGCCGAGATGGCCACCGCCACCACGTCGAGGTTGCGGCAGATCTGCGCGGCGAGGTCGGGGGTCGCGAAGCCGCCCAGGCCCGGCACGGTGATGACGATCGGCTTCGTGTGCGGCGGGTAGTCGCCCGGCGGCACCGCGATGAAGCCCTGGAGCCGGAGCGGGCGCGACCGGCCCTGCGGGTCCCAGGTCCGCGAGGTGAACCGCACCTCGCGCACCGTCACGCCCTCGATGACGCGCCGGCCGGTCGCGGCCTCGGCGACATCGAGATCGCGCGGGTCGCGCGCCGCGTCGAGGTCGAAGCTGGCGGGGTGGAAGCCCGGCGGCGCCGCCGCGGGGGCCACGCCCGTGAGCCCGAGCGCGACGAGGCCGATGATCAGCATCCCGCGAATGTGCATGAGCTCCAGTCGTTGGGCGGGCTCCCACGGTCGTCGGGGGCGCGGGGCGTGGCTAGCTGCCGCCCTGCCTCGTGAGGTAGTTCTGGATCCCCATCTGGGCGATCTGATCGCGCTGGGCCTCCTGCCAGTCGAGGTGGCGCTCCTCGTCCTGCAGGAGGTCCTCGAAGAGCTCGCGCGTCCCGCCGTCGCCAATCTCCAGGGCCTGGGAGATGGCCGTGTTGTAACTCGCGACGGCCGCGCTCTCGGCCTTCAGGTCGTTCTCGAGGATGGCCTTCGCGTCCTTCCCGATGTTGATCGCGTCGAGCTTGCTCACCGTCGGCGTGCCCTCGAGGAACAGGAGGCGCCCGATGAGCTTCTCGGCGTGCTTCATCTCGTCGACCGCGTTCTTCTGGACGTCGTGATGGAGCTTCTCGTAGCCCCAGTTGGCGAACATCCCCGCGTGGACCATGTACTGGTTGATGGCGGTGAGCTCCTCGCGGAGGAGCTGGTTGAGGGTGGCGAGCACCTGCTCGTGGCCGCGCATGGGGTCTCGGTCGACCTACCGCTTGGGCTCGGTGAGCTTGGCCGCGTCGCCGTTGGCCCCGTAGCTCGCGGCAAACGCGTCCTGCGCCGCGCTCGAGGCGTCGTGCAGGGCCTTGGGGATGCGGCCGGCCTTGTCGCGCGTGCGCTCCGCGAGGTCGCGGACCCGGGCGCGGTTCTGGGCCTGCATGAGGTACGCGCCCGCCGCGCCCGCCAGCGCGCCGCCCGCGAACCAGAGCACCAGTGAGAAGCCGCTGAACCCCTTGCGTCCGTTCGTGTCCTGATCGCTCATTGTCGTTCCTCTCTTCTTGGTTCGGAAATTGGCGCGGCGCCGTTGCCCGCCCGGGCCTCGGCCGCGGCCGGCTCCTCGCGCAGCGCGCGTATCAGCGCGACCACGGCCGGCCCGACGGCGGCGCCGATGGACGAAATCATGCGAATGGAATCCTTGAGCTCGTTGGCCGAGCGGGCGAGCTCGCCGACGTCGGCGATCGTCTCCTTGAGGCCGACCGCGGTGTCGCTCAGCCGGGCGAGCGTCTCGGCGCCCCGGCTGCCCACGCCCTCCAGGAACTTCTGCCCGGAGCGCAAGGTCGCCCAGAGTTGCAGGCTCACCGGGATCCACATCCCGACGAACACCGCGGCCAGAACCAGGAGCGCCACCTGCCAGCCCGCCATCGCCACCTCCTCCGCGGCTTCACGCCGTGCCGCGCGGTGCGACTAGACCGTGCCGCCGTGGCGCCGGTCCACCACGATCCGGAACAGGAAGAGGAGGAGCATCGCCCCCAGGATCGAAGCGATGATCCCCGGGCCGTCGACGGGCCCCCGGTACCAGCCGACTGCCCGGCCGACGAACCCCGCCAGGAACGAGCCGCCGAGCCCCACGAGGATCGTCGAGAGAACGCCGCCCGGCCGTCCCGGCATGAGCAGGCTGGCCACGGCCCCGATCACGAACCCGATCAGCAGCATCCAGACAATGTGCATGACTCACTCCTTCCGCTCCGCTGGTGCTTGCAACGACGAGGCCACCTTGGGACCGAGGCGACGAGGGTGCTCGCGGACCTGTCGACCGGGCGCTGAACCCCCCGCGGTTGCTCGGAACGACGCGAGCGCCAACCGGCCAGGCGGTGACGCCCCGGGCACACGCACGGCGGGCCCGCGGCCCGCGCGACGCATATTGCGAGAGCAGGCCTGGCGATCTGCCGGGCCGGCCAACGACTAGGAGCCTGTCGCGCATAGAGTCGCACCGAGACCAGTAGCCCGAGCCAGCGGGTCCGGTTCCGCTTCACGTCGGTCTCGGTCTCGGTCTCGGTCGCGGCGGCGGCGTCGGCGTCGGCATCGGCTCGGTCTCGGTCTCGGCGTCCGGCCCGGTCCGGGGCCGCTGCCGCCCGGGCTCAGCCTGCGGGGCGAGCGGCGCGCCAGCCGCCGGAGCGTCTGGCACGTCGCTCGCTGCCCTACGGCCTCGACGTCACGGCCGCGGCCCCGGTTCCGCGCGTCTGGCGCCGCGGGCTGGGCATCGCGAGCACCTCCTCGAGCTT
>DASXVK010000119.1:0-15399 GCA_036504295.1 Polyangia bacterium
GCGCCGCGCGGTACAGCCACTCGAGGCGGTCCGCGGCGCGGAAGAGCGCGCGGCGCGCCCGGTTGGCGCCCTCGCCGTCGTGGCCATCGAGGATCCAGTCGCCGCGCGTCGACAGCGCGGCGAAGGCCTGCTGCGGCCGGGCGGCGAGCAGCGCGCCGAGGAACGCGAGGTTGAGGACGAGCGTGCGCAGGATGAAGCGGTCGCCGAAGGTGAGCCAGGGCGTCCGCGCCGGCCGCCCGGCCGCCGCGGCCCGCGCCGCGCGCCGCGCCCGGCGGCGGCCCGCGAGCCCCTCCCAGAGCAGCGGCAGCGCCGGGAAGAGCAGCACGCCGGCGGCCACCGGCGCCCACACCGGCGCGCTGCCGTACGCGGCCAGCGACGAGGCCACCCACACGCCGACGAGCGGGGTCGCGACCACGAACGCCGTGATGACGAGCTTGAGCACGAGCCCGATGAAGCGCAGCACGCGTCAATGTGACCGCGACCGGAGCCGCCGGTCAAGCGGCGGGGCGCGATCCCGTCACCGCTCGCCGCGCTCGATCGGCGCGCAGTTGCGCCGCCCGGACATGACGCAGTCCTCCATGCGCGTCGCCTCGCGCGTCGTGCGCAGGATCAGCCAGCCCACGATGGCGAGCGCGACGAACACGAGCAGCGCGATGAGCGGCCGGTTGCTGTGGTCGCCCTCGCGGCGGGCGTGACCGCCAGGGTCGCGGCCCGGCTCCGGGGCGGGCGCAGCGGGCGGCGGCGCGAGCATCCCTCGCTTGTGCCACGAATGCTCACCGCGGGCCAGCGCGACGGCGGGCTTGCACCCACCACCGCCGGCCGGCGATACTGGAGCCAGCAGGAGGTGACGGTGAGGCGCGCAATCTACATGCTGGCGGCGGTGTTGCTCCTGTGCTGGGCGGCCCCGGGGCTGGCGGCGGAGGAGCCCGCGGTCGGCCCGCCCGCGCCCGAGCTCACGAGCGCCGACGACGGCGCGCCCACCGCGGGGATCGCGCGCAAGCGCCACCGCAAGGCGCGCAAGCACCGCAAGGCGCGCAAGCACCGCAAGCACCGCGCGCGCCGGTAGCCGCGGGGGCCGAGCTACGAGCCCGGCCCCGGGCCGCCCGGGCGGGCCGCGGCCTCCGGTCCCGGCCCGAGGAGCGGCGGCACGGCGCCCGTGATGAGGCGGGCGCCGCGCTCGTAGCGCAGGTAGGTCCAGGCCCACTCGCTCAGGACGAGGAACCGGTTGCGGAAGCCGATCAGCCAGAAGATGTGGACGAGGAGCCAGAGGACCCACGCGAGGAAGCCCGCGAGGCGCACGCGCCCCCGCTCGGCGACGGCGGCGGCGCGGCCGATGGTGGCGAGGGCGCCGCGGTCGGCGTAGCGGAAGGGCGTCAGGGGCTGCCCGCGGAGCGCGCGCCGGATGTTGGCCGCCGCGTGGCGCCCCGCCTGGATGGCGACCGGCGCCACGCCCGGGAGGGGCGCGCCGTCCTGCGTGAGGGCCGCGAGATCGCCGACGACGGCGACGGCGGGGGCGCCCGGGAGCGTGAGGTCGGGGTTGACGAGCACCCGGCCGGCGCGGTCGAGCGGCACGCCCAGCGAGCGCGCGAGCGCTGACCCCTCGACCCCGGCCGCCCAGAGGACCGTCCGCGCGGCCACGCGCTCGTCCCCGAGCGTCACCCCGCGCTCGTCGATGCCGGTGACGCGCGCCCCGGTGCGCACCTCGACCCCGAGCCCGGCGAGCGTGCGGGTCGCCTTGGCCGACAGCACCGGGGCGAAGCTCGGCAGGATGCGCGGGCCGGCCTCGAGGAGCAGGACGCGCGAGACCCGCGGGTCGATGTGCCTGAAGTCGCGCTGGAGCACGTGGCGGGCGATCTCGGCGATGGCCCCGGCCAGCTCGACCCCGGTCGGCCCGCCGCCGACGAGCGCGAAGGTGAGCCACTCGCGGCGGCGCTCGCCGTCCGTCTCGCGCTCGGCCGCCTCGTAGGCGAGCAGGATGCGCCGGCGGACCTCGAGCGCGTCCTCGATGGTCTTGAGCCCCGGCGCGGACGCCTCCCAGGCGTCATGGCCGAAGTACGAGTGGGTGACGCCGGTCGCCAGGATGAGGTAGTCGTAGTCGAGCGCGCCGTCGCGCAAGATCACCCGGCGGCCGGGCACGTCGATGCCCGTCGCCTCGGCGAGCACGACCTCGACGTTGCGCTGCCGGCGGAGGATGCGCCGGATCGGCGTCGCGATGTCGCTCGGGTTGAGCGCCGCCGTCGCCACCTGGTAGAGGAGCGGCTGGAACAGGTGGTGGTTGCGCCGGTCGACGAGGGTGATGCGCACGCCGGCCCGCCGCAGCGCCCGCGCCGCGTACAGTCCACCAAAGCCGCCGCCGACGATGACGACGTGGGGCGGGGCGGCGCGCGGCGCGGGGATCTCGGGCATGCGTGAGTGAGTCTATGCGGCGCGCGGGCGGGGGACGCCAGCGCTGCCCGTTCGGCATGAACGTACGCGAGCGCGCGGGGCACTGATCCGCCACACGTTCATCGCGGAGGTGGCCCCGTGGGTCGTGGCTCGTCCCTGCCGGTCAGCTTGCGTGCCCGCGCTCTCTGGGCTCTCGGCCTGAGCGCCGGGCTCCTCCTCGGCGGCTGCGATCACGACGCGGCGGGCTTCGCGCCGGCGGACGGCGGGCCGAGCCGCCCCGTCACCCATGCGTCGCCGGGAGCGCCGCTGCCGCTCGCGCGCTGCGGGGACGGGCACCTCGATCCCGGTGAGCCGTGCGACGGGGTCCTCCTCGGCGGGGCGACCTGCGCCAGCCTCGGCTACGTCGGCGGCGCGCTCGCCTGCGCCGCGTGCCGCTTCGACACCTCCGGGTGTCAGCCGGGCGCCTGGCCCCGCTCCTTCGCCCAGGCCGGCTACAACTTCTACCAGGACTGGCTCGACGTGGCCGTCGACCCGGCGGACAACCTCCTCGTGGTGGGGGGCTACGACGCGTACGAGGGGGCCATCGACGTCGGGAACGGCCCGCTCGCCCGGCTCGCCGACTGGTCGTTCCTCGACGCCTTCGTGGTCAAGTACGACCGGCACGGCCGGCACCTGTGGAGCCAGCGGCTCGGCGATGGCCACAACAACCGCGCGCTGGGGGTGGCGGCGGATGGGGCGGGCAACGTCCTCGTCACCGGCTTCAGCGAGGACGGCTGGCCCATCCTCGACGGGTGGCCGGGCGGCGGCCCGCCGGCCGACTGGCAGCCGGCCCGCATCTTCGTGACCAAGCTCGATCCCGCGGGCACCGTCGTGTGGGAGCGGCACTTCCCGACGACCGAGGCGGCCTCGGCCCGGTACATGTACCTCATGGAGTCCCACAGCGGCCTGCGCGTCCAGGCCGACGCCGACGGCAACGTGGTCGTCGGCGGCAACTTCACCGACCGCGTGAGCTTCGGCGGCGAGGATCTGCAGACCGAGGGCGACGTCGATCTCTTCCTGGTCAAATTGACCCCCGACGGGCAGCACCTCTGGAGCCGCCGCTTCGGTCATCCCCTCCCCGCCCTCGCCCAGGGGATCATCAACATCGGCTCGCTGTCGGCGCTGCGCCTCGACGCCGCGGGCAACCTGGTCGTGAACGGGACCGTGGACGGGCCGCTCGACTTCGGCGGCGGCCCGCTCGGGAGCGCGCCGACGCTGACCTACGTCGCCAAGCTCGACCCGGACGGGCGGCACCGGTGGAGCCGGGGCTACGCCGGCGCGGTCCTGCGGGGCGTGGCCCTCGACGGCGCGGGCAGCGTGATCGGCACCGGCTTCGTGGACCCCGGCGCGGATCTCGGCGGCGGGCCCCTGGCGGGCAACGGCGTGGTCCTCCTCAAGCTCACCGCCGACGGCGCGCACGCCTGGAGCCGTCTGTGGCCCGGGCCCATGGCGGGCCACAGCATCGCGCTCACCCCGGCGGGCGAGATCCTCGCCGGCGGACGCTACTGGGGCGCCGTGGCGTTCGGGCCGGCGCGGCTGGGCGACGCCCCGGCGACCGGCGGCGGGTTCGTCGCCCGCTTCGACGCCGCCGGCGGCGCGCTCGGCGCCGTGCAGGTCGGCACCTCCTCCTTGACCGACGTCACGGTCCTGGCGGTGGACCACGCCGGCACGCCGTTCCCGGCCGGCTGGCTGTACGAACCGGGGCCCGATCCGGCGGTGCCCTCGATGTTCGTCACGCTCGCCGTGCCCTGAGCCGGCGTCGCAACGGTTCTTCACGATCCCGCAAGACAGGAGCACCAGGGGCCCTGCATGCTCGCCTTGATGGCTGGCGAGAGGCGGCCGCGGTCGGGGCCCTCGGCGGCCTGGCCGCGGCGGCCTGCGGCGGCGCGGTGACCGCGGGTCCCGGCCACGACGGCGGGCGCGCCGACGGCGGCTCACCTGCGGCCCGGAGTACTACCGCCGCGTGGTCGCCGCGCAGCGCGCGTGCTTCGGCGCGGACCTCGGCCGGGTGCGCAACGTGATGCAGAGCAACCTCACGCTGCTCGACGAGAGCTGGATCCCGGTGCTGCGCGAGCTGCTGGGCGATACCGATGATGCCGGCCTCGCTCGGGGTGCCCGTCGGCATCGGGCCGGGGCCGGAGCCCGCGCCCGCGGCGCTCCACGCCCCTGTGCGACTACTTCCTGCACAGCCCGACGCTCGAGAGCCCGATCGAGCCCTTCTTCATCGTGGCCGCCGCCGGCGGCGCGCGCCGGCCCCCGACGCTCGCCGACCACTACCGCACGACGCCGGGGCGCCACCTCCAGGTCACCGCCGAGGGGCGCGTGAGCCTCTCGGCCGCCGGCGCCGAGCAGGGGCGGTTCTACGGCGACCTCGCCGCGGGCGCGGCGGCCTGGCGCGCGTCGCCGCTGTGGCGCGAGGCGACGAGCTTCGCCGACCGCGTCTTCGCCGGCGCGCACGCTTGCGCGTTCTGCCCGCACTGGGCCGCGTGCCGCGGCTGCTTCCGCCTGCCGGACCCCGCGCGGGACGCGTGCGCCGGCTGGCGGGCGGCGTTCGACGAGGTGCGGCAGAGCGGGCGCGCCGTCCGGGCGGCCGCCGCGGCACGCGGGCGGGGGTAGGGGAGCCGCGCATGGCGAACCTGTTCCTCACCGACGTCTGTAACCGCCAGTGCCCCTACTGCTTCGCGCGCTCCGCGATGGGCGGGGTCGACGGCACGGCGGGCGCGCGCTACCTCAGCCTCCCCGACGCGGTCCGGGCCGCGGACCTCCTCATCGCGTCGCGCGTCGCGCGCGTCGGGCTGCTGGGCGGCGAGCCCACCCTCCACCCCGCGTTCGTCGACCTCTGCCGCTACCTCCTCGCGCGGCGGCTCCACGTGACGGTCTTCACGAACGGGCTCACCGCCCCCGCGACCCTCGCGGCGCTCGCCGCCATCGCGCCGGAGCAGCCGCTGACGTTCGTGGTCAACGTGAACGACCCGGCCATCACGCCGCCGGCCGAGCAGGAGCGCCAGCGCACCTTCCTCACCACCCTCGGCGCCCGCTGCGAGATCTCGCTCAACCTCTACCGCCTCGATCTGGACCCGTCCTTCGCCGCCGAGCTCGGCGAGCGGTGCGGCACGTCGCGGCGGATCCGGCTCGGCCTGGCCCAGCCCATGGTGGAGGCGGAGAACCAGTTCCTGGACGCGGGCGCCTACCGCGAGGCCGCGGCGCGGGTCGTCACGCTGGTCGAGGCCGCCTTCGCGCACGGCGGCTCGGTGCACTTGTGGGCTTGCTTCCCGCTCGCCCGCCACCGCCACATCCCGCTCACCGCGGCGAGCCGGATCGACGACCTCCACCGGCAGTTCCAGGAGGCGCTCGACGCCACGCGCCGCGAGCGCGGCGCCTGGGGCGTCTTCCCCGCGTGCGCGGCCTGCGCGTACCGCGCCGCCGGCCGCTGCGCGGGCGGCTGCCTCGCCCACGCGCTCCGGCTCGCGCCGCCGTAGAGCGTGGTACTGTCCGGCCAGGAGCCCTGGACCATGAAGATCGCGCTCGTCATGACCGTCCTCGCGTGTGCCGCCGGCTGCGGGTTGGGCTCCGTCGAGGTCACCGTGAATCCCGACGGCTCGGGCAAGGTGGAGATCGCGCGCACCGACACCGACATGAGCTCCGGCGCGCCGCCGGCCGGCGTCGCCGGCGTGAGCCGCGTCGACCAGCTCCGCTTCGGCCTGCTCAGCGAGGAGTACGCGTTCGCCGACATCCGCAAGCTCGCCATCGGCGGCCTGCGGTTCAAGTGGACCCGCGGCCCGCGGAGCGCGGTGACGCTCGTCCTCACCGTCGACACGAAGCCTACGACCTTCTGGTTCCAGCGCCTCGGGATCACCGCCGAGCGGGTGCAGCACAACCGGGCGGGCCTGCACGCGTTCCTCAAGAAGGTGGCCCGCGAGCCCGACTCCCAGATGATGCTCAGCATGTTCGGGGGCGCGGACGCCGAGAGCGCGGCGGGGCAGGTCCTCGTCAAGGTGAAGCTGCAGGGCACGGGCAAGACTCAGCGGCTGCAGGTGCAGAAGCCGGCGCAGCTGCCGCCGGGCTGGACCCTCGGCAAGGACGGCCAGCAGGGCGCCGCGAGCCTCACGATCCCCGCCGAGGCCATCCTCGCCGGCCACGCGCCGCCGGTGACGCTGGTCGCCACCGCCACGCTCGCGCCGGCCACGCAGCCGGCGCCGCCGCCGCCCGCGCCGTAACCCCTCAGAACCGATCGAGCGCCGGCAGCACCCAGGCGGTGACCGTGTCGAAGGGCTCCTGCAGCGCCGTCGCGCAGGCCCCGCCGGACGCCACGACCGCGGTGAACCGGTGCTGGCCCACCTCGGTGCGGCGGGCGATCTCGCGGCCCGTCGCATCGGTGACGACGAGCGTGTACCTGGCGGTGCAGGTCTTCACCACGAAGCTCGTGGTGATCTGGAGCTCGAGCATCGGGTAGATGTACGCGTCGAACGAGCGATCCGGGCGCCCGCGGAAGACCGCCACCTCGGCGACCACGCCGCGCAGCGCGCCCTGGAGGGCCGCGATGAAGGGGCCCGGCGCGTGCTCCAGCACGTAGGTGAAGCCGTCGGTCGAGGACTCGTAGCGCCCCTTGAAGCCGGGCTCCTGGAACACGACGGCGACGCGCTTGCCCGCGCTCCGCGTGACGCGGGCCGGGCTCGTGGCGAGCCCGATCTGCATGACGTGCGTGCAGCCGACTGCCCCGGCCGCGATGGCGGTCATGACGGCCAGAAGCGCGATACGCGATTTCATCGTTGACCCCCGTCGGTGATCACAGCGGAATCTGCATCCCGATCTCGACCACGCGATCGGCCGGGATGCCGAAGTAGAAGGAGGGCGGGACGCTGTTGCGGGTGAGGAAGTTGAAGAGCCGCTTGCGCCACCTGGCCAGCGGGGCCACGCCCGTGAGCAGCAGGGACTCGCGGCCGAGATAGAACGTCGTGTCCTCGAGCTCGAGGTCCAGCCCGGCCGCCCGGCACGCCTCCATGATCTGCGGCAGGTTGGGCGTCTGCATGAAGCCGTAGCGCGCGGTCACGTGGTGCAGGCCCTGGAAGAGGTTCACGATGTCGACCCGGCGCTCGGGCGCGATCTCGGGCACGTTCTCGGTCGTGATGACGAGGAAGACCACGCGCTCGTGCAGCACCTTGTTGTGCCGCAGGTGGTGCAGGAGGACCGGCGGCGCGACGTCCGGGTTCGACGTCATGAAGACCGCCGCCCCGGGGACGCGGTGCGGCGCGGTGTGGGCGATCTCCTTGCAGAAGTCCGCGAGCGGCTCGGCGCGGCTCAGCATGAAGCTGCGCAGCGCGGTCCGCCCGCGGCGCCAGGTGGTCATGATGGCGAAGACGAGCACGCCGACCGCGAGCGGGAACCAGCCGCCGTGCTTGATCTTCAGCACGTTGGCGGCGAGGAAGGCGAGGTCGAAGCTGAGGAAGAGGATCAGGAGGCGCAGCGCGCGCTGTTGCCCCAGGCGCTCGCGCATCACGGCGTAGAAGAGGATGCTGGTGATGGTCATGGTGCCGGTGACCGCGGCGCCGTACGCCGCCGCGAGCGCGGTCGAGCTGCCGAACCCGATCACGACGGCGATGCAGCCGACCATCATGAGCTCGTTCACCTCGGGCATGTAGATCTGGCCGGCGTTCTTGCCCGAGGTGTGGGTGATGGTGAGGCGCGGCAGGTACCCGAGCTGCAGCGCCTGGCGCGAGAGCGAGAACGCGCCGGAGATGAGCGCCTGCGACGCGACGACGGTCGCGAGGGTGGCGAGGGCGATCATGGGGTACAGGTACGCGCGCGGCACCAGCGCGTAGAACGAGTTGGCCGCGCCCTCCGGGTGCGCCAGCAGGTACGCGCCCTGCCCGAAGTAGTTGAGCAGCAGCGCCGGGTAGACGACCACGAACCAGGAGAGGCGGATCGCCCGCTTGCCGAAGTGGCCCATGTCGGCGTAGAGCGCCTCGCCGCCGGTGACGACGAGGACGACGGAGCCGAGCAGGACGAAGCCGTGGCCGCCGTTCCGGATGAAGAACAGGATCCCGTGGTGCGGGCTCAGGGCCCAGAGGATGCGCGGGTGGCGCGCGATCCACGGGGCGCCCACGCAGGCGATCGCGATGAACCACACCAGGGTCACCGCCCCGAAGAGGGCGCCGATCCGGCCCGTGCCCCACCGCTGCACCATGAAGAGCGCGACCAGGATCCCGATCGACAGGGGCATGACGAGCGGGCCGAAGCTGGAGTTGGCGACCGCCAGCCCCTCCACGGCGGAGAGGACCGAGATCGCCGGCGTGATGATGGCGTCGCCGTAGAGGAGGCCGGCGCCGAAGAGCCCGAGCAGCACCAGGCCGACGGCACCGAGGCGGCTGCGCCCCTTGGCCGTCTTGGGCGCGAGCAGGGCCAGCAGCGCGAGGATGCCGCCCTCGCCCTCGTTGTCGGCGCGCATCATGAAGACCAGGTACTTGATGACGACGACGACCAGCAGCGACCAGAAGACCAGCGAGAGCACGCCGTAGACGTTGGCGGGGGTGGCGCGGACGCCGTGGGCGCCGAAGCACTCGCGCACGGCGTAGAGCGGCGAGGTCCCGATGTCGCCGTACACCACGCCGACGGCGCCGAAGGCGAGCGCGAGCAGCCGCGCGCCCGTGGCGTCGCGGCGGCCGGGGGCCGGCGTCGGCGCGGCGCCCGGCCTCACGCCCGAGGGGAGGACCTCCGACGACAGGCTCGGCGCGCCCGCGGTGCTCGGAGCAGCCACGTCACATTTGTATCACAGGACGGCGCGGGCCGGGGCCGCGTGAGCGACGGTGGCGCCGACCGCACGCCACGTTACGTTTTTTGGCGTGTTCGTCGGGAGCTGACAGCCGAGGGGGCAGCGACGCGGGGGCTGGTGCGCGGCGGCCGCGACGCTACATACCCCCGCATGAGCGATGCGGCGAAGATCACGACCGAGCGGCGTGGCCACCTCCTGCTGATCGGGCTCAACCGCCCCGAGAAGCTCAACGCCTTCGACGTGGAGATGCTGCGCGCCCTCAGCGCCGCCTTCACGACGCTCGAGGAGGACCCGGCGCTGCGCTGCGGGGTCGTCTTCGCGCACGGCGCCCACTTCACCGCCGGGCTCGACCTGGCGAACGTCGCCCCGGCGCTCGCGTCCGGGCAGCTCGACCTGACGAGCGGGCTCGACCCGTGGGGCGTACACGGCCGGCAGCGCACCAAGCCCACCGTCGTCGCCGTCCACGGCCGCTGCCTGACGCTCGGCATCGAGCTCATCCTCGCGCAGGACGTCGGCGTCGCCGCGGCCGACGCGCGCTTCGCCCAGATCGAGGTGAAGCGCGGCATCTTCCCCTTCGGCGGCGCCACCTTCCGGCTCGTCGAGCGCGCCGGCTGGGGCAACGCGATGCGCTGGCTGCTCACCGGCGACGAGTTCGACGCGACCGAGGCGCTGCGCCTCGGCCTGGTGCAGGAGGTGGTGGCGCCCGGGCAGCAGCTCGAGCGCGCCCTGGCCCTCGCCGAGACCATCGCGGCGCAGGCGCCGCTCGGCGTGCAGGCGACCATCGCCTCGGCGCGCCGCGCGCTCGCCGAGGAGGCGGCCGCGCGAGCGCTGCTGCCGGAGATCATGCGCCTCATGCAGACCGAGGACGCGCGCGAGGGGGTGATGTCGTTCCTCGAGCGGCGGGCGGGGCGGTTCGCGGGGAAGTGAGCGCGGGCGGACGCGGGCGGGCTACTTGCCCTCGGCGACCTGGTCGGCCTTCTTCTTGTAGCCCTCGAGCGAGGCCTTGTCCTTGTTGATCATGCCGCAGGCCTTGTTGATCGTCTTCTTGTCGAGCTTCTCGCTGGTCGGGCCCTTGGCGAGCGTCTCGTAGAGCCACGCCTTCACCCGCTTGGTCGCGTCCGCGTCGCGGCCCTTGACCAGGGTCTTCTCGAGCTTGGCGCAGTTGGCGCCGTACTCGCTCGCGCTGGGCTCCTTGTCGGCGGCGAGGGCCGGGGCGGTGAGGAGCATGGCGGCGGGGATGAGCCAGAGCAGCTTCTTCATAGGCGACCTCCTGTATGGCGCGCACGTTACTCCGGCGGGCCGCGGTGGTAAAGAAGCCCGGACGATGCCGGGCAGGGGCACGGGCAGGGGCACGGCCACGAGTGCCGCCGCTGAGCAGGGCGGCCCCGCGACGAGCAAGCGCCCTTCGTGCCCGTGCCCGTGCCCCTGCCCGTGCCCGGCATCAGGTCCGAGGTCCACGCGGCCGGAAACTTGCCCGCGGCACCGTCCCGTTCCACCCTCGAGGCGTGAACGCCAGCGTGGATCTCGACCCCCGGGTGCTCGCCGCGTACCCCGCGCTCGCGGGCGCCGCCGCCCGGCCGTTCGGCGACGGGCTCATCAACCGCACCTACCTCGTCGCGGGCGACGCGGGGCGCGTGGTCGTCCAGCGCGTGAACCCGATCTTCCCCGCCGCCATCCACGACAACATCCAGGCGGTGACGCGGCGGCTCGCCGCCGCCGGCCTGACGACGCCGGCGCTGCTGCCCACGCGCGACGGGCGACCCTGCCTCGATCTCGGCGACGGCGGGCTGTGGCGGGCCCTGACCTATGTCGAGGGCGTGTCGGCGAACGTCGTCGCGAGCCCGGCCCAGGCCCACGCGGCGGGCGCGCTGGTCGCGCGCTTCCACGCCGCCCTCGCCGGCCTGCGCCACGACTTCGTCGGGCTGCGCGTCGGCGTGCACGACACGCCCGCGCACCTCGCGCGCCTGCACGAGGTGGTCGCGCAGGGTGACCGCCACCGCCTCCACCCGCAGGTCGCGGCGCTCGCGGCCGAGATCCTCGCCGCGGCCGCGGCCCTCACGCCGCTGCCGCCGCTGCCGCCCCTCACCGGCCACGGCGACCTCAAGTTCAACAACGTCCTCTTCGCCGGGGCCGCGCCGCCCGCGAGCGAGCAGGCGGTGTGCCTCATCGACCTCGACACCGTGGGCCCGGTCGCGCTCGCCTACGAGCTGGGCGACGCCTGGCGCTCGTGGTGCAACCGCAGCGGCGAGGACCAGGCGGAGGCGCGCATCGACCTCGAGGTCTTCCGCGCGAGCCTCGGCGGGTACGAGGAGGGCCTCGGCCGGCCGCTCGCGGCGGACGAGCGGCTGGCGCTGCTCCTCGGCGTCGAGTGGGTGAGCCTGGAGCTCGCGGCGCGCTTCGCCGCCGACGCGCTCGCCGAGACGTACTTCGGCTGGGACCCGGCGCGCTACCCCGGCCGCGGCGAGCACAACCTCGTGCGCGCCCAGGGGCAGTGGTCGCTGCACCGCGCGCTCGGCGCCACGCGCGCGGCGCGGGCGCGCGCGCTCGCGGTCACAGCGCCGCCGGCAGCGGCGCCAGCTGCGCCGCCCTGATCGTACGGCGGCCGCCCGCGCCGGCGGGCGCGCCCCCCGTGATACAGTCGGCCGATGCGACTTCGGATCGTGCTCCTGGGCCTCGTGGCGCTCGCCGGGTGCAGCGGCCCCGGGCTGGTCGAGTTCGCCGACGGTCAGTGCGTCATCGACGGCGCCGCGGCCACGCAGTCCCAGGTCGAGGCGCGCCAGTCGGCGGTCAGCAAGCGGGTCGACTCGCGCCAGCCCTTCTTCATCCTCATCACCGTGATCGTCGTGGCCGTGGGCGCGGCGAGCACGGTGCAGAACGCCTGGCGCGTGATCGCGGCCAACGCGAAGGCCGAGGGGAAGGGCTTCGGCGACCGGGTGCGCGAGGCGCTCGAGCGCCACCGGCAGCACCGCGTCCGCTACGTCGCGACCGTCGGCGGCTCGCTCGTGCTGCTGCTCGCGGCCGGGGGCGCGTACGTCTACCTCGACCTCGACAAGCGCGCCTGCGAGCGGCTGATGCAGACGCTGCAGTACTGCCAGCTCGCCCTGCGCAGCGCCGAGGAGCACGCCGACCTCGCGGAGCAGAAGCGCAACCTCGACGCGATCCAGGCGACGGCCACCGACATCCGCAGCGTCGTCGACCGGCTGCCGCCCGACGATCAGCGCCGCGCCCGCCGGGCCGTGGACCAGCTCGGCCAGGCGCTCGGCCGCCAGAGCCGGACCGTCGGCGTCCTGACCCAGCGCACCGAGGAGGCCGCCCGTCTCGTCCGCGAGCGCGCCCCCCGCCGCGGCGCCCGCCCCGCCCCGCCCGCGGCCAGCGGCAAGGCGCCCGCCCCCGCCGTCGCCGCCGCCCCGACCGTGCGCGAGGTGCAGCAGCAAGTCCAGCAGCTCGCCACCAAGCTCGACACCGTCGAAGCCACCCTCCGCCGCGTCCTCACCGCCTGCGAGGGGACACGCAGCCCCCAGGCAACCCGCTAGAACTCAAAGCAATTTTGACGTGAGCGCGCATTTCGTCCGGGGCGCCGACGCTGACCGTCGGTCCAGCGACGAAATGCGCGCTCACGTCTAAAACAGCTGGCACTTCAGGCGCTTGGCTAGGGGCTGCGTGTCCCCAATTGGCGCCCGCCGCGCGTGCCGGTGAGCTGGTCGGCGCGCGCCGCACCGCCCAGCGTGAAGGCGCCGAGCAGGAGGACGAGGAGGAGGCGGCGGGCAGGGATGGCGGCTGCGATCCATGATACCCCATGCCGTTCCCGGCGGGACTCAGGCCGCGAGGTCGGCGCCCGGTGGCGGTCCCGCCAGCACGAGCCGGCCGGCGAGGCGCTCGAGTTGCGTACGCCGCGGGGCGCTGCGCCGCCCCGCCGCGAGCCGCGTCACCGCCACGACGGCGTCGTGGTAGGCGGTGGCCGGGCCGCCCCGCCACAGCGCCAGGGCCTGCGCGACGTCGCCCGCGGGCGCGCCCGCGGCCGCGAGCCAGGCCGCCACCTCCGCCGCCGCGCGCGGCCCGCCGCGCAGGTGCGCGAGCGCCCGCAGCCGGCCCGGCAGCGCGCGCCAGGCCGCCGCCACCCGCACGCCCGCCTGCGCCGGCGGGACGACGGCGCTGCCCCAGGTGAGCCGCTCGTCGCCGGGCAGCCGCAGCACGAAGGGGGTACAGCGGACGAGCGCGGCGCCCTGCGGCCAGCCGAGGTGCAGCCCGCCCTGCCAGCGATCCTCCGTCGCGACGTCCTCGACGATCTGTAGACCGAGGAGGTCGAGCGCGACGCCGCCCGCGACGGTGAGGTCCTGCACGCGCGCCTGGGCCGCCTGCGGCCCGAGCGCCGCCGCGACCGCCGCCACGAGCGCAACTCCGCGACTCTGCGGCGCGTCGGCGACCCGGCGCGCGGCCGCGGCGAGATCCATGAAGCTGTGGCACATGCTGTCCCTGCCTCGGCGCGGCAGGTGTGACGGCCGCGCCTGCGCCGGGACTTTGCAACGCCCGGGCCAGCGCGGCGGGCGTTCAGTCGGTGCGAGCCGCCTGGTGGAACGCCACCTCGCCCTCGATGATCTCCGGGCCGCCGTTGATGATGAGGGTCAGCTTCTCCCGCTTCACGAACGCGGCCGCCTCGCGGATGCTGGCCTCCGCCCCGGCGCGATCCCGGCAGACGGTCACGAAGAGGAGCTGGCCCTGCCCCGCGTCGACCGCGAAGTATTCGACGAAGCCCGGGACCTGACTGACGACCGGCACGAAGAGCTCGCGCACGCGCGTGAGCATCTCGGCCGCGGCCCCCGGACGGGTCGCATAGTAGCGCCGCAGCACCATGAACATCCCCGCACCTCCACCATCCTCGTCGGCCGCGCCGCACGCACGAGCGACGGGGCGTCGCCGACCACCAGTCAGTTAAGTACCGCGTCGGCGGAGAGGTGTCAATCGATCTCGCGGCGCGGCCCCGGCGCCTTCTCACCCGCCGGCACACACTCCGTCGAGGAGCTCGAGGCCAGCTCCGCGCCCCGGCGTGACCCGGGGAGCGGCCGTAGGCGTTCGTCCTTGGCAGCGCGGCCGCAGCTCTGCTACATGGAGGGCATGCCGTCCCGGCTCCTGCGCGCCGTCGCGCTCGCGCTCGCCGCGGGCGCCGGGCTGTCGTGCGGCGGCAACCCGTTCGATCAGCCGCCGGCCGCCGCGCTCTACGGCCGCGCGGTCCGCCGGCTCGTCGTCGAGGTGGCCTGGGCGCCGGGCGCGACGCCCTCGACCGGCGCGGCGCCGCCCCTCGCCGACGTGTGGGACCTGCTCGCGCAGAACCTCGCGGTCCTCTTCGCCGCCGACGGCAAGCAGATCGAGGTGCCGCGCAGCACCGACGCGATGGCGCTCCTCGCCGGCGTGACCGCGACCAGCTTCAGCAACGACGACATCCTCGCCCTCGCCCAGGCCAACCGCCACGAGCTCAGCACCGCGAGCACGGCCACCTTCTACGTCCTCTACCTCCCCGGCGCGTACCGCGACAGCTCGGGCGAGCGGCCGGAGGTGCTGGGCGTCTCGCTCGACAGCGAGGGGGTCGTCGCGCTCTTCGCCCGCGCCATCGACACGGCCGCCCTGGCCCAGCCGGAGCTCGCGCCGTTCATCGAGCAGTCGACGCTCGTGCACGAGCTCGGGCACGCCGTGGGCCTCGTCAACAACGGCATCCCGATGGTCACGCCGCACGAGGACCCCGCGGGCCGGCACTGCACGAACCCCGCCTGCGTCATGTACTTCGCGAACGAGGGCGCGGCCGCGGTCCAGGACCTCGTCGATCGCTACCTGACCGACGGTTCCGAGGTGCTCTTCGGGCAGGAGTGCCTCGACGACGCCGCGGCGGCGAGCCGCGCCGGCGGATCCCTGCCCGGCCGCTGAGCCTGTGGAGCGGATGCCACGGATCGGCACCCCACCTGTGGAGCCCATGCCACGCACGCCGCCGGCCCCTGATCGCGCAACCGCATGAAATCACGACCAGCCCCTCGTGGCACGGCGTTCGCATTACCGCCGGCCAGACGCAGTCAACGAGGAGGATGTCATGCGGCGCTTCGTGATTGGTTTCGGGCTGGTTCTGGGTCTCACGCTGCTGGGATCGCAGGCGGCCTACGCGCAGGCGGAGGGCGAGTGCTCGTCCGGGTTCTGCGGGACCCCGCGTGACGTGGGCGGCG
>DASXVK010000120.1:0-2036 GCA_036504295.1 Polyangia bacterium
AAGCTCGACTTCCGCGGCGAGCTCATCGGCACGCGCGACGAGCACCTCCGCCGCCTCACGGTCAAGTCCGGCGAGACCTTCAGCCGGTCCAAGCTCGGTCAGGACATCCTGCGGATGACCGACTGGTACAAGGACCAGGGCTACGCCTACGTCGACATCACGCCGCTCACGGCCATCGACAGCGACGCGCGCATCGTCGACCTCGCCTTCGAGGTCCAGAAGGGCCACAAGGTCTACTTCGAGCGCATCAACATCCGCGGCAACGTGAAGACCCGCGACAAGGTCATCCGCCGCGAGCTCAAGATCGCCGAGGGCGACCTCTACAACCAGACCCGCCTCGACTTCTCGAAGCGCCGCGCGATGATGCTCGGCTTCTTCGAGAAGGTGGACATCTCGACCAAGCGCGGCAGCTCCGACGAGTACGTGATCGTCAACGTCGAGGTGACCGAGCGGCCCACCGGCACGTTCCAGATCGGCGCCGGCTTCTCGTCGGTCGAGAACTTCATCGCCCAGGCGCAGATCTCGCAGAACAACCTCTTCGGCCGCGGCCAGACGCTGGCCCTGATGGCGCAGCTCTCGTCGCTCCGGCAGCTCTTCTCGCTGCGCTTCGTCGAGCCCTACTTCCTCGACACGCCGTGGACGTTCGCCTTCAACCTCTACAACACGGCGCTCGTCTTCGACTTCTTCAACCGGACGGCGACCGGCGGCGATCTGACGTGGGGCTACATGCTCACCGACGACGTCCGCCTCTTCCTCACCTACAAGCTCGAGGACGTGTCGGTCTCGACCCGCAGCACGGGGGTGCTCCTCTCCGGCGCCACGTCGAGCCCGATCGGCAACACGCAGGTCGCGAACCTCTTCCGCGCCGGCATCACCTCCGCGGTGCGCGCGTCGGTCGCCTGGGACACGCGCAACGACCGCATGTTCCCGACCAAGGGCATGTTCCACAACATCTCGGCGGAGGTCGCCGATCCGGCCACCGGCTCCCAGAACACCTATACCCGCTACTCCTGGTTCTCCCGCTTCTACCGGCCGCTCGTCGGCCCGTTCGTCTTCAAGGTGAACGCGGAGGCGGGGTTCATCACCAGCCGCAAGCCCGAGGGCGTGCCGATCTTCGAGCGCTACTTCATCGGCGGCATCATGGACGTCCGCGGCTTCCGGCTGCGCTCCCTCGGCCCGCGCATCCTGGTGCCGTCGTCGCCGGACCCGAACGCGTCGCTGCTCCAGTTCAACGTCGGCGGCAACCTGCAGACCATCCTGAACGCCGAGATCGAGTTCCCCATCTTCGAGAAGGTCGGGATCAAGGGCGTCGTCTTCTTCGACGCCGGCAACGCGTGGAACACCGAGGGCCGCTACTGCGGCCGCGTCCCCGGCGCGCCCCCGCCGATCATCCTCGACAAGAGCCAGGACCCGTGCGTGAAGTTCGCGCTCGACGGGCTGCGCACGAGCGTCGGTTTCGGCTTCCGCTGGTTCTCGCCCATCGGTCCGCTGCGCTTCGAGTGGGGCATCCCGCTCAAGCGGCTGCCGGGCGAAGACTCGATCGTCTTCGAGTTCACGATCGGGAGTTTCTTCTAGTTGACACTCCTACCCGCTGAGGGTAACACCTTCGCACCTCGCCATCTGGAGCCCCTCATGAAGAAGACCTGGCTGTTCGCCCTCATCGCCGTCGCGTGCGTCGCCACCCTGGACAAGGGCATCGCCCGGGCCGAGGGCCTCAAGATCGGCTACGTGGACCTGCAGCGGGCGCTCAACGAGACGGACGACGGCAAGCGCGCCAAGTCCCGCCTCAAGGGCATCTTCGACCGCAAGCAGAAGGAGCTCGACGCGAAGCAGAACGAGCTCAAGAAGATCAAGGAGGACCTCGACAAGCAGCGCGCCTCGGGCCTCCTCACGCCCCAGAAGGTCGCCGAGCGCGAGCGGGAGCTGCAGGAGAAGTTCGTGGCGCTCCAGGGCACCTACCTGAAGCACCAGAAGGAGCTCTCCGAGGAGGAGGGCAAGCTTACCCGCGAGATCTTCCGCCGCATGCAGGTGATCAT
>DASXVK010000121.1:0-18765 GCA_036504295.1 Polyangia bacterium
CCACACGTTGTTGGGGGTTCCGCTCCTGTCGCGCGCCACCAGGAACAACACCGAGCCGGCCGGCCCGCTGTACGGCGTGACGGAAACCTCGCTAAACGCCACCCCGGGCGGGTTCGTGAACGGGGTCGACCAGGCGCTCACGTTGCGATACAGGTCCACCGTGGCATAGTGGATCGCGCCGCCCGTCGCGCCGAAGATGAACAGAAGGTCGCCGTTGGGGATGGTGTTCAGGACCGCTGCGGCGGGAGCGCTGTTCACGTCGTGGGTCGCGGTGCCGACCAGGTTCCAGCCGCTCCAGCCCCCCGTCAGGGCGATCGTGTAGGCGTAGTTGTACTGGTAGGTCGCGGGATCCTGGGCGATAACAAAGGTCGCGTTGAAGAACATCTGTTCGATCGGGTCCCAGGTGACCGCTCCGGCCGCGCCCAGACCGGCCGTGGGGACCAGCGTCGAGAGCGTCTGCCAGCTCATGTTTACGGGTTGGTCCGCCGCCCCGTCGCCCCAGTCGCGGTACTCCGGCTCCGGCGAGATGTGCGCCCGCACGCTCCCATTGTAGTCGCCATCCCGATTCCAATCGAGGCCGTTGCCGGAGCGCGGGAACGCGAAGGGCTCGGCCGCGAGGAAGTCGATGTTGACGCCCACGGGATAGGTCGAGACCTCCGTCAGGTTCCGTGGGTTCAGCGGCACGCCTGCCCGCGACCCGTCCGAGAAGGCGATGCTGTTGACGTCGCCGCCATTGAGCTTGTAGGAGTAGGCGTAGTTCATGAGGCTCGGGTAGTTCGGCTTGGTGTTCGCGATGCCGGCCGCATCGACGCCCCAGTGCTGCAAGCCGAGGTTGTGCCCGAGCTCGTGCGCCGCGGTGGCCCACACCGGGTCCGGCCCGAAGCAGAAGCTCTGACCGGGCGTGACCGGGGTCGTGCCACCGGCGTTGGTCTTCAGCAAGCCCCAGTGGAACTTGCCTCCGCGGATGCTCGCCATGTTGCTGCCCGGCACGCACCCGGGGTCGGTGCTCAGCAGGCCCGCGCCGCCGAACTGGCCACAGACCTTGCTGATACCGTCGACGTCGCCGGTCTCGGTGCAGGTGTGGTCGACGTCGAAGTGCACGGCAATCCCATCGACGCCGTCGGGGTTGCCCATGCCGGTCAGCGCCGCGTAGCGCTGAGCGGCGGCCTGGGCGTCGGAGTCCAGGAACTGCTGCCCCTGATTCCCCGTCCAGTTGGAGCGGTCGATCTCGACGAAGACGTCCTTGTGCCGCGGGCTCGCGCCCCACAGCGGGAAGAGCTGCGGGTTGGTCGGGTCATCGACGCCGATGGCCTCCCAGTCGTCCCGCAGACCGTCGCCGTCGGTGTCGCGCGGGTCGACGACGGTGCTGCAGTCGAAGCCGCAGACGATCCCGGCCTGCTTCGAGGCACAGGTGCACAGCTCGCGCTCGAGGTTGTCGCCGAGGCCGTCGCCGTCGGAGTCGTTGGGGAGGAGCGCGTCGTTGCGCATGACACGCACCGGCCCCTCGCGCGTGGCGGCGCTGGCGCTGGCCACCACCCACTTCGAGCTGCCGTTGCCGAAGAGCTTCGACGCGTTGCCCACACCGTAGGTCCAGTCGACCGCGGCGGGCTTGTAGTGCCCGGCCCCCGCGTTCCAGTCGAGCCGAGTGAGCGAGGTCGCCGGGGCGCCGTCGTTGACCAGCACCGTCTCCATCGACTCCCAGTTGCCCTGGGTCGTATAGATGACGTAGCCGCCGAGGCGCACGTTGGCGGCGTAGACGGCGTTGTTGATGTACATGTCGAAGGTCTTGCCGCCGCGGCCGCCGCTGTTGGCGTCGTACGCATAGACGATGACATAGTACGTCCCGGCGACCGGGGTGCGGTAGGTGAAGCACGAGCGCAACGAGCCGGAGTTCGGGCAATCGTCGTTGTACGCCACCTCGTTCGTGAGGCTGTTGTAGGTGAGGTGCATGACCGTGTTGGCACCCAACGAGAGGTTCCGCGTCTCGAACGTGTAGGTTGTGTTGGCCGGCAGGTACGCGGAGGCGACGTAGACGTAGGTGGCCATGGCGCCGGGCGTGCCCGGCTTGTTCTCGGGCCAGTAGTAGCTCTGGGCGGCCGCCGATGCTGACCAGAGCGATCGCATAGCGAGCGGGAGGCAACGCTTCAGGGTCGTTCGCATGTTCTTCTCCTCAATCGCCCATGACGGACCGCGCGAGCTCGCCCTGGAGGCGCGTCTGCTCGGCCTCCGAGAGTCCCTGGGAGCGCCACTCCTGCTCCTTCACCTTGAGCTGCTCCAGGTACTTCTGCTGGCGCGCGAGGTACTCGGGCGGGGTCGGGACGCCCGGCACGGCCGGGCCCTGCGTCGCCGCGGGCAGCGCCGCGGCAGCATCGGCCGTCCAGGGCGTTAGCACGATCGCGCCCGGGGCGGTGACCGCGGCCCGGCGGGACGACACGCCGTCATCGCTCGGCGCACCCTGCCCGCAACCGAGCGACCAAAGGACTGCGAGAGACACCACGGTCACGACGCGCATCGAGGCCTCCGTTTCCCCCACGCGCGACGGAGCCACGACGCGTGGGCGTGACCCTTTCAATAGCGCGGCTCGCGCGGAGGCTGGAACTGCGTCCTTTCGTGATGGCGCGGCCGTAATTGGAGTGAGCGCGACTACGGAAATTCGCGAGAGATGTACCGTGGCGAGCGGGCCCCAAGGTCTCCAATGTCGTGGTGCAGTCGATGCGCCGCCGGGCGATGTGCGCGTTGACTCGCCCCGCCGCCGCGTGCTACCCCTAGCTCGTCGGTGCCGTGGCGCCGGCGACCACCGCCGAGAGCGTGTCTGAGGGGCCAATGGAGCTCAAGTACTGGGCCGCCACCGACGTCGGACGCAAGCGCGACCACAACGAGGATAACTTCCTCATCGACAAGCAGCTCCACCTGTTCGTCGTGTGCGACGGCATGGGCGGGCACGCCGCGGGGGAGGTGGCGTCGCAGCTCGCCATCCACGAGGTGCGCCAGGCGGTGCTGCAGAACGACGACATCGTGCAGCGCTTCGCGAGCGGCGACGGCTCCGTCCGCGCCGACGAGATCCTCACCATCATCGAGCACGCGATCCAGTCCGCCTGCTCCGCGATCTACCGCCACGGCCAGGCCGAGCCCGAGAAGCGCGGCATGGGGACGACCTGCTCGGTGCTGCTCGTCATCGGCGAGCGCGGCTTCCTCGCGCACGTCGGCGACTCGCGCATCTACCTGCTGCGCCAGGGCAAGGTCCACCAGCTCACCGAGGATCACAGCCTCATCAACGAGCTGATCAAGCGCGGCAAGATCACGAAGGACGGGATCGAGAGCTCCCCGTACAAGAACTACAAGAACGCGGTCACGCGCGCCGTCGGCGTCTACGAGAGCGTGCAGGTCGACACCCTCGACTTCGAGGTCCTCCCGGGCGACCACTACCTCCTCTGCTCCGACGGGCTGCACCACTACCTCACGAGCGACGACCTCATCGGCGACAACCTGCGGGCGCCGGACATCAACGACGTCCCGAACCGGTTCATCAAGCTCGCGAACGAGGGCGGCGGCCACGACAACATCACCGCCGTCGTCGTGCGCGTCGAGGCCGACGCCACCGCCGTCGCCGACGGGCGCATCGAGGAGCTGGCCCGCAAGGTCGAGGTGGTGAAGGGGATGCCGATCTTCCGCCACCTCAACTACAAGGAGGTCATGCGCATCCTCAACATCACCGAGGTGCGCGACTACCAGCCGGGCGAGCTGCTGCTGCAGGAGGGCACGCCCGGGAGCGAGCTCTTCATCATCCTCTCGGGCAAGGTGCGGCTCCACAAGCAAGGCGCCTTCATCGTCGAGCTCACCCGCGGCCAGCACCTGGGCGAGATGGCCCTCGTCGACTCGGGCCCGCGCTCGGCCTCGGCGACGGCGGAGGAGAGGACCCGCGCGCTCATCGTGAGGCGGCCGGACTTCCTCAACATCATCCGCAAGGAGGCCCCGCTCGCCACGAAGCTCCTCTGGAGCTTCGTGCAGGTGCTCAACGAGCGCCTCCGCAAGACCACCGCCGACCTCTCCGGCGCCCGCACCGAGGCGCGCGCCGTCGACCTCTCCGACGAGGTCGCGTTCGACGACGAGGCGAATTAGCCCCCGGTTGCGGCGCCGCGGGCGGGCTGGTAGTCTCGCCCTCAGGGGAACCACGATGCGCCGGGGCCGCTCGTTCGCTACCGCCACGCTCGCCGTCGCGCTGCTCGCTGCCTCGTGCAGCCCGGCCGGCGACGCCGCCCAGCCGGGCCGCACCTCCCGCGACTCCGACCCGGACGGGCTCTTCCGCGACTTCCTCGACGGCAAGTATGACGGCGCCGGCCACCCGCTCGGCGCCACCGTCTTCGAGGCCGAGGCCGCCTGCGGGCCCGCGGGGGTCCGCGAGGCCGAGGGCTGGGCCGCGCACGCCGGCGCCGCGGCCGCGGGCGTGCTGTGCCGGGCGACCACGCCGGCGCTCGGCACCGGGTCGTTCGTCTTCAACGTCCGCGCGCTGAGCCACGCGCCCGGGACGGACGGGGCCGCGACGGCCCTCACGCTCACGGTGCGGGACGCGGCGGGCGCGGCGCTCGCGACGCAGGTGGTCCCGGCGAGCGCGTTCCCCGCGCCCCTGCTCTTCCGCAACCTCTCCGTCCGCTACACGCAGGCGGCCGCCGGGCCCGTCACCCTCGAGGTGGACTGGAGCGGCGCGATCCCGGTGCGCCTCGACTACCTCGAGGTGTTCCACCCGGAGCGGCAGCTGGTGGTCGGGCCGCCGTCGGGAGTGCTCGGCGCCGACGCGGCGCTCACGCTCGAGCTCGTGGACCCGCCGGCGTACGCGTCGCTCCAGGCCCGCTGCGGCGCCACCGACCTCTCGCCGACGCTGGCCGCGCTGCTCGCCGACGGGACCGCGACGCAGGAGACGACCGACTTCCGCACCACCGTCACCGCCCCGGCCGCCGCGCTCCTCGCGAGCTGCGTGCTGCCCGCGCGCGTCACGGTGCAGGCGCTCGCCGGCACGGCGGTCAAGGCGACCAGCCGCGTCAGCTACCTCGACGCCCCGCCCGCCTGCGCGTTCGCCCCGGGCGCGCTGCCCGTGCTCCTCACCGGCTTCGAGCCCTTCCCCGCCGACTCGACCGCCGACAACAGCGCGGAGCGCGCGGTGCGCGGCTTCGACTCGAGCGCGCTCACCGACGTCTCGGTGATGCCCCTCATCATCCCCGTCGAGTACGACAGCGCCCCGGCGTGGGTGCTCGACGTCATCCGCCGCTGCCGCCCCGAGGTGGTCATCTCGTTCGGCCAGGGGCGCTGGGCCGTGGACGTCGAGACGACCGCCTACAACCGCAAGGACACGACCGACGTCGCCGGCGGCGTGCCCGACAACCGCGGCGTCGTGCAGAGCGGCGAGCCCATCGACCCCGACGGCCCCGCCGAGCTGCCGACGGGCCTGCCGGTCGCCCCCATCCTCGCCCGCCTCGAGACCGCCGGGATCGACGCCGGGGCGAGCGACGACCCGGGCCGCTACATCTGCAACGACGTCTTCTACAGCGAGCTGCGCGAGCTCGCGGACACGGCCGCGGTCGCGGGCTTCGTCCACCTGCCCTACATGGCCCGCGTCGACGAGGAGGCCCAGGCGCGCCTCCAGATCGTCGTCGAGTCGGTGGTGCGCGAGGCCGTCGCGCTCCGGCGCGGGCGGTGAGAGAACAGGGAGACGAGGAGGCGGGGAGAACTGATTGGGGTCGCGTCGCGCTGAACGCGCGAGGACGGCGCTCGAGCACGCGGCCGCGCGCTGACCGCAACCTTACCCCATCCCACTCCCCGCCTCCCCGCCTCCCTGTTCAATTCCCCAGTTACGCCGCGGCGTCGCGCGTCGGCGGCGCCTCGAGGTAACGCGCCACGCGCTCCGCCTGCGCGCGCGGGTCGACGCCGTCGTGCAGCACGATCCGGCCGTCCTGCCGGTCGAGCACGCCGAGGTCGACGTAGGCGCGCAGGGCGTTCTCGTAGATGGTCCGCGAGCAGGCCTCGCGCCGCGCGATCGCGCCGACGAGGAAGAGGCGCTCGGCCTGGGTGTGCACGTGGCGCACCGCCTCGCGCTCGGTGTGGGCGTCGTGGCCGATCACCGCCAGGGTCCGCGCGACGGCGTGGTAGGCCTCGATGAAGTGGCGCGTCAGGCCGGCGAGGAGCTGGAGCGGCTCGCGGCCGGCCGCGGTGGCGGCCACCTGCCCGTCGAGCTCGCTCAGCCAGCCCGCCTCGACGAAGCTGGTGGCGATCTCGTCGAAGATGCGGCGGAACCCGTCCTGCCGGTAGACGAACTCGTACTTGAGCAGCCGGCTCAGGCCGAGGACGTGATCGTGCAGCTCCTGCCGCGTGGCCGCGCCGACCGCGAGCGCGCACAGCGCGACGAGCGACTCGTCGGACCAGAAGTGCAGCGCGTTGTTGCGGTAGTAGTCGAGCGGGCTGCGGCGCTCCTCGGGGATGACGTAGATCTCCTCGCCGGACGTGCCACGGGCGTCGATGTGGCCGTCGCGGCCGAGGAGGTCGAGGGTGCGGTCGACCGCCTCGATCCGCACCCCGAACGGCCCGTCGGGATCCAGCACCGTCGCCTCGAACCGCGCCCCGCGGCGGCGCGCCCGCAGCGCGAGCAGGCCGCAGGTGGCGACGAGGTCGTCGCGCGTGACGCCGCGCCGGCCGCTCGCCAGCAGCGCGGCGGCCACGAGCGCCGTCGGCGTGACGGCGGTCACCCGGCTGATGCCGTACACCACCCGGTGCGCCACCCGCCGCACCGCGGTCCGGCGCGCCTCCTCGTCGGCGCCGGGCGTCGCGCCGGCCTCGGCGAGCGCCGCGGCGAGATCGAAGGGCTCCTCGAACTCGATGTCGAGGCGGCCGTAGCGGGCGCCGAGCACCCGCCCGGCGCGCAGCAGCGCGCCCGCGTTCTCGGTGCGCTTCTCGCCGCCCTGGCGCTCGTGGGTGTAGGAGCGCTCCTCGATGACCTTCTCGTAGCCGATCGAGATGGGGCACACCTGCACGCCCGTCACCTCGCCGGCGAGCACGGCGTCGGCGATGATGTTGAGCAGGCCGGTGCGGGGCGGCAGCAGCTTGCCGGTCCGGCTGCGCGTGCCCTCGATGAAGAACTCGACGTTGTAGCCCTCGCGCAGCAGCTTCTTCAGGTACGCCGCGAAGACGGCGGCATAGAGGTCGTCCCCCTTGAAGCTGCGGCGCAGGAAGAAGGCGCCGCTGCGCCGGAAGATCTGCCCGGCGGGGAAGAACGACAGGTTCACGCCGGCGGCGATGTGGGGCGGCACCAGCTCGTGCTCGTGGAAGATGTACGAGAGCACGAGGTAGTCGACGTGTGAGCGGTGGCCCGGGCACAGGAGCAGCGGCCCCTTGCGCGCGGCCGCGCGCACCTTCTCGGCGCCCGCCTCGTCGACGTCGATGCCGTCGTAGATGTGGGAGAAGACCTGCTTGAGGAGCAGGCGGAAGAACTTGAGCGCCCAGGGCTGCATGTTGGCCGCGATCTCGGCGAGCAGCTTGCGCGCCCGGCGCTGGACCCGGTCGCGGGGCGTGCCGCTCTGGGCGGCGACGGCGTCGATGGCCTCGTTCACCGCCCGGCCGCGCAGCACCTCCTCACGCAGGCGGCGCGAGGTCTTGCGCGGCGGGCCGAGGTAGACGCGGCGCTCGCGCTCGATGCGGCCCGAGATGTCGAAGCGCAGCCGCCGCGCGAGCACGTCGTCGCGCACGCCCGCGTTCTCGTCGAGGAAGGCCTGCAGATCGAGCGGCTCGGCCGCCTTGACCACCGCCGACCCGCGGTAGCGCAGGAACTGCAGGAACCACCGGACGATGCCCGGCTCCTCCTGCGCCCCGAAGACGCGGTCGAGGAACGTGGGCATGGGCCCGCCAGGCCGCGTGACGGCCCGGCCCCACGCCAGGATGAGCGGCACGAACTGCAGCCGCACCGTCGGGTTGCGCCGCTGCTCCTCGATCAGCGTCTCGAAGAGCCGCCCGCGGAACTCGGCCGCGTTGCCCGGCGCCAGGCTCATCGGCTTGCGCAGGAACAGCATCGCCGCCCCGCCGCCCGCCACGGTCTGCCGCAGCTCCTCCTCGCGGGCGCCCGGCGGCAGCCGCCGCCACAGCGCCCGCGCGATGGCCGGCAGCGTCGCGAAGAGCCAGGTCCACAGGCCGTTCACGAAGCGCGCAAGGGGCAGCCCGTGGCGGAGGAAGGCGTAGTTGAAGTACAGGAAGTCGACGTACGACAGGGAGCGCACGAGGTAGACCACCGTCCCGCGGGAGGCGGCCTCGCGCAGGCGGCTGTGCACCTCCGCGCCGAAGACGATGGGAGCGAAGATGGGCCAGATGAGCCGGCGCAGCACCCAGCCGGGCTGCTCCAGCATCGAGACCGACCGCATGCCGCGCATTCTGTTGGCGGCCTGACCATCTGTCAACCTCGCGTTGCGCATCGGCTTTCGTCGCGCCCGCCCCGTCGAGGAGCGCTTCTCATCGACGAAAGACTCGGGTATCATGGCGGCGTGCATCCCAAGGCGCCCCTCGCTCGTACTCAGGGCGAGGAGGTAACAGATCCCGGGACGGCCGAGTCGCAAGCAGCCGAGACCGGGCGCGACGAGCAGCGGATCATCGATGCCTGCCTGAGCGGTACGCCGGCGGGGTACCGGGTCCTGGTGCAGCGCTATCAGCGCGCCGTCCTGGCGATCACCTACCGGCTGGTGGGCAACCGGCACGAGGCGGAGGAGCTGTCGCAGCAGAGCTTCGTCGACGCCTACACCGCGCTCGCGGGCTTCCGACGCGGCGCCCGGTTTTCGTCGTGGCTGTACCGGATCGCGGTCAACAACAGCAAGGACTTCCTCAAGAGCAAGAAGCGGACGGAGATGGTGCTGGATACGGAGGTCGAGGGCGATCGTGGGCAGTTCTCGGCGACCTTCGCCGACCCGGAGACCGCGCTGGCGACGCGGGAGCGCGACGCGCGCCTCATGGCCGCCATCCAGCGCCTGCCCTTCAAGTACCGGACCGTCCTGGTCCTCAAGGACATCGAGGACCTGCCCTACGAAGAGATCGGTGCGATCGTGCGCCGGCCGCTGACGACGCTGAAGATCCGGGTGGTGCGGGCCCGCAAGATGCTACGAGCGATCCTCGAGCAGGAGGAACGACTGTGAGCGACCGGCGCTTCGACGAGCTGGTCCGACGGGAGCTGGACGCGGAGCTGACCCCCGCCGAGCACGCGGAGCTGGCGGCGCTCTGCGCCGATGACGCGGGCCGCCAGGCGGCGCGCCGGGGGCTCGGCCGCACCGTCGCGGCCGCGCGCGCGCTGGGCGCGTCGGCGCCGGAGCCCGGCCCGCGGTTCAGCGCCCGCGTGATGGACCGCCTCCCGCCGGCGCCGCGGCGCCGCGGGCTCCTCGCCTGGCTCCTGGCGCCGCAGCCGCTCCGGCTGCGGCCGCTCACGGCGCTCGGCGCGGCGGCCGCCCTCGCCGTGGTGGCGGGGCTCGCGCTGCACCGCCCGCTGCGGCCGTCCCCGGCGCCGGTGATCGCCGCCGCGTCCCAGCCCGCGCCCGCGCCGGCGGCCTGCCCGGCCCCGAGCGAGACGGTGCTCGTCCGCTTCGTCTTCAAGGCCGATCACGCCCACCGGGTGGCGCTCGCCGGCGACTTCAACGAGTGGCGGACCGACGACATCGTCCTCGGCGACCCCCAGGGCAACGGCCTGTACTCCGTGACCGTGCCGCTCAAGGCCGGCGCGAGCTACAGCTACATGTTCGTCGTCGACGGCGCCCGCTGGACCGAGGATCCGCTCGCGGATTCGTTCCGCCCCGACGGCTTCGGCAGACGCAACTCGCTCTTGCGCCTATAATCGGCCGCCGTGGTCCGCACCCCGCGTCCGGGGGCCGCGCTCGTCGGGGCGCTCCTCCTCTGCAGCCTGGCCCGGCCCGCCGCCGCGCAACCGCGGCTGCTGGGCGGCGCCGAGCTGGACCTGGGGTACGGGTACGACACCAACCTCTTCCTCGACGCCGTGCCCGCCCTCACCCACGGGGACGTGCTCGCCGGCCAGCCGGCGCAGAGCCCGTACCTCCACGTGCTGGCGGCGCCGCGCGCGGCGCTGCGGCTGGGTGGCCACGTCCTCGAGGGGAGCTACGGCCTGGCGCTGCGCCAGACCGGCAGCTACGGCGCCATCCTCGACCAGACGGGACGCGTCGCCTACCGCACCCCGCGCCTCGGGCCCCTGGACCTCACCCTGGCGGCGCTCGTCGACCGCTACCTGATCACCGCGACCGCGCAGCACGCCGACAGCTTCTGGGCGGCCGGCGGCGAGGCCACCGTCGGCGCCCTGCTCGGGGCGGCGACGCGGACGTGGGCGGGCTACCGCGGCCTGTGGCGCGCCTACCCCGAGCTCGCCGTGCCGGGGCCGCCGGGCACCCAGCGCGACGTCGAGCACACGGGCACGCTCGGCGTCGCCACGCGGCCGCGCTACGACCTCGAGCTCCTCGGGACGCTCGCCGCGGCCCACAACGCCTCGTCGGACGAGCGCCTGGAGCTCTGGCGCGGGCGCCTGACCGCCGGGGTCCGCTGGCAACCGCACGGGCGGCTCACGCTCGGGCTCGACTACGCGGTCGCCGTGCAGTGGCTGCCCCAGGGCACGCTCACCCCGCTCGGGCGGGGCGGGCTCGACGTGGCCGCCCGCACGGACGTCATCCACACCGGCGGCGCCCAGGTCCTGCTCGGCATCACGCGCGGGGTGGAGCTGTTCGCCCGCTACGAGGGCGCGGTCGCCACCTCGACCGACCCGACGGTCGAGTACCGCCGCCACGTGGCCGTGACCGGGATCGCGGTCGCCTTCGGCGGCAGCCGGCTGCTCGCGACGCCCGGGCCGGAGGAGGCGGGACCGGCGACGCCGGTCCAGGCCACCACGGACGGCGCCCGGGTGCGCTTCCGCCTGCTCGCGCCGGCCGCGAGCGAGGTGGCCGTGATCGGCGACTTCAATGGCTGGGACCCCGCGCGCGGCGCCATGCACCGCGACGCGGGCGGCGTCTGGGACACCGTCCTCGACGTGAGCCGCGGCCGGCACGCCTACGGCTTCCTGGTCGACGGGCGCCCGCGGCTGCCCAAAGGCGCGCCGCTGGCGCCGGACGGGTTCGGCGGGCAGAGCGCGATCGTGGCGGTACCGTGAACGTATCCTCGCACCGCGCCTGGGCGTAGATCCTGGGTGGAGGGGACATCGTGCTGGGTCCAAGGCTCGCTCTCATCGTGCTCATCGCGGTCGCGCTCGCGCGACCGGCGCTCGCCGCCCCCCCGGACCCGGTCGCGGACGGGCGGCTCACCGCGGTGCGCGCGCCGCTGCGCGCCGTGCTCGACGGCGCCGACCGCGACGGGCTCCCGCGGGACCTGCTGCAGAGCAAGGTCCGCGAGGGGCTGGCGAAGGGCGTGCCCCCGGCGCGCATCCTCGCGGTCGTGCGGAGCATGCGCGACGACCTCGGGCGCGAACGCGCGCGCGTACGGACGCGGCTCGGCCTCAAGCACCCGCCGGCGGCGCTGCTGCGGGCCCTCCTCGAGGCGCAGCAGGCCGGCGTCGCGGCCCCGGCCACGGATGCGCTCTTCGCGGCGCTCGGCAAGCGCGCGAAGGAGCCGGGGCTCGTGGCTCACGCCGTCGAGGTGCTCACCGACCTCACGCTGGCGGGCTACCCGGTCGACCGGGCGCGGCGCGTCGTGAGCCTGGTCGCCACCCGCGACCCTGGCGCGCTCGGCCGCGTGCGCGCCGACCTCGAGCGGCTCCGCCGGGCCGAGAGCCTCACCCCCGCCGAGGCGGTCGACGCCGTCGCCCGCGGCCTCGAGCGCGGCGAGAGCATCGACAAGGCGCTCAAGAGCGCACAGAGCGATCAGGCCCACGGTCGCGGGGGCGAGCGCGGCCGCGGCGCCCCCGCCGCGCCGGGCAAAAAGTCGCGCTGACGCCAGAGTTCAGGCACACTTCCGCCGTGATCCACGAGGGAGGCCGAATGAAGCACGCCACGCGGATGCTGCTGCTCGCTGCGCTCGCGCTGCCCGGGTGCGGCGACAACGGCGGTTCGAACCTGACCTGCAACCCGGATACGGTCCCGACCGGCTGCAGCGGCGATTTCCAGTGCGAGGTCCTCACCGGCGCGACCGGCGGCCGCTGCTACCAGCCGGCCTATCTGCTGGTCAAGGTGATGAACTCGACCAACGGTGACGCGGCCATCGCCGGCGCGCGGGTCGTCGCGATCGACGGCGACACCAACGCGGCCGCGGCGCCGGCGGCGATCACCGCGAGCGACGGCACCGCGCGCATCGCGGTCACCTGGCCGCGCGCGCAGCCGGACACCGAGCCCTCCCATGCGTTCACGCTGCGCGTGAGCGCCCGCGGCTACTACGACTACCCCGGCGCCATGCGCATCGCGATCCCGGTCTCGGTGCAGCGCGATCCGGTGAAGGGCCTCGCGCCCACGAACGCCGAGGTCCGCCTCATCCCGATGGCCCAGCCGCTCGCGGGCGGCATCGCGGGCACGGTCCTCGAGAGCGACGGCCGGAAAGCGGCCCGCGGCGTCCTCGTCGTGGCCGAGACCAGCGACGTCCCGCCGATCGGCTACACCTCGGTGAGCGACGGCAACGGCGCGTTCGAGATGCTGAACGTCGCGGCCGGCACCTACACGATCTCCGGGTACTTCGCCGGGATGAGCTTCCCCCAGAGCTCGGTCAGCGTGAGCGGCGGCCCGGTCCGCGATCTCAAGCTCGTCGCCGACGCGACGCCGAACCTCGCGACCGTGAGCGGCCAGGTGAACATCGTGGCCGGGGGCGGCGCCACGACGACGACGGTCGTGCTGCGCACCCGCTCGACCAAGGACGTCCCCCCGGGGCTGCGCGTCACCGCGACCAGCGGCGCGGCGTTCCAGATCACGGGCGTGCCGACGGGCACCTACGAGGCGGTCGCGGCCTACGGCAACGACGGCCTCGTGCTCGACCCGGACACGAACACGGCCGGCACGCAGATCCAGGAGATCGCCGTTGTCGGCACGCCGACGGGCGCGACCTATCAGCTCGACCACGCGTTCAAGGTGACCGGCGCGGTGCAGATCCTCTCGCCGGGCGCCACCGGCACCGCCGAGCTCGTCAGCGGCGCGCCGGTGTTCCGCTGGAAGGCGTACGCCCAGGCCGATCACTACAAGCTCGCGCTGTGGGACGGCATCCACCCGGCCCCCGTGTGGACCATCGACAACATCACCACCGAGAGCTTCAGCTACGACGATCCGTCGTTCCCGGCGCTCGACGACGGCTTCATCTACCAGTGGACCGTCGAGGCCTGGGCCGTGAACCCGACGGCGCGGCCGCTGTCGCGGAGCGAGGATCAGCTCGGCGTCTTCCAGTACCGCGCGCCCGCCCATTAAGTAGCCGTCTCCGCCGATTCCCCCCTTGAAGGTCATTTGTAGTCCCGGCTACAATCGTTCCAGGTGGTCCCTGCGCGGGGCCCTGGAGGTAGCTCCGATGCGTTCGCTTCGCCCGACCCTGCGGCGCGCCGTCCCGGGAGGGATCGCGATCCTGCTGGCGCTGGCCCCGGGTATGAGCTCGTGCAGCTGCGACAAGAACGCGGCGAACGGCGGCGACGGCGGGCAGTTCATGCCGTGCAGCGCCACCACGCCCTGCCCCACGGGCCTGCGGTGCGATCTCGGGCTCGGCAAGTGCGTGAGCGGCGACGGCGGCGTGTTCGAGTGCACCGTCGCGATGCCGGGCTGCAGCTGCAGCGCCGGCGACCAGCCGATCACGTGCACCATCGCCCAGGACGTGGCCGGGAGCTGCATGCACGGGCAGAGCCTGTGCACCGACGGGCGCTACGGCGACTGCGCCGCGGTCCCCGACCTCACCTGCGATCACGTCAATGTCGACCAGGGCAACATCGGGCTCACGCCCGACAACTCCCAGAACGTGCAGAAGGGGCTCGACGGCGACATCATCCTCAACCCCGACACCCAGCAGGTCAGCTTCGGCTATCTGTGGATCGCCAACACCGGCGAGAACACCGTCTCGAAGATCGACGTCGGCACCGGCAAGGAGGTCGCCCGCTACGCCGCCGTCCGCGACTCGGCTGGGCTGGGCGTGCCGGCGGTGCCGATCGGCGGCTTCGACGGCGACGCGAACCAGGCCAACTGCGGCAACTGTCCCTCGCGCACGGCCATCGACTTCAACGGCGACGCCTTCGTCGCGAACCGCGCGTTCGACCGTCAGGGCACGGTCACCAAGTTCGCCAACGCCCCGCAGGAGTGCATCGACCGGAACGCCAACGGCATCATCGAGACCTCCGTCGACAAGAACGGCGACGGCATGATCGACGTCGCCGACCCGACCGAGTTCTTCGGCGAGAACGACGAGTGCATCCTGTGGACCAAGAAGGTCGGCAACGTGAACGGCATCCCGCGCGCCCTCGCCATCGACGCCGGCGGCCCCGACGGCGAGAACGGCAACGTGTGGGTGGGCCTGAACGCCGAGCACCGGGTCGTGCAGCTCTCGGGCGATACCGGCGAGCCGACCGCGAACGGCTCGGTCGACCTCACGAAGGACGGCCACGCCGTGGCGCCGTACGGCGCCGCCATCGACAGCGCCGGGCACGTCTGGGTGACGGAGATCAACGGCGATTACCTCGCCCGCGTCGACAGCTTGACCAAGACGCTCATCGACCTGTACCAGGGGCCGACGCACAACTCCGAGAAGGGCTTCTACGGGATCTCGGTCGACGTGGCGCAGCGGGTGTGGCTCGCCGGCTGGGGCGTCAACGACGTGAAGGTGTACCTGCCGGCGACGAACGAGTGGAAGCTCGGGCCGATCGGCGGCGACAGCGCGCGCGGCATCGCCATCGACGGCGCCGGCGACGTGTGGTTCGCCATGACGGGCGGCACGGTCGGGCGGGTCAAGGGCGACGACGTGGTCGCGCAGGGTGAAGGCGCGCAGGTCACGCTCTACACGCTGCCGAGCATGCCGGCGCCGCAGCCGCAGGGCATCAACAACACCATCGGCGTCGGCATCGACCGGAACGGCGCCTGCTGGGCGGTCAGCCGCAACGACGGGCTCGCGAAGGGCGCGGCTACGCGCATCAAGCCCACCGACGGGAGCATGCAGAGCTTCCCGGTCGGGAAGAACCCCTACACGTACAGCGACTTCACGGGCTTCGGCCTGCTCACGGTCGTGCGGCCGCAGGGCTGGTTCCGCGTCCCGGTCGCCGGCTGTCCGACGGACGAGAAGACGCACTGGCGCACGCTCACCTGGATGGAGGACGAGCCGGCGGGCACCACCGTCCGCCTCAAGGTGCGGGTGGCCGACACGCTCGCGGACCTCGCGAACGCGACCTGGTTCGGGCCCTGGGACGTGCCGCCCGTCGATCTGCAGGCCGCGGGCGTGCCGCCGTCGATGTTCCTGGAGGTCGAGGTGGACCTGTCGAGCGGGACGCCGGACGCGACGCCGCGCTTCGGCGGCTTCGACGTGACCTTCGATCCCTGCAGCGTGGGGCCCGGCTAGCCGGGCGGGTGGGCGCGGCGCGTCGCCGGAGGGGCGCGCCGCGGGTGCGGCGGCGTTACATCGGCGCGACTTGATCCGCGCCGATCCAGGACTCGCTGCCGTCGGTCTGCCAGTGCACGTAGTACCAGCCGTCGGCGGCCTGGAGGATCTGGGCCGGGTAGTAGGCGCCGTCCCAGAAGCCCTGCACGATGCTGCCCGGGGGGAACGGCATCGGCATGAGCTGGATGGCGTTGGCCGGGACCCAGGCCTGGGAGCCGTCGTCGAAGGCGACGTTGTACTGCATCGAGCCCGGGTCGTACTGGGCGACCTCGCCCGGGTACCAGGCGCCGTCGGTCCACATGGCGCTCACGCGCGACTCGGGGTTCAGCATCATGCCGGGCGCCATGGGCGGGGGCGCCATCATCGGCTGCTGCATGACGGGCATGTTCATGATCGGCAGGATCTCGATCGGCATCGCCGCGGTCGGGTCCACCTGGCCCGGGATGTCGGCGGTGGCGACGAGGCCGTACTCGACGCCGAACTGGGACGGGATCGTCTCCGGCGGAATGTCGAGGGAGAACGGCCACTCGAGCTGCTGGCCCGGCTGGATCATCTGGCCGTGGCCGAACTCGCAGTAGGCGATCGTGTCCTCCTGGGACACCGGATACTCGGCGTAGTCATAGCCGTGCCAGTCGTCGATGATGACGCCCTCGATGACGTACTGGCGCAGCCGGACCTCGAGCAGGAGCCGGTTCATCACCTGCGGGCGGTTGCCGCCCGTGAGGACGATGTTGCCCGCGATGGCGCTGTTGAGGTTGAAGACGTTCGTGGGGAGCTCGATGTGGATCTGCGCTCCGCCGACGCCAAGCGCTGCTCCCAGGCCGCTGAAGAACCCCATGTGCTACCTCCCGTAGCCCGCCGGTTGCGGGAAAGCCGAGAAGTAGCACGACCTCCACCGGCGTTCCAGCGGGAACCGCCGGAGCCTAGTCGACGCGGCGGAGCCGCACGACCGCGCCCCTACTTCACGAGCTTGGAGATGGCCTTGAACTCCTCCGTGCCGGCGCAGCCGAGGAGATCGAAGAGGATGGTCTCGGTGTTCGTGATGACCGCCCCGGCCGTCGTCATGAGGCCGAGAGCGGTCTTGAAGCAGTCGGTGCGGCGGGACAGGATCGCGTCCTGGGCGACGTGGACGGTGAGCCCCCGCGCGCACAGGTCGCGCACGGTCTGGAAGACGCAGACGTGCGCCTCCATGCCGCACACGATCCACTGCGTCCGCATGGTCGACTTCAAGGCCGCCTGCAGCTCCGGCGCGGGCGCGCACGAGAAGGTGTTCTTCTCGAAGCGGCGCACCGCGTCGCCGAGGGGCGCGAGGGCGTCGCGGAGCGGGGCGACGGTCACGCCGAGCCCCTTCGTGTACTGCTCGGACTGGACGATCGGCAGCCCGAGGCGGCCGGCGGCCTGGCACAGGATGACCGCGTTGCGCAGCTTCGCCTCGTGGACCTGCGGGTCCATCGCGGGCACCAGCCGCTCCTGCCAGTCGATGACGAGCAACGCCGCGCGGTCGCGGTTCAGCGTGAGGTCCGGTCCCCGGTTCTCCGTCGTGACGAAGCCGATGCCGCTCATGGCTACCTCCTCACGCCTTCATGGCGCCGAGCCGTGAGATGCCCTCGCGCAGGCGGTCGATGCGGGCGTGCAGGTCCGTCTGCCGCTCGCGCTCCTTCGCGACCACCTCCGCCGGCGCGCGCGCCACGAAGCTCTCGTTCTCGAGCTTGCGGGCGACGCCGTCGAGCTCCTTCTGGGCCTTGCCGAGGTCCTTCTCGAGGCGGGCGGTCTCGGCCGCGACGTCGATGACGCCCTCGAGGATGAGGTACACCTCGACCTCGCCGATCACCTGCTTCACGGATCCGGCGGGCGGCTCCCCGCGACGGGCGACCTCCACCCGGCGCGCCTTGGCCTGCTCCATCACGAGCGACCGGTAGCGCTCCAAGAGCGCGCGGTTGGCGTCCTCGCCGGCGTGCACCACGACCTCGACCGAGGCGGCCGGCGAGATGCGGTACTCCGACCGCAGGTTGCGCACGGCGACGACGACGTCCATGAGGAGCGCCATGGCCTTCTCGGCCTCGGCGTCGATGAAGCTCGGGTCCGGGCTCGGGAAGAGCGTGATCATGATGCTCTGCGGCGCGCCCGACGCCTTGGGGACCTGCTGCCAGATCTCCTCGGTGATGAAGGGCATGAACGGGTGCAGCAGGCGCATCGCCGTCTCCAGCACGAGCGCGAGGCAGCCCTGGGTCATCCGCTTGCGCGTCGCCGCCTCCACGTCGTTGCCGTCGGAGTAGAGGGTCGGCTTCGCCAGCTCGATGTACCAGTCGCACAGCTCGTTCCAGAAGAACTTGTAGATCGACTGGGCCGCGTCGTTGATCTTGAACTCGTTGAGCGACGCGTCGACCTCGCGGACGGTCTGGTGCAGCCGCGAGAGGATCCACCGGTCCGCGAGCGCGAGGGGCACGTCCTGCGGGCCGTCATTGAGGTTGTCGGCGAACCGGTCGGCGTCGAAGCCGGCGAGGTTCATCAGCGCGAACCGCGAGGCGTTCCAGATCTTGTTGGCGAAGTGGCGGTAGCCCTCGACGCGCGGGATCGCGAGCCGGATGTTGCGGCCCTGCGCCGCGAGCGCCGCGAGCGTGAAGCGCAGCGCGTCGGCGCCGCACTCGGGGATGCCCTCGGGGAACTTCTTCTTGATGTTGGCGACCGCGTCCTTGGGCGCGCCGTCCGACTCGGCCTTCTTCACCAGGCTGTCGAGGCTCGCGCCGTAGATCACGTCGAGCGGATCGACGACGTTGCCCTTCACCTTCGACATCTTCTGGCCGTCCTCGTCGACGACCAGGGCGTGCAGGAAGACGGTGCGGAAAGGCACCTTCTTCATGAAGTGCAGGCCCATCATGACCATGCGGGCGACCCAGAAGAAGATGATGTCGTAGCCCGTCTCCATCACGCTGCCGGGGTAGTAGCGCCTGAAGTCGTCCGTGTCGTCCGGCCAGCCAAGCGTCGAGAACGGCCACAGGCCGGAGCTGAACCAGGTGTCGAAGATGTCGGGATCCTGCGTGAGCTGCGCCGCAGGACTCGCGCACACCTCGCAGGCCCGGGGGCCAGCCGGGTCCGAGGTGACGGTCACGTGGCCGTCCGGGCAGTACCAGGCCGGGATCCGGTGACCCCACCACAGCTGCCGCGACACGTTCCAGTCGCGGATGTTCGTCATCCAGTGCTCCCACACCTTGACGAACC
>DASXVK010000122.1:0-10244 GCA_036504295.1 Polyangia bacterium
AATAGAACATCAGCAGGACGCCGGTGACGGCGAGGACGAGGAAGCTCGCCGCGGACAGCACGCCGAGCCCGAGGGTGAAGCTCGGCCGCAGCGACCAGCGGTGGGTGCGGGTGGGGTGGATGTGCAGGAAGAGGTTGTGGAACACCGCCTCGGAGCGGGTGCGGTCGGAGGCCGGGAAGCCGTGGCGGAAGAGGCTGCGCCAGAAGTCGCGGGGCGCGGCCCGGAGCGCGCGCAGGAAGCCGCGGGGCGGCTCCTCGGGCGCGGGCGGCGGGACGGTCTCGGGCGCGGTCGCTGGGTTCGCCATGGCGCTCACCCCTTCAGGTAGGTCCCGGGCTGGACCGTCTTCGCCTCGTCGATGACGAGCTGCCCGTCCGGGGCGAGGGCGACGGCGTACCAGTCGAGCGGCCGCGGCGCCGGGCCGCCGGTGACCGCGCCGCTGGGGTCGAACCGCGAGCCGTGGCACGGGCAGGCGAAGCCCGCCGGCCCGTTCTTCACGATGCAGCCGAGGTGCGTGCAGGTCGCCGAGATGGCGAAGAAGCCGCGCGCGTCGTGGAAGAGGAAGACGTTGCGCCCCTCCGGCATGCGCACGTCACCCATGGGGAAATCGCCCGGCGGGCCGACCTTGTAGCGCTGCGACGGCACGGGGAAGACGCTCGGCTTGGGCAGCCGCAGCATGCCCGCGATCGCGACCGCGATCGCGCCGAAGAAGGCGGTGAGCCCCGCGACGCCGAGGAAGTCCCGGCGGGTCGGGGGCGCGGCGAGGCGCTCACTCATGGCTCGCTCCCGGGGCGGCCGGCGCCGCCGTCCACTCCTCGACGAAGCCCATCCGCTCCATCGTGATCGCGGCGACCGGACAGCGCTGCGCGCACAGGCCGCAGCGGATGCAGGCCTCCTCGTCCTTGATGATGGCGCTCGACCGCTCCCAGCCCGCGCCGAGGGCGGCCGCGGCGGCGCGGCGCTGCGCCTCGTCGAGGTCCAGATCCTCGAGCGGCACGAGCCTCAGGCACAGGCTCGGGCACACGTCGGCGCACCCGCCGCACAGCACGCAGCGCGCGCCGTCGAAGATGGTGTTGACCCCGCAGTCGAGGCAGCGCCCGCCCTCGCGGCGCGCGCGGGCGTCGTCGAAGCCCCGCTCGACGGTCGCCGCGGGGGCCGCGAGGCGGCGGGCCACGTCCTCGGCGGGGATCTCGGTGCGGCGCAGCTTCTCGTAGGCGTTCTCGCGGCGGAACGGGCCGAGGTCCTCGTGGGTCTGGGTGCGCACCGTCGTGATCGGGCGCCCGGTGAGGTGCGCGTACACCGACCGGGCCGCCTGCTTGCCCGAGGCCACCGCGTGGATGAGCAGCTTCGTGCCGTGCGCGAGGTCGCCGGCGGCGAAGACCCCCGGCGCGCTCGTCGCGAGGGTCGCGGGGTCGCAGCGCACGAAGCCGCGGCCGTCGAGGTCCACCCGGTCACGCGCCGCGTCGAGGAAGCCGAGGTCCGGGGCCTGGCCCACCGAGAGCAGGACCGTGTCGCAGGGGATGGTGGTGCGGTCCTCGGCGTCGAAGCGCGGGGCGAAGCGCCGGTCCGCGTCGTAGACCGAGAGGACCCGCTGGAAGACGACGGCCCGGACGCGGCCCGCGTCGTCCTTGAGGAGCTCCACCGGACCGAGGCTGTTGTGGCGGAGGACGCCCTCCTCGGCGCCCTCGACGATCTCGACGTCGTCGGCGGGCATCTCCGCGAGCGACTCGAGGCAGCACAGGTGCACCTCGCGCGCCCCGAGGCGAACGGCGGTGCGGCCGACGTCGACCTGCTCCTGGCGCAGCACCGTGCGGCCGACGTCGTAGGCGACGTTGCCGCCGCCGATGACGACGACGCGCGCGCCCAGCGGGAACGGCTCGCCGAGCGCGGCGGCGCGCAGGAAGTCGACGCCGCCGTGGACGCCGGCGGCGTCGGCGCCCGGCAGCTTGAGCCAGCGGGAGCGCTTCGCGCCGACCGCGATGACGACGGCGGCGTGGTCGCGGCGCAGGTCGGCGAAGCTCAGGTCGCGGCCGACCTCGACGCCGCAGCGGATCTCGACGCCGAGCGACTCGATCACGGCGACCTCGGCGCGGATGAGATCGCGCGGCAGCCGGTAGGCCGGGACGCCGAGGTAGAGCATGCCCGCGGCCACCGGCTCCATCTCGAAGATGACCGGCGCCATGCCGAGCAGCGCGAGGTCGTGGGCGCAGGCGAGCCCCGCCGGGCCGGAGCCGATGATGGCCACGCGCTGCGCGTCCGCCCGGGGCACGCGGGCGGCGGCCTGCGCGCGGACGAGGTGCGCGAGCTCCTCGAGGTCGGCGTCGGGCGTCGCGGCCTGCCGCACGCTGTCGACCACGGCCCGGGGCGCCCGCGACGGGGCCTCGGCGCCGAAGCGCTCGGTGACCACGCGCTTCAGCGCGCGGATCGCGATCGGCGCGTCGATGACGCCGCGGCGGCAGGCGGCTTCGCACGGCGCGCCGCACACCCGTCCGCAGATCGACGCCAGCGGGTTGGGGCCCCGCGCGATGCGGTAGGCGCGCTCGAGGTCCCCGGCGGCGATGGCCCGCACGTAGCCGCGCGCGTCCGTGTGCACCGGGCACGCGTGCTGGCAGTTGATGAGGCGCTTCCAGTACGCCTCGTCGGGGATCTCGACCGTGAAGCGCGCGGCGGGCGCAGGGTGCATCCGGGCCTCCCGAGAGCAGCGTACTCCGGTCCGCGCTAGCGGGTATGACGGGGGTCATACGGTGGGACGTTTCGATGCCACTCGCGCACCCAAGGCTACCGGCGGGGCGATCCTCGGTGCCGGGCCAAGACGTGCGAAGCCCGTCGCCTGTCGCCCGGCAGACCGCTGGCAGGTCGCTCGCGGACCTGGCATCACACCCACGTCTGGGGTCGAGCGGGAGGTGGGGAGTGCGGGCAACGGCGATCGTGGGGCTCGTCTGTCTGGCGGGTCTCGGGTGCTCCAGCGGCAACGGGAGGAGCTCCGCGGAGGAGGGCGTGGGGTCGGACGCGGGGGCGGAGGCGGGGCCGGCGGCGGACGCCGGCGGTTGCGTGGACGCGGATGCCGCGGCGGCTCACGACGCTGCGCCCGCGCCGGCCGACGCGCCCGAGCCGAACGGCCTCTGCGCCGCGCCGGCGAGCTACGGCGACGTGGGGTCCATCACCGGGGACGTGCTGCTCGGCCCGAGCAACGACCCCAGCCAGCAGTTGCTGATGGTGGCGCCGCTGAGCTCTGCCGCCTTGCCCGATCGGCTCGATCTCGAGCTGTGGGCCGGCCTCGGCGTCTTCGCCGGCGGCATCAGGACCGGCACGTTCGTGATCGACGGCGCGGAGACCAACTACGCCACCTGCGGGCTGTGCCTGTTCGTGATCACGCCCGCCGACGACAGCCGGGAGGCGGGCTTCTACCTGGCGACGCGCGGCACCGTGACGCTCACGGCCGCGAGCAGCGGCGCCATCAGCGGCTCGGTCGCTGAGGTCCTCTTGACGCACGTCACGTTCAAGCCTGGCACCCCGATCTCCGTCCCCGTCGGCGACTGTGACACGGCGATCACGACGGCCTCCTTCTCCGCGGTGCCGCCGGCGCCGAGCGACGGCGGGCTCTGAGCGCCGCGGCCTGGGAGCGTGCGGGGAGATGCAACACGGAGACGCGGAGGCGCGGAGGGTGATTCTGGATAACTCAAGACCTTGCTCCGTGTCCCCGTGCCTCCGTGTTGCATTTCCCCGCGGCCTGCCAGAGCGCCCTCCGCCGGGGGCGTCGGCCCGCTTGCCGTCCCCGCCCGCGTTTCTTCCTTGACGCGCGCTGCGGCAGCCTCCATTACTGAATGTCGGTCGAGAGGGCGGCGGGCATGCCAGCGACGCAGGATACCGACGGAGTCGGGGGCCGATCGCGCGTCCTGGGCGCGCGCTTCCGCCTGGGTCGGCTGCTCAAGGTCGGCCAGGGTGTGGAGAGCTGGCTCGCCGACGACCTGGACCAATCCGCGGCCGCCGTCGTGAAGCTGGTCTCCGCCGCCGCCGTGCCGCCGAGCGTGCAGCACCGGGTGGAGCGCGAGTCGCGCGCGCTGCGCGAGGTGTGCGCGCCCCGGCTCACGCCGATCGTGCAGGTCGGGTGCGAGGCGGGCCTGCTCTATGTCGCGCGAGCGTTCGTGCCCGGCGTGACGCTCGATGAGCGGCTGCGGCGCGGCGCCCTCGGCGTGCCGGAGTGCGTCACGGTGGGGATCTCGCTGCTCGCGGCGCTCGACTGCGCGCACGCCCACGGCGTGCTGCACCGCGACGTCAAGCCGACGAACCTCGTCCTGTCCGAGGACGCCGCCGCCCGGCGCGCGACGCTGATCGACTTCGGCCTGTCCCGCGTCGACCGGCTCGAGGCGTCGATCCGCGAGCAGCCGCTCGGGGCCGTTCGTCGCATGTCCCCGGAGCAGGCCGGCCTCATTCACGCGGACGTCCGGGAGGCGTCGGACCTCTACGCCGCGGGGCTCGTGCTCTACGAGTGCCTGGCCGGCCGCCCCTGCTTCGACGGGCGGAGCATCACCGAGGTGCTGCGGCAGCAGCTCAGCCTGCGGCCGCCGGACCTGCGCAGCCTGGGGCTCGCGGTGCCCCGGCCCCTCGACGAGCTCATCCACCGCTTGCTCCACAAGGATCCGCGGGACCGCTACCAGTCCGCGGCCGGCGCGCTCGCCGACCTCGACCGGATCGGGGCCGGGCTGGCGCGCGGCGAGGCCGAGCCCGAGGTCGTCATCGGCGCGTGCGACGAGCGCCGCACGCTCACCGAGCCCGCCTTCATCGGCCGCACGGCGCAGCTCGCGACGCTCCGCGCGGAGGTCGAGCGCGCGCGGCGGGGCGCCGGACGCCTCGTCCTCCTCGAGGCCGAGTCGGGCGGCGGCAAGACCCGGCTCCTCGACGAGCTCGCGTACGGCGTCGGCGCGTCGGCCTGGGTGCTGCGCAGCAGCGCCGTCGCCAACGTCGCCCCCCGGCCGTTCCTGGTGCTCGACGGCCTGGTCGACGAGATCATCACCGCGGCGGACGCCGAGCCCGCGCTGGGCGCGGCGATCCGCGAGCGCGTGGGCGACCAGGGCGGCGCGATCTGCGCCGCGCTGCCGCGCCTGGAGGCGGTGCTGGGGCCGCCGGCGCCCGCCGCGCCCGGCCCGGAGGCCTTCGCCGAGGCGCGGACCGGCTACGCCCTGGCGGTCCTGCTCGAGGCGCTCGGCTCCGACACGCGGCCCGCGGTCGTGCTCCTCGACGACGGCCAGTGGGCCGACGCCGCGACGGTCCGCCTCGTCCGGCTCTGGCACGACCGCCGGCGCGAGACCCTGGCTCACGTCGGGGTGGTGGTCGCCTTCCGCGGCGAGGAGGCGCCCGCGGACCTCCCGCTGCGCGAGGTGCCCGGCGCCGCCCACCTCCCGTTGCCCGCCCTCGACCCGACGCAGATCCGCCAGCTCGCGGAGTCGATGGCCGGCCCGCTGCCCGACGACGCGGCGGCCGTCGTGGCGCGTCTGGCCGAGGGCAGCCCCTTCATGGCCTCGGCGGTCCTCCGCGGGCTCGTCGAGAGCGGCGCGCTCGTCCGGCAGGGGCCGGGCTGGCACGTCGACCCGGGCGTGATGGCGGCGGTGCGCTCCTCCCACGAGGCGGCCCTCTTCCTGACGCGCCGGCTGGACCTGCTGCCGCCGCCCGCGCTCGCGCTGCTCTCGGTGGCCGCCCTGCTGGGCCGCGAGTTCGATCTCGACTTCGCGGCGCAGCTCGCGGGCCAGACGGCCGGGGAGGCCGCCGATGCGATCGGCGAGGCGCGGCGGCGCCACATCCTGTGGGCGAAGGGGCGGGGCGCCGCGTGCGCGTTCGTCCACGACAAGCTGCGGGACGCGCTCCTCGCGCGGCTCTCGGACGAGGCGCGCCGGGCCCTGCACCGTCGCGCGGCCGCGGCCATCGAGGAGCGGGACCCCGGCCGCGTGTTCGACCTCGCCTATCACTTCGACGCGGCCGGCGCGCCGGCCCGCGCGCTGCCGTACGCCCTGGCCGCCGGCGACCGGGCGCGCGCCCGCCACGCCCTCGAGCTCGCCGAGCAGCAGTACCGCATCGCCGAGCGGAGCAGCGCGGTGGCGGACCCCGCCACCCGCGGCCGGGTCGCCGAGGCGCTCGGCGAGGTGCTCATGCTGCGCGGGCGCTACGGCGAGGCGCTGGTGGCGCTGGGCCTCGCCCGGTCGCTGGCGCGCGGCCGGCTGGACGAGGCCCGGGTCGAGAGCAAGCTGGGCGCGCTCGCGTTCAACCGCGGCGAGATGCGGGCGGCGTGCGAGGCGTTCGAGCGCGCGCTGCGGCTCCTCGGCCGGCACGTCCCGGGCGGCTGGCTGTCGCTGCGCGCCATGCTCGGCCGGGAGCTCGTCGAGCAGGTGCTCCACACCGTGCGCCCGGCCCGGTGCCTCGGCGTGCGCGGGCCGGCGGACGAGACGGAGCTGCTCGCCATGCGCCTCTACGAGCAGCTGGCGCGCGCGTACTGGTTCCGCCGCGGCGTGGTCCCCTCGGCCTGGGCGCACCTGTACGGCATGAACCTCGCCGAGCACTACACGCCGTCGGCCGAGCTCGCGCAGATCTACTCGGCCCACGCGCCGATCGTGTCCAGCGTGCCCCTCTTCGACCGGGCGCTCGCCTACGCGGAGCGCTCCCTGGCGCAGCGCACGGCGGCCGGCGACCTGTGGGGGCAGGGGCAGACCCTCGCGTTCTACGGGGTGACGCTCTACGCGGCGTCGCGGTACGAGGAGGCGCTCGAGAAGCTGGGCCGCGCGACGCAGATCCTCGAGCGGACGGGCGACCTCTGGCACATGAACGTGGCCCGCGGCCACACGGCGTACTCGCTGTACCGCCTCGGGCGGCTCGCGGAGGGCGCCGGGCTGGCGCGGCGGCTGCATCAGCACAGCCTCGAGGTCGGCGACGTGCAGCTCTCCGGCCACGCGCTCGACATGTGGGCCAAGGCCTCGCTCGGCCGCATCCCGCGCGAGGCGGCCCTGGCCGAGCTCGCCCGGGACAGCGATGACGCGCACACCCGCGTGCTCGTGCTGCAGGCCGACGCCGTGCGGCTGCTGCACGAGGGCCGTCCGGCCGAGGCGGCCGCCCAGCTCGAGGCGGCCCAGCGCCTCGTCGACGCCGCCAGCATGCGGCGGGAGTACGTGGCGCCGATCCTGCCGTGGCTCGCGACGGCGCGCCGGCAGGAGCTCGAGACGACCTCGCCGTACGCGGCGCGCCGGCGCACCGCGCTGCTCGCCCAGGCGCAGGCGGCGGCCGACCGCGGGCTGCGCGTGGCGCGGCGCTTCCGCAACAACCTGCCGCACGCGCTGCGCGAGGCGGGGCTGCTGGCGGCCGCCGCCGGTGACCCGCGCCGGGCGCGCGCGCTCCTCGGCGAGAGCGTCGCCACGGCCGAGCGCCAGGGGGCGCGCCACGAGCGCGCGCTCACGCTCGAGGCCCGGGGGCGCGCCGGCCTCGCGCTGGGCTGGCCGGGCGCCGCGGGCGACGCGGCCGCGGGGGCGGCCGAGCGCGGCGTCCTCGAGGCGGGGCTGGAGCCCGAGCGCCGCGACGGCGCGGCCGAGCCCCCGGTGACCATCTCGGTCCTGCAGCGGTTCGACACCCTGCTCGACGTCGGGCGGCAGATCGCCTCGGCGCTTACGCGCGACGCGGTCCTGAGCGCGGTCCGCCGCGCGGCGCTCACGCTGCTGCGCGGGGAGCACTGCGTGATCCTCGAGCCCGGGCCGGCCGACTCGCTCGTGCCCCTCGGCGGCGGCGACCAGGTGCCCTTCAGCGCCCCGGTCGCCGCCCGGGCCCTCGCGTCCGGGCGGCCGATCGTCGTCGGCGAGGACCGGCCGGCGGTCGACGGCCTCGCGCGATCGGTGCTCGCGGCGCCGATCCTCGTCCGCGGCCGGGCGGCCGCGTGCCTCTACCTCACGCACGAGCGGGTGGGCGGCCTCTTCGGCGCGGAGGAGGAGCGGCTCGGCGAGTTCATCGCGGCCCTGGCCGGCGCCGCGCTCGAGAACGCCGAGGGCTTCGCGGCGGTCCAGGCGCTCTCCGACGAGCGCTCCCGGCTGTACCGCGAGGCCCAGGACGCCGTGCGGGCGCGGGACGAGTTCCTCTCGATCGCGGCGCACGAGCTCCGCACGCCGCTGATGGCCCTGACGCTCCCGATCCAGACCTTGCAGCGCCTGGCCGACCGCGGCGCCGAGAGCCTCGCCTCGTCCCTGGTCATGCCCTCGCTGCGGATCGTCGATCGCCAGGCGCGTCGCCTGACGAAGCTCGTCAACAGCCTCCTCGACGTGTCGCGCATCACCGCGGGGCGCCTCACCCTGGAGGTCGACGAGGTCGATCTCGCCGACGTGACCCGCGGCATCGTCGACGAGCTCCACGAGGAGCTGGTCCGCGCGGGGTGCCCGATCGAGCTGCGGGCGGCCGCCCCCGTCGTCGGGCGCTGGGACCGCCTCCGCCTCGAGCAGGTCGTGACCAACCTCGTGTCGAACGCCATCAAGTTCGGCGCCGGCCGGCCGATCGAGATCGCGGTCGAGGGGACGGGGGGCGAGGCCAGCCTCACGGTCCGCGACCACGGCATCGGCATCCCGCCGGACGATCTGTCGCGCATCTTCGAGCGCTTCGAGCGCGCCGTGTCGATGAGCCACTACGCCGGGTTCGGTCTTGGCCTCTGGATCGTACGCCAGGTCGTCCAGGCCTCGGGCGGCACCGTCCAGGTCACCAGCAGCCCCGCCGAGGGCTCGGTCTTCACGGTGACGCTGCCCCGGGGCGGGCCGGCGGCCGCCGCCGCCGCGGCGGCAGGCCGCGACCGGGGCGAGGCGACGTTGGGCCTGAGCGACCCGCGATGAGCGCCCCGTCCGCCACCCCGGGCCCGGCGCTCGTCCTGGTCGTCGACGACGAGGACGACATCCGCGAGGTCCTGCGCCTGGCCCTCGAGGCGGAGGGCTACCGGGTCGAGACGGCCGCCCACGGCCGCGAGGCGCTCGCGCGGCTGGCGGCGGGCGCGCGGCCATGCCTCATCCTGCTCGACCTGATGATGCCCGTGATGGACGGGTTCGAGTTCCTCGCCGCCCGGGCGCGGGACCCGGTGGCGGCGGCGATCCCGGTGCTCGTGGTCTCCGCCTTCGCCGACCGCGCCGCCGCCGTGACCGGCGTCGCCGGCATTCTCAAGAAGCCCGTGGACCTCGACGTGCTCCTCGCGCAGGTCGCGCGCCATTGCCGGGCGAGCGCCTCGGGGGCCTAGGCCGCGGAGGCCGCGGGTAGGCCGCGGGCGGGCGCGGAGGGCGCCGGAGGCGGGGCGCGCTTGAGCCGCGCCGCCTCATGGTGGATGATGTCGCGGGGGCGCCCCGACGCCGGCGCCGCTCTTTCGCGAGGCCACCAACATGCACCGCCCCTCCCGCGCTCGCCGCCGCGCCCGTCCCGCCGGGTACGTCGTCGTCGCGCTCGCGCTGGCCCTCCTCGGGGCCGGCCACGCCGCGCAGGCGCAACCCCGCGCCGCCGACCCGAAGCCCGCCGCCGACCCGAAGCACAAGGCCGCCCGGCTCGTCGACGAGGGCGTCGCCCATTTCAATGCGGGCCGTCACGACACCGCGCTGGCCTGGTTCCGCGCGGCCTACGAGGTGTACCCGAGCCCCAAGATCCACCTCAACATCGGCGAGGCGCTGCGCAAGCTCGGGCGGCACGCCGCCGCCGCCGAGGCCTACGACCGCTTCCTCGTCGAGACCGCCGGCGCGCCCGAGGTCAAGTCGGAGCGGCGGCGCCGCGCCGAGCTGGCGCTCGGCGAGCTGATCCGGAGATTGGGGCGGCTGCTCCTGCCGGCGCTGCCGCCGGGCGCCACGGTGACCGTCGACGACGAGCCGCGCCGGCCGCGGCCCGGGCGGCCGCTCTACGTCGCGCCGGGCGCGCATCGCGTCGGGGCCGCGGCGCCCGGCCACGTGGCGGCGACGGTGACGGTCGAGGCCGCCGCTGACGAGGAGCGGCCGGTGCCGCTCGTGCTCGCCCGGGTGGCGCCGCGGCCTCCGGCGGTCGCGCCGCCGCCGCCCCGGCCGCTGCGGTGGACCTGGGTGGGCGCGGGTGCCACGGGCGGGCTCGCGGCCGGCGGCATCGTGATGGCGGTGCGCGGCGGCGCGGCGGGCGGCGAGCGCGACGCGACGATCGGGAAGGCGCTCCTGATCTCGGCCGGCGCGACCGCGCTGGGCACCGTCCTGATCTACTACCTGCTCGAACGCCCGCGGCGCCTGGAGCCGCGG
>DASXVK010000123.1:0-17369 GCA_036504295.1 Polyangia bacterium
CGAGGAGCTGCAGCGTCTGAGCGCGGCCGCCGCGGGCGCCGCGGCCGAAGGCGTGCGCGCGCCCGCGGCCGACGCCGAGTGGGCCGAGCGCGTGCCGACCAAGCTGCTGGCGCAGCGGCCCGAAGAGCTGCTGCGCCACGAGCGCGACGAGGAGCCCGACCCGCAGGACGGGCCGCCGCCGGCCGATGACGCCGGCCGGGAGACCTGACCCGCGCGGGCCGTGAGCCCCGCCAGCCCGGCGGCGGCGCGGCCAGCCGTCTGCCCGGCCCCCGAGGAACGCGCATGCCGCGCCGCATCCGCCAGCACGTCAACCCGCTGAAGCTCGATTACGCCGTCGGTTGCGGCGCGCGGGTCGCGCTGCCGCCCGGGCGCCCGGTCGAGGTCGAGCTCGGGTGCGCCGACGCCCGCTTCCTCTTCGAGCGCGCCGCCGTCGAGCCGGCCCGCTTCTACGTGGGCGTGGAGATCCGGGCGGAGATGGTCGCGCAGGTCAACCGCAAGGCGCGGCGCCTGGGCGACGTGCCGGTGCTCGCCGTCTTCGCCAACGCCAACATCGAGCTGCCGGCGCTGTTCGCGCCGGCGAGCGTGGCCCGCTTCTACGTCAACTTCCCGGACCCCTGGTTCAAGCGGCGGCACCACAAGCGGCGCGTGCTCACGCCCGAGCTGGTGACCACGCTCTGCGACCAGCTCGAGCCCGGCGGCGACCTCTTCTTCCAGAGCGACGTCTTCGACCTCGCGCTCGACGCCATGGAGGTGCTCGAGGGGGCGGCGCCCGGGCTCGTGAACGCCGCGGGCCCGTGGCGCTTCACGCGCCCGAACCCGTACGGCGCGCGCTCGAAGCGCGAGTCCACGACCGAGCGGCGCGGCAAGCGCGTGTGGCGGATGTCGTACCGGCGCCCGGCCTAACCGGCTGCCGGGAAATGCAACACGGAGGCACGGGGACACGGAGTAAGGTCTTGAGTATTCGGAATCATTCTCCGCGCCTCCGCGTCTCCGTGTTGCATTTTCCCGCACGCTCCTAGAGCGCGCCCCCCGCGCCGGGTCAGCAACAACGAGGCTCGCGGGGGCTCGCCTCAGCGGATCCGCAGGTCCAGCTCGGACAGGGTGCGGATGCGGTCGCGCAGCGCGGCGGCGCGCTCGAACTCGAGCGCCTTCGCGGCCTCCTGCATCTCGCGCCGCAGCGCCTTGAGGAGCCCGGGGAGCTCCTCGGGCGCGACGTCGTACTGCTCGGCCTGCTCGGCGGCGCGCGCCGCCCCGAGGTCGACCGGCGCGTCGGTGGCGATGGTGCTGCCGAGGTCGAGGATGGCCCGCTGCACCGACTGCGGCGTGATGCCGTGCTCCTCGTTGTGGCGGCGCTGGATGGCGCGGCGCCGGTCGGTCTCGCGGATGGCGACCTCCATCGAGCGCGTGATGCGGTCGGCGTACATCAGCACCTGGCCGTGCAGGTGGCGCGAGGCGCGGCCGATGGTCTGGATGAGCGACCGCTCGGCGCGCAGGAAGCCCTCCTTGTCGGCGTCGAGGATCGCGACGAGCGAGACCTCGGGCAGGTCGAGGCCCTCGCGCAGCAGGTTGATGCCGACGAGCACGTCGAACTCGCCGCGCCGCAGGTCGCGGATGATGGCGATGCGCTCCAGGGTCTCGACGTCCGAGTGCAGGTAGCGCACCCGTACTCCCAGCTCCTGGTAGTACTCGGTGAGGTCCTCGGCCATGCGCTTCGTGAGCGTGGTGACGAGCACGCGCTCGCCCACCTTCACCCGCGCCCGGATCTCGCCGAGGAGGTCGTCGACCTGGTGCTTGACCGGCCGCACCTCGATCGCGGGGTCGAGCAGCCCGGTCGGGCGGATCACCTGCTCGACGACGACGCCCTGGCACTTCTCGAGCTCGTAGTCGCCGGGCGTGGCCGAGACGAACACGACCTGGTTGATGCGGTCCTCCCACTCCTCGAACTTGAGCGGGCGGTTGTCGAGCGCCGAGGGCAGGCGGAAGCCGAACTCGACCAGGGTCTCCTTGCGCGCCCGGTCGCCGCGGTACATGGCGGAGACCTGCGGGATGCTCTGGTGGCTCTCGTCGACGAAGAAGAGGAAGTCCTTCGGGAAGTAGTCCATGAGGGTCGGCGGGGCCTCGCCCGGCTGCCGGCCCGAGAGGTGGCGCGAGTAGTTCTCGATGCCGGTGCAGTAGCCCATCTGCTCGAGCATCTCGAGGTCGAACATGGTGCGCTGCTCGAGCCGCTGCGCCTCGACCAGCTTCAGGTTCTCCTTGAGCACCGTGAGCCGTTCGCGCAGCTCGTCCTTGATCGACGTCGCCGCGCGCACCAGCAGCTCGGCGGGCGTGACGTAGTGCGAGCTCGGGAAGATGCCGATGCGGTCGAGCTTGCGCAGCACCTTGCCGCGCAGGGGGTCGATCTCGGCGAAGTCGACGATCTCGTCGCCGAACCACTCGATGCGCAGCGCCCGGTCCTCCTCGTGGGCGGGGAAGACCTCGACGACGTCGCCGCGCACGCGGAAGGTGCCGCGGTGAAAGTCGAAGTCGTTGCGCTCGTACTGGATGTCGACGAGCCGCCGCAGCACCGCGTCGCGGCCGACCTCCTCGCCCTTCTCGAGCTCGATGCGCATGCCGGCGTAGGTCTCGGCCGCGCCGATGCCGTAGATGCACGAGACCGAGGCGATGATGATGACGTCGCGGCGCGACAGCAGCGACGAGGTGGCCGCGTGGCGCAGCCGGTCGATCTCCTCGTTGATGGTCGCGTCCTTCTCGATGTAGGTGTCGGACGACGGGACGTACGCCTCGGGCTGGTAGTAGTCGTAGTAGCTGACGAAGTAATGGACGGCGTTGTCGGGGAAGAGGTCGCGGAACTCGCCGTAGAGCTGCGCCGCGAGGGTCTTGTTGTGCGCGAGGATGAGGGTCGGCCGCTGCAGCCGGGCGATGACGTGGGCGATGGTGAAGGTCTTGCCCGAGCCGGTGATGCCGAGCAGGGTCTGGTGCCTCTCGCCCCGCGCGAGGCCCTCGCACAGCTGCTCGATGGCCCGGGGCTGATCGCCCTGGGGCTTGAAGTCGCTCTGGAGCTTGAACTTGGCGCTCATCTCTGCCACGGTCGCGGAGCCGTGAATCGTATGGCCCCGTCACGAACAAAGTCAACGCGAGATGGCCGGGCGTTGCGCGCCATCGCCGGCTTCTACGCCATCGCGGACCTCGCGCCGGACGCCGCGCCCGCGGCCGCCGCGACGCTCGCCCAGGACCTGCTCGCGGGCGGCGCCGGCGTCCTCCAGGTGCGGATGAAGGGCGCCCCGGCCGGCCGGCTGCTCGCCTGCGTGCGCGCGGTGGCCCCGGGCTGCGCCGCGGCCGGCGCGCTCCTCGTCGTCAACGACCGGCTCGACGTGGCGCTCGCCGCCGGGACCGGCGGGGTGCAGCTCGGCCAGGACGACCTGCCCCTCGCCGACGCGCGGCGGCTCGCGCCCGCGCTCGTCATCGGCGTCTCGACCCACGATCTCGCGCAGGCCCGGGCCGCGGCCGCGGGCGGCGCCGACTACATCGGCTACGGCCCGGTCTTCCCGACGGCGACGAAGGCGCGGCCCGATCCGGTGGTCGGCCTCGCCGGCCTCGCCCGCGCGTGCGCCGCGGTGCCGGTGCCGGTCGTCGCCATCGGCGGCATCACGCTCGCGCAGGTGCCGGCGGTGCTCGCCGCGGGCGCGGCGGCGGTGGCGGTGATCGGGGCGGTGGTGCGCAGCGGCGACGTGCGCGGCGCGGCGGCGGCGGTCGCCGCGGCGTGCCGGAGGACCTGAGCGCGCGCCGCCCTGCCCTCCGCGGCGCTGGCCGCGCCCGCGGCGCTACGTCATGCAGAGCTTCTTGTTGCGCTTGATCTTGCGGATCTCTTTGACCTTCTTGTTGGCCTTGTCGACCAGCGGCGAGCGCGGGAAGCGCTTCGTGAGATCCTGCAGGTAGGCCTCCCCCTCGGTGCAGTACTTGAGCTCGACGAACGCGAGCGCCATGCCGTACATGGCGCCGTCGGCCGCGTCGCTGTGGGGGAAGTTGTCGATGACCTTCTTGAACTCGGCGATGGCCGCCGCGAACTTGCGCTCCTCGAAGTAGCTCTGGCCGATCCAGTACTGCGCGTTGTCGGCGCGGTCGTCGCGGCCGAAGCGGGTCGTGAAGGTGCGGAAGAGGCGCCGCGCCTCCTCGAACTGGCTCGCCTGATAGCGCTTGTAGGCCTCGTCGAAGAGCTGGTCCTTGCCCTCGGGGGCGGGCGGGTTCTGGGCCCCCGCCGTCTTGGTCACGAGCCCCTCGAGCTTGACGTCGGTCTGGGCGCGGTACTCGCTGAACTGCTTCGTCACCGACTCGAGGTTGTGGCCGATCTCCTCGGTCTTGCCGATGAGCGCCGCGAGGTCGGCCTGCATCTTCTGCACCTGCAGCCCGAGGTCGGCGGAGTTGCGGGTGACGAGGTTCGTGGCCTGCTCGAGCACCGTGCGCAGCTTCGCCACCTGCTCCTTGGCGTCGGCGGTCGCGCGCATCAGCTCGGCGTCGCGCCGCTCGACGCCCGCCTTGAGCTGGGCGATCGCGTCCTTGAGCTGCTGCCCCTCGTCCTTGGTCGTGAACCACATGCAGCCCGGCGCCGCGCCGAGCAGCACGGCCGCGAGCACTAGGCCCCTCAGTCCCATTTCACGTCCACGCGCCGGTCCTTGGCCCAGCCGGCTTCGTTCCCGCCGCTGGCCTCGGTCTTGCCCTTCGGGATGGTGCGCAGCTTGCCGCCGGGCACGCCGAGGTTCTCGAGGTGCTTCTTGACCGCGAGCGCGCGCCGCTCGGACAGCGCGAGGTTGTACTCCTCGGTGCCGCGCGGGTCCGCGCGCCCCTCGAGCGCCGCGGCCCGGCCGGCCTGCTTGAGGCAGGCGGCGTCGCGCGCGAGCACGTCGCTCGCGTTGCTCGTGAGCACCGACTCGTTGAAGTCGAAGTAGACGGCCTCGAGCGCGCAGCTCGGGGTCGGGCCCGCGGAGGTGGAGCGCTTGCCCGAGACGCAGCGCCCCTTCACGCAGTCCTCGTCCTGCGCGCAGTCCTCGTCCTTGACGCAGCTCTTGGGCTGCTGGCAGCGGCCGTTGTGGCACTTGCCCTCGCCGCACTGGTCGTCGGCGGTGCAGGCCTTGCAGCGGTTGCCGAGGCAGGACTGGTCCGGCGGGCACTGCGCGTCGCTGGTGCAGAAGCCGGCGATGGCCTTGCACGCGCCGCCGGCACACTCCTGGCCCGGGGGGCAGTCCTTCTCGTTCGGGCGGCACTGCTGGCACTTCCCGCTGACGCAGTACTCCTTGTCCTTGCAGTCCTTGTCACCCTTGCAGTTGGGGTACTTCGGGCCGCAGCCGGCGCCGAGGACGAGGGCGGCCGCGAGGACGAAGAGGTGTGCGGGGCCGAGCCGGCCGCCGGCCAACGAGAAGCGCATGGCGTACCTCCTTAGAGGCCCTCAACGCTAGAAGATGGGCCCGATGGTTGCAACCTAAAGTTTAGCGCCCAGAACCTGCGGCGCGGGACCGCGCGCGACAACTTGCCTTGAGCACGCGGATCGGCTAAGCCACAGGCCGCGACTCCGGAACTTTGATGCAACTTGGACTCGACCGCAAGCTGGCCCACCGCATCGCCGGACTGTCGTGGCCCGTCATCCTGGCGATGCTGACCCAGACGGCGGTCAACCAGGTCGATCACATCCTCATCGGCCTGCTGCCCACGGCCGAGGCGAGCGCCGGGCAGGCGGCCCTCGGCCCGTCGCTCGTGCTGCTGTGGGCCATCGGCGGGTTCCTGTCGACTGTCGCCGTCGGCACCCAGGCGCTCACCGCCCGGCGTAACGGCGAGGGCAAGCTGGACCGCGCGGGGCAGGTGCTGACGAACTCGCTCGCGGTGTCGCTCGTCGCCGCCGCGGTGGCGACCCTCGCCGGCTATCTCCTCGTGCCCGCCTACTTCCACGCCATCATCACGGACCAGGACGTGCTCGCCAGCGGCATTCCCTTCGCGAAGCTCCGCATCATCGGCGTCTTCTCGATGGTGGTCACGGCGAGCTACAAGAGCTTCTTCGACGGCATCACCAAGACCCGGGTGCACATGTACGCGGCGCTCGTGATGAACGTCGCGAACGCCTACTTCTGCTACGGCTTCCTCTTCGGCCGCCTCGGGCTGCCGCGCCTGGGCATCACCGGCGCCGGCGCGGCCGCGGTCATCTCGTCGTGGATCGGCCTCTTCATGATCGCGGCGTGGAGCCTGCGCGGGAAGTACGTGGGCACGTACCACTTCTACCGCCTGCGCCAGAACCTCTCGTGGCCGATCATGCGCGAGATCATCCGGCTGTCGCTGCCGTCGGGGTTCGCGACCCTGTTCGTGATGTCGGGCTTCGCCCTCTTCTACAAGATCGTGGCCCGGGTCGGGCAGCCGGAGGCCATCTACGCCGCCGCGACCCAGAACGTGGTCGTCATCCTGATGCTCGTCTTCACCACCTGCATCGCCTACGGCACGGCGACCGCGACCCTCGTCAGCGAGAGCATGGGCAAGCGGCGGCCCGACCTCGCCGAGCGCTACGCCTACGAGTCGGTGAAGATCGGCATCGCCGTCTTCCTCGTCATCGGGGGGCTGATGGCGCTCTTCCCCGAGGGCCTCCTGCGCGTCTATACCCACGATCCGTCGGTGATCGCGGTCGCCAAGCCGGCGCTGCGCATGGTCGCGTGCGCCGCCCCGGTGATGGCGATGGCGCTCGTCTTCACCCAGGCGCTCTTCGGCGCCGGCAACAGCCGCTTCGTGATGTACGTCGAGGGGGCGCTGCACTTCTTCTGCCTCGTCCCCCTCGCCTACCTCCTCGGGCTGCGCCTCGGCTTCGGCTTCCTCGGCGTGTGGACGGCCGCCATCGCCTACGCCGCCATCCTGGCCGCGGTGATGGGCTGGAAGTTCCACGAGGGGAAGTGGAAGACGATCGAGATCTAGCCGCGGGCGCGGCTCAGCGGAACAGGCACGCGGGGCCGGCGGCGCCGCTCACGTCGGCGCACATGCCGCCCGAGGCGCAGGCCGACCCGACCTGAGCGCTCGTGCACCCCTGGTGGCAGAAGGCGCCGGCGGCGCGCGCGAGGCAGACGAGGCCGCGCTGGCACGCGACCGGGTCGCAGCCGGCGCCGAGGCGGCCGTCGGTGGGGGCGAAGTCCGGGTAGAGGAACCGCGCCCGGATGCCGCTCCCGTCGGTGTCGGGGCCGACGGCGCTGTAGTCCTCCCAGGCGACGACGAAGGCGTCGTGGCCCGCGGCGGCGACCGACGGCAGGATCTGGTTGCGGGTCGTGGTCGTGTTGACGGCGAAGTCGGCGCCGAGCGGCAGCCCGAGCGGCTGCAGCAGGCGGCCGCGAATCGAGGCCGGCTCGGTGTCCTCGGGGCGGCTCTGGCCGTCGGTCCACACGACGAGCGCGCGGCCGTCCGGCGCCGCGGCCACGGCCGGATCGGTCTGGTCGCCGGTCGTGGAGGTCGTCACGCGGTAGGCCGGCACCCCGGCCACGCCGCTCGTGGCGACGAAGCGGACGAAGATGTCGGTGTCGCCGGCCGCGGTGGGGTCGTCGGCGAAGACGACGAAGTAGCCGTCGGGCGTCGCGGCCAGGTTCGGCGCCTCGGAGTAGAGGCCGGTGCCGAGCGGCTGGATGATGATCTCGGCGCCCTGCGCCTGCCCGGCCTGGTCGAAGCGCTGGACGACGATCGCCGCGTCGGCGGTGGCCGGGTTGGCGTCGAGCCAGGCGACCAGGAACGCGCCGTCGGCGCCCGCCGCGACCGCGGGGCGCTCGCGGCTGTGGGTGGTCGCGGCGCCGAGCGGGAAGGCGAGGGCGGAGCCGGTGTGGTTCGGCCGCGGCGCGCCGGTCGCGTCGAGCAGCCGGGCGTGGAGCTCGAGCGTCGAGTCGGTGGCCGAGCGCTGCTGCGTGAAGACGACGACGAAGCCGCCGTCGCGCAGCGCGGCCGCGGCGCCGGCGCCGGCGCTGGGCACGCCGGCCGCGGGCACGGTCAGGCTCGCGACGGAGAGCTCGGTGCCGCCCTCGCCGGTCTCGTCGAAGCGCCGCGCGTTCACGGTGCTCAGCGCGGCGTCCACCCAGATCGCGAGGAAGCCGCCGGCGGGCGCCGCGGCGGCGGCGACGAAGTAGACGCTCTCGGTGCCGCCGGCGTTGAGGATGAAGTCGTCCGCGCTCAGGCTGGTCGCGTTCTGGCGGGGCGCGCCGTCGGGGTCGAAGAGGCGGCCCATGGCGTCGAAGCGGCCGAGGTCGCCGATGTTCTCGAAGATCATGGCGAAGCTGCCGTCGGCGGCCGCGGCGAGCTGGCGGCCGGCGCGGCCGCCGTCGTAGTCGGTGACGATCTGGCTGCCGGCGACGGTCGTGTTGACCTGGAAGTCGGTGGGCTCGAGCAGCACGGTCGTGTCGGCCCGGCCGCCGGCGACGACCTCGACCGTGGCCGTGGCGGCGGCGACGACGAGCCCGGCGGCGTCCTTGGCGGTGCCCGCGACGGTGAGGGTGCCGTGCGCGTTCGGGGTGACGGTGAAGGCGCTCGGCAGCGCGAGCGCGCCGGCGCCGAAGGTGCGCGTGACCCGGTCCCCGCCGTCGCTCACGGTGACCTCGAGCGTGGCCACGCCGCGCACGGCGGGCCGGGCCTGGACGTCGACCCAGACGTAGGTGGCCGGGGCGGGCGAGCCGCAGCCGGCGAGCGCCGCCCACAGCGCGGCGAACCCGAGGCAGGCGCGGCGGCTCATCGGAAGTCGATGTTGCCGAGGGGCGCGGCGGGCGGCCCGCTCGCGCCCGGGCGGGTGCCGAAGTAGACGCCGACGACGCTCGCGGCGACGACGACGGCCGCGGCGCCCCAGAACCACGTCCGGGTGTAGAACGGCCGCGGCGGCGGCGGGGGCGGCGGCGGCAGCACGAGCACGGGCATGGGCGGCGGGGCGCGCACCGCCCGCTGGGCCGCGAGCTGGCGCTCGAGATCGGCGATGAGGTCCTCGACCGCGGCGCGGTCCTTCGCGTCGGGCTTGAGGCGCAGGTACTTCTTGAACGAGAAGATGGCCTCCTCGAGGTGGCCGAGGTTGCGGTGGCACTGGCCGATGTTGAAGAGGAACCCGGGCAGCGGCCTGGCCTCGAAGGCCTGCTCGTACTCGGCGAGGGCCTCCTTGAAGCGGCCCACCGCGAAGTGGGTCTCGGCGCGGCGGAAGTGCGCGCGGGCGCGCTTGTCGGCGTCGTCCCCGCCGGCCAGCGCGGGCGGCGCGGCGGCGAGGGTCGCGAGCAGGACGGCGAGCAGCCGGAGCGGCGCGCCGCGGGGGTCCATGAGCCGAGGCGCGCTCATTCGGCGAACGGGTCCACGGTGTCGACCTTGTCGATGCGCTTCTTGCCCGGCGCGGGCGGCGCCTTGGCGGGCGGCGCCTTGGCGGGCGCTTCGAGGGGCTCGACCGGCGCGAGGCGCGGGGCGCCGGGGCGCTCGCCGTCGGTCGGGCGGCGCCCCCGGCGCGGCTCGCCCGCGCGCGCGCCGGCCTCCGGCTCGAGCAGCGCGAAGGCCTCCGGCGCGGTGGCGCCCGCGGCGCGCATGCGCTGCTCGCGGTAGCCCGTCAGGCGGAAGATGAAGTCCCGCTCGCGGTCGGCGCCCGGCCGCACGCGCCGCAGCGGGGTCGTGCCGAGCGGCGCGACTTCGCCGACGGCGAAGACCTGCGCCCCGGGCGGGTCGGAGCGGAAGCTGAACTCCACGTCGGCGGCGGCGGGCCGGGCCGCGGCCGCGCCCCCCGCGCCGGCGGCGGGGCGCCCGGCGCGGCCGCTCGTCGCGGCGGGCCGGGCCCGGTCGGGCAGCAGCAGCAGCACGGCGGCGCCGGCCGCGAGCACCCCCGCGAGGCCGGCGCCGACGATCCAGGCGAGGCGGATGCGGCCCGCGTGCGGGCCGGGCGGCAGCTCGAGGGCGGCGGTGTGCTCCCCCGCCATGACGCGCGCGAGATCGGCCCGCAGCGCGGCCGTGGTCTGGTAGCGGTGCTCGGGCTGCTTCTCGAGGCAGCTCAGGATGATCGGTTCGAGCCCGGCGGGCAGCGGGCCGACGTTCTTGAGGTCGCGCGGGGGAATGGGGACGGCGCTGACGTGCTTGAGCACGAACTCGCCGAACGAGCGCGCCTCGAAGACGCGGCGCCCGGTGAAGAGCTCGTACATGATGGCGCCGAGGGCGTAGATGTCGGACCGGTGGTCGACCGGCAGCCCGGCGGCCTGCTCGGGCGACATGTAGGCCGGGGTGCCGACGACCGAGCCCTCGAGCGTCTGCAGGCTGAGCTGCTCCTCCCGGGTCGCGCTCACCAGCAGCTTGGCGACGCCGAAGTCGAGCAGCTTGACCGTGTCGCGCGCGCCCTCGGTGTCGAGGACGAAGATGTTGTCGGGCTTGAGGTCGCGGTGGACGATGCCGACCCGGTGGGCGGCCTCGAGCGCGTCGCACACCTGGATGAGGACGCTCAGCGCGCGGTGCGGGGCGAGCGGCCCTTCGCGGCGGACGAGCTCGCCGAGGTTGGCCCCCGACAGCAGCTCCATGATGATGAAGGTGGTGTGGTCGGGCAGCTCGACGAAGTCGGTGATGTCGACGATGTTGCGGTGGCGGATGGTGTTGACGGCGCGCGCCTCCTGGAAGAAGCGCGCGACCGAGTCGCGCCGCGCGGCGTACTCCGGCTTGAGGAGCTTGAGCGCCACGCGGCGGCCGAGCTTGACGTGCTCGGCGAGGTAGACGCGACCCATGCCGCCGCGGCCGATGACCGCGAGCAGGCGGTAGCTGCCGAGCACGCGGCCGAGGAGCGCCTCGTCCTCGTCCTCCTGCGGCGCGGCGGCGGCATCGAGGCTCGGGTCGCTGCGCAGCAGCGCCGCGGCGACCGCTGCCGGATCCGCCGGCGTGCCCTGGCGCGACGGGCGCGAGCCGGAGCCGGCGTGGCCGCGCCGCCCGGCCGTGGTCGGCACGGCCGCCGCCGCCGCCCGCGCCGCCGGGGTGGCCGCGCGTGCGCCGGGGAGCGCCCCCCAGGCGCCGGGCGACGACTGGCCGAGACGGGCGCCGTCCCGGGGACACACCTGTGCGTCATCCGGGTACGGAGTGTTGCAGTGCGGGCACGAACGCATTTCTGGCACAGCCCCCCGCGGGCCGCGTGCGCCGATTATATCGGACTCCACGCGGCCTTGCCAACGCGAGGGCGCCCGTTTCCCGGCGGGACGGGTATAATGGCGCCGAACGCTGTCCCGGGAGGAGCGCATGAGAGTGGCCGTCGCAGCCGTCGTCGTCTTCGCCGTGGTGCTCGGGTGGGCCGGCCCGGGCGGGGCCCAACCCGCGGCGCGCGCCGCGGCGCCCGAGCCGGGCGCGGCGCCCGAGCCGGGCGCGGCGCCCGACGGCCCGAGCGTGCCCGCGGTGACGGCGGCCCCGGCCAAGCCCGAGGTGAGCTACGCGGTCGGCAGCCGCCTGCGCGGCATCTTCGTGCCGGCGTGGTTCCTCGAGGCCTTCATGAAGCACGCCCACGGGCTGAGCTCGTTCTCGTGGGGCCTCGACTTCACCCGCCGCAAGGGCAACCTCGACCTCGTCTTCGGCCTCGACTTCGGCTGGTACGGCAACATCGCCAACGCGAACTGGACCGGCACCGGGACCTACGAGGGCGACACCTACTTCACCGAGTTCAAGAGCTTCGTCACGACCCAGCTCACCGCCAGCCTGCTGTGGCACCACGACTTCAACGACTGGATCGCGCTGCGCTACGGTGGCGGCATCGGCCTCATGTTCACCACCGGCGACATGTACCGCCAGCTCTCCGGGCCGGCGTGCAGCCCCGCGAACGTCGACGTCCCGAGCCAGTGCGCCCCCAGCGCCGCCTACGGCCCGCGCTTCGTCGAGGACCTGTCGAGCTACCGCGTGCTGCCGGTCGTGGCCGCGGTCCTGGGCGTGCGCCTGAAGGTGCACCCCCACGCGGTCGTCATCATCGACGGCGGCTTCCAGAACGCCTTCTTCGTCGGCGCCAGCGGCCAGTACGTGTTCTAGGAGCGTGGGGGGAAATGCAACACGGAGGCCCGGTGACACGGAGTGAGGTCATGAATAATCAGAATCATCCTCCGTGCCTCCGCGTCTCCGTGTTGCATTTCCCCGGAGCCTGCTAGGACCTACCGCCGCAGCCGCCGCACCTCGCCGACCCGCAGCGTGAGCTTCTCCGCGTCGAAGTGCTCGGCGAGCGGGATGCTGAACTTGCGCGAGGCGCCGGTGAGCTCCTTGAACTCCTGGGCCGTGATCTCGTTGCGCTCGACGAGGAAGGCGCGCAGGCGCTCGCGCAGCGCGGCGAGGGCGTCGCGGTCGAAGTACAGGTCCGGGCGCACGCGCACGAGGAGCCCGTCGCGGGCGAGGGCCTCGATGACGGCGCGGACCTCGGGCTCGCGCGGCGCGCCGCCCGCGGCGGCGAGCGCGGGCAGCACCTCCTGGTGGCGCGGCGGCGTCAGCGCCTGGGCGCGGTAGAGCGCCGCCACGCGCTCGCGCAGGTCGCCGCCGGCGGCCTCGGCGCGGGCCTCGTGCCCCGGGCGCTTGAGCAGGTCGCGGTCGGCGGCGAGCGCGCCCTCGCGCACCAGCCCCTCGGCGACGAGGTGGAAGAGGCGCGGGCTCGCGTAGGCCGGCAGCTTGGAGCGCACCTCCTCGCGGCTCATCCCCGCCTGCACCGGGTGCTCGGCGTGGAAGTGATCGACCGCCGCGAGGGCCCGCCGGCGCAGCTCCTCGAGCGCGCTCGCGTGCACCACGGCCTCGCGCTCGGCGTCGAAGCGCACGAGGGTCCGGCTCGCGAGCAGCCGCGCGAGCGCCGCCTCGACCACGCGCGGCGCGACGCCGAGCCGGCGCACGAGATCGCCGCGCTCGCGGCCGCGCGCCCCGGCGGCCTCGACCTCGAGCGCGACGCGCTCGTCGACGCCGGCCGCGGCCATCCGGCGCAGGCGGGCGGCGAACTCCGGGTCCCGGCCGCGCAGCTTCGGCCCGAGGATGCGCAGCACGCGGCCGCCGCCTACGGTGGTGCCGTAGTGCTCCTGCGGCGTGAAGCCGCGCAGGATGAAGCGGTCGCCGGGCAGGACCACGGCCGGGCGCGCGAGGTGCAGCTGCACGAGCCCGCCGGCGCCCGGCGCGAGCGCGTCGCCCTCGACGAGGAGGGCGGTGCACTGGGTCTGGGCGGTGCCGGCGTGGAAGATGAGGCGCGTGCGGCGGGCGAGCGGCCCGCGGCAGGCGGCCAGCAGCTCGACCTCGGCGTCGAGGACCGCGGTCGGCGTGAGCGCGCCGGCGTGCGTGAGCACCTCGCCGCGCTCGAGGTCCTGCCGCGGCACCCCGCCGAGGTTGACCGCGGTGCGGTGGCCCGCGCGCGCCTCCGGGGTCGGGGCGCCGTGGACCTGCAGGCCGCGCACCTTGCCGGCGGCCCCGCCGGGCAGCGCGACCACGTCGTCGCCCTCGCGCAGCCGCCCCGCCGCGAGCGTGCCGGTCACGACGGTGCCGAAGCCGTGCATCGTGAAGACGCGGTCGATGGGCAGGCGGGCGAGGCCGCCCTCGTCGCGGCCCGGCACCTGCGGGGCGAGCTCCTGCAGCGCCGCCTTGAGCGCGGCGAGCCCGGCGCCGGTCACCGCCGAGCACGGCACGACCGGCGCGCCCTCGAGGAACGTGCCGGCGACCACCTGCCGCACGTCCTCACGCACCAGCTCGAGCCAGTCGGGCGTGACGAGGTCGGCCTTGGTGAGGGCGACCAGGCCGCGCGGGATGCGCAGCAGGCGGCAGATGTCGAGGTGCTCGCGGGTCTGCGGCATGACGCCCTCGTCGGCGGCGACGACGAGGACGACGAGGTCGATGCCGGTCGCCCCGGCGACCATGGTCTTGACGAACCGCTCGTGGCCGGGCACGTCGACCACGCCGAAGCGATAGGCGCCCAGGTCGAGCCAGGCGAAGCCGAGCTCGATGGTGATGCCGCGCTCCTTCTCCTCCTTGAGGCGGTCGGTGTCGATGCCGGTGAGCGCGCGCACGAGCGCCGTCTTGCCGTGGTCGATGTGGCCGGCGGTGCCGAGGACGATGGGCGGCGGGGCGGGCATCTCAGGTCACCGGAGCTCGAGCTGGAGGCGGCCGACGAGGGTGTCGTCCTCGACGGTGAGGGCGCCGCGCAGGCGGCCGGCGCGGGCGGCGAGCTGGCGCAGCCCCGGCGCCTCGGCGGGCGGCGCGGTCGCGGCGCGCCGCGCGAGCAGGCGGCCGAGGTCGGCCTCGAGCTCGACGGCCGCGGCGCGGGCGGCGGCAGGCCGGGCCGCGCCGAACGTCTGGGCGACCGTGAGCGTGGGCGCGTCGGTCGCCGCCATGACGAGGACGCGGCCGCCGGCGAGCGGCGCGCGCCCGAGCTTGACGGGGGTGCGGCCCGCCCGCGCCAGCGCCTCGAGGCGGCGGGCGGCGGCGGGCTCGAGCGAGCCCAGGGCGAAGAGGCGCGGCTCGTCGCCGGCGTAGTCGCGCAGGCCGACGACCAGGTTGTGCAGCCCGGCGACGATGCCGCCGGCGTCGCGCTCGTGGTGCGCCTCCTCGAGCGCGAGGGCGAGCAGCTCGGGCCAGTAGCGCGCCATCGCGAGCAGCTCGGTCAGGGCGCCGCAGCTGGCGACGAAGCGGGTGGCGTCGCCGAGTCGGCGGGTGAGCGGGCCGTCGCGGGGCACGCGGGCCGGGAAGCCGCCGAGGTCGAGCCGCAGCGCCAGCACCCCGAGCGCGCCGTGCGCGCCGGCGCCGAGGTCGGTGAGGCGGTCGTCGCGGGCCGCGAACACCCCGGCCCGCCCCGGCGCGAGGGTCCACGCGAGGTGCAGCTCCAGGCGGCGGCCGTGGACCCGCAGCGCCGCGGCCGCGTCGGTGAGCGTGGCGGCGGCGGCGGCGCGGGTGAGGCCCTCGTGGCAGACGAGCGCGTCCACCTCGGCGGCGGCGAGCGTCTTCAGGCGCGCCTGGGGCGTGAGCCGCAGGAGCTGGCCGAGCGCGCGCTCGCGGCCGCCGACCTCGGCGAGGTCCTGCAGCCGCGCGCCGTCGAGGTGCACCGCGATCGCGGCGTCCTCGGCGAGCAGGCGGCGCGCGCCGGCGGCGGCGGGCGCGGGCGCGGCCGGCGCCCGGCTCAGGCGGGCGAGCAGGGCCGCCTCGTCGGCGGGCGGCGGCGCCGCCGCGAGCCAGGGCTGCACGATGTCGACGCTGAGGTCGCGGCCGACGACGCGCGTGAGCACGAGCCCGTCGCCGGGCAGGCGGGCGAGGCCGACGGCGCCGGCGGCGCGCAGCCGCTCGGCGAGCTCCGCGGCGGGCTTGCGCTCGACGCCGACGACGCGCTGCACGCCCGGCGCGGTCGCCGCGGTGAGCGGCGCCAGGCGCTGCTCGGCGAGGAACGCGGCCAGCCGCAGCGGGTCGGCGACGCGGGCGACCACGCGATGGTGGTAGAACGCCGGCGGCAGGTGACGCAGCCCGCGCCAGTCGCGGCGGCCGAGCGCGCCGATGGCGCTGCGGTAGGCGGCCTCGACCTCGGTGCGCTCGACGGCGAAGGCGGCGACGACGAGCGGGCCGTCGGCGCTGAGGCCGGTGCGGGCGAACCCCGCGGCGGTCGTGAGATCGTGGCCGAGCGCGGCGCGGGCCGCCGCGAGCGCCGCCGGGGCGCCGGGCCACAGGGCGAGCAGCGCGCGGTAGGTGGCGGCGTCGGCGTGCAGCGCGCGCGGCGTGACCGCGACGGTGAAGGCGGCCGGGAGGTGGGCGGCGGGGGGCGGCGCCGGGGCCGCGCGCGCCGGGGCCGCGGCGCCCGCGACGGCGAGCGCCGCCCCGAGGAGCAGGGCGGGGGCGCGGCGGGCTCGGTCCCGACCAGGCGGGCCACGCCAGGCCGGACAACAGGGAGACGGGGAGACGGGGAGTCGGTCAGGTTGGGTCGCGCCGACGCGGGCGTCGTGCACGACGCGGGCGTCGTGATCCGAACCAGAATCATCCTCCCCGCCTCCCCGTCTCCCTGTTGCCTTCCTGTACGCGGGCGCGACGAGCACGACGCGCGGCGCCTCGCGCCGACGTCCTGGAGCCGGGAGTCTGGAGCCTGGAGTCTGACTGTCCACGCTACTCCAGGAACCGGATCTGCTGGAGGATCTCGCCCTTGTCCGCGGCGTCGGGCTTGAGCTCGAGGTACCGCCGGAACTCGGTGAGCGCGGGGCCGCGCGCGCCGGACTCCTTGTGGATGAAGCCGAGGCGCCGGTGGACGTCGGCCGCCCACGCCGCCTTGTCGCCGCCCAGGGTCAGGGCGCGGCGGAAGGCGTCGACCGCGGGGCCGCGGCGCTCGCCGTCGGCGCACGCGTCGCCCAGCTTGTAGAACGCGGTCGCGTTCTGCGGCCCGCGCTTGACGGCCACCTGGTAGGACTCGATGGCCTGCGGGATCTGGCGCAGCCCGGCGAAGGCGTCGCCCTGGAGCAGCGGGATGTCGGCGCGTGCCTTGTCGCGCTGGCCGGCCTTGGCGAGCTCGCCGAGGGCCTCGCGGAAGAGGCGCTGGCGGAGGTAGATGCGGGCGCGCGCGACGTACGGGCCGACCAGCGTCGGGCCACCGCCCACGGCCACGGCGAGCTCCTGCAGCGCGAGATCGAAGCGGCCGAGCTGCTCGAGGATCTCGCCTACGTACAGGTGGTACTCCGGCTTGGCCGAGTCGATGCCGGCGGCGCGGCGCGCGAACTGCAGCCCCTCCTCCGGCTTGCCGATGCCGGCGAGGGCGCGGCCGACGAGCGCGTTGGCGGCGGCGCTGCGCGGGTCCTCGAGGAGGACCGAGTCGGCGGCGCGGCGCGCGAGCTCGAAGCAGCTCACGTCGTCGGGGAACCCGGCGGCGGGCGGGGCGCCGGCGGGCGGGGCCTTGGCGGCGGGCGGCGGCGCGGCGGGCGGGGCCTTGGCCGCGGGCGGCGGCGTCGCGCCGGTCGGCCCCGCGTCCCCGCTCGGCGCGGCGGCCCCGGGGGCGGGCGCGGCGGGCTCGGCGGCGGGCGCGATGCACGGCTTGCGCGCGCCCTCCTCGATGAAGAGCTCGGCCGCGGCCAGGCGCAGCGCGGCCGGGGGCCGCTCGCCCCGGAGCGCCTCGTCGAAGGCGGCGAGGGCCTGCTCGACCTGGCCCATGCGCTGGTAGAGGCGGGCCCGGCGCTCGGCCAGCCCGGCGTAGCGCGGCGCCTTCTCCGCCAGGGCGCGGTACTCCTTGTCGGCGGCGGCGAGGCGGTTCTGCTTCTCGAGGACGCTCCCGAGGTTGAAGCGCGCGACGTTGAGGAGCGGGTTCTTCACGAGGGCGGCCTTGAGCCGCTCCTCGGCCTGCGCGGTCTCGCCGATGCGCAGGTAGGCCTCGCCGAAGGCGTTGTCGATGACGGCGCTCGCGGGCAGCGTCGCCTGTGCCT
>DASXVK010000124.1:0-4278 GCA_036504295.1 Polyangia bacterium
CCCGCACGACCCGCACCTCGCCGGCGAGGTCGCAGTCGGCGTGCCGCCGGCACGCCCGCGCCTCGTCGGGCAGCGGCAACGGCGGCCGCGGGGCCGCGGCGACCGGGGCGGGCCGCGCCGGCGGCCCGGCCGGCGCCCGTGGCGCGGGCGTCGCGCACGCCAGCAGCGCGAGCGCGCCCAGCGCGGCCGCCCAGGCCGGCGGCGGTGGCGCCGGCAGGCGTGGGCGTCGAGCGCGTCGCGGCGCTTTTCCGACCTGGTGTGTAGGAACGATGAGGCGCATCTGGGCGGTGGTCCGGCCGCGCGCCCGAGCGTAGTCCGAGGGGGGGCCGATACGCAACCTGCCGTCACGTGCGCTCGTGCTGCAGACCCTCGTGCGGTGATGCCGATCCCGCGTATCATGCCGGGGCACATTCGCTGCACTTCCCAAGGAGGAGGCCCATGCGGCTCCGTCCCGCCGTGCTGTTCGCCTGGCTGCTCGTCCCGATCGCCGCGGAGGCCGCGCCGGGCGCGGCGCCGCGCGTGACCTCGTCCGTGGATCACGTCGTGGTCTACAGCGACCAGGCGCGCGTCTTCCGGAGCGCCTCGGTCAGCCTCGAGCACGGGCCGCTGGTCGTGGCCGTGGCCGACCTGCCCGCCGCGGTGATCGTCGACAGCATCCGGGTCGAGTGCGACAGCGCCGAGGTGCAGCGGGTCGAGGTCGGCCGGACCCGCGACGGCCTGCCGCGCCAGGAGGAGGCCAAGGCGCTGCTCGCGCGGATCCAGCAGGTCGCCGACGGCCTGCGCGCGCTCGACGACGAGCAGCGGGTGCTGCGCAGCGAGCTCGGCCTGGTCGAGGCGCTGCAGCCGGCGGCCCAGCGGCCGCGGCCGGAGAAGGAGCCGGCCATGATCTTCGTCGAGACGTGGCGGCGGGTGCTCGCCTGGGGCGAGGGGCGGGCGGCGCGGCTCCGGGCGCGGCTCGCGGCCGTCGAGCAGGAGCGCTGGGCGCTCGAGCAGAAGCTCGGCCCGCTGCGGGTCGAGGCGGGCGCGCTGCAGCTCGCGGCGGCGCGGTCGCCCTCGGCGCGGGTCGTCGTGACGCTCGCCGGCAAGCCCGGCCGGCACCGCCTGGTGCTCTCCTATCTCGTCGGGCAGGTGCGGTGGTTGCCGTCGTACGACCTCGCCTACGACGACGGGCGGCAGAGCGTCGAGGCGAGCTACTACGCCGTCCTGACGCAGACGACCGGGGAGGACTGGAAGGATGCGCGCCTGAGCTTCTCGACGACGATGCCGGCGGTGCTCGTGGCGGTGCCGGAGCTGCCGACCTGGACCCTCGGGCGGCGCACCGACTTCACCCCCACGCCGCGCGCGCGGCCCGAGCCGCCGGCGGTGGCCTGGGCCCCGCCGCAGCCGGTCGAGCCCGCCGACCCCCTGGCGCTGGCGTTCCGCGAGGTGGTCGGGGGCGAGGTCGTGACCGAGACGGGCACCTACGCGACCAGCCGGGACGAGGACAAGCGCCGCGCCGATGGCGATGGCAAGAAGCAGCGCGAGGTCTATCGCCGGCGCACGCAGTACAACTTCGAGGACGACACCGTGCAGGGCGACCTCGTGAAGCCGGAGGCTGCCGCCGCGGCGCCGCGCCCGCGGGTCACGGCCGACTCCATGAGCCGGGTGCCCGGCGTCACGCTCTCCGAGCGCGCGGTCATGATGCCCGGCGTCCGGGGACGCCGGCTCAGCCGGTCCGCCGGCAGCAGCCGCGGCGAGAGCGCCGGGCCGCCGCGGGAGGTGCTGCCGTGGACCGACACGGGGTACGTGGCGCCGGCGCTCGACCCGGACCTGCCGGCGGCGAGCGCGAAGGGGTACCGCTACACGCTGGACGCGCCCGGGCGACACAGCGTGGCGGCGAGCGGGATCGCGCGGCGGGTGCCGCTCCTGCGGCAGCGCTTCGCGGTGAGCCCGGTCTACACGATCGTGCCGGGGCGCAGCCAGGCGGCCTACCTGACGGCGGAGGTCGACAACAGCAGCGGGCGGCCGATCCTGCGCGGCCAGGCGAACCTCTTCGTGGGCACGACCTACAGCGGGCAGACCCGCCTCGAGACGGCGCTGCCGGGGGCGAAGCTGATGCTGCCGCTGGGCGTGGACGACCGGGTGAAGGTGAGCCGCATCACGACGCAGCGGACGGTGACCCAGGGGGTGGTGTTCAAGGACGACGCGACCGAGTACACGGTCACGGTCGAGGTCGCGAATCACCGGCGCCAGGCGGTGCGGGTGGAGGTCGAGGACCAGGTGCCCCTGGGGAAGCGCGACGCGCAGATCGAGGCCTTCGGCGCCGAGCCCGCGGTCGGCGCGCCGGACGAGGACGGCCGCGTGCGGTTCAAGACGACGGTGGGCGGGGCGAGCGTGGCGAAGCTCGTCTTCCGCTACCGCATCGTGCGGCCGAAGGACTGGCAGCTCCGCCAGTGACGCGCCGGACGCGGTCATCAGTCTGATCTGCTCGCCCCGGCGGCCGCGGCGGCGCGGAGCGGCTCGAGTCAGCGTGAGCGCCGACGCTCGATCTGGGCGATGAACGCCTCCACGTAGACGGCTTGCAGCGCCGCGTACTGCGACGAGCCTTCGGCGGGAACGGCCACACGCGCCCGTCCCGCGGCGTGCGCCAGCGCGCCGTCGCCGTTCGCTTCGAAGTAGTCGGTGGCCACCCTGGCGATCTCCGCGCGCGTGGCCGAAGCCAGCCCGCCGTCGAAGTCGTCGTCTTCGGCCTGACTCGCGCTGCCTTGGCCGGCCTCGGCGGCGGCCCCTTCGAGCCCGAGGGCGCCGCGCGCCGCGCGACGCGCAGGTTTCGCCGTCAGGCGGTTGTGCATGGCCGCGACGAAGGCCTCTTCGAACGCCGCCTTGAGCTCCGCGTCGTCCACGTGCACCGCCTTGCCCGCGTCGTCCGCGGCCTTCTCGAGGCTCGGCACGCCGTGCTGCTGGTACCAGTCGTCCGCCCACTCCGCGAGCGTAGCGGCGCTCGGGCGCCGCGCTTCGCCTTCGAGGCTCATGTTCGCGGCGGCTTCCTCGCCGGCGGTGGCTGCGGTCGCGATGAAATCCGTCGTGGAGCGCGTGCGCGAAGTTCGCTTCGGCATGGCCATACGATAATTCAGCCGCCCCGCCCCGTCGAGGTGGGCGGCGAGGGACGCGGTCGCCGCGCCGCCACCTGCTCGACCGTCTCGAGCGTGATGCGTCCCACGACCCCCGCGCGAAACTCGTTGAGCACGACCGACGCGGCCTTGCCCACGTCGGGGCCGCCCCCCTTGACCACCAGCGAGCGGCGCTGGGCGATGGCGGCGATGAGCGCGTAGCCATCGGCGCCGGGCGGGAGGGCGCCGAAGCGCGCCGTGACCTGCTCGGGATAGTCGTCCAGCAGGTACTGGGCGAGGGCCACCGCCACGCTCTCGTCGTCGTAGGCGTTGCGGCCGATGCTGTGGACGGCGGCGAGCTTGAGCGCGACCTCCTGCGCCAGGCCGGGCCACAACATGCCCGGCGTGTCGACCAGCCACATGCTGGGACCGATCTCGTGCCGCATCTGCGACTTCGTGATGGCCGGCTCGTCCCCGACCTTCGCGACGCGGCGGTTCAAGAGCGTGTTCATCAGCGTCGATTTCCCCGCGTTCGGGACGCCGAGGATCAGCATCCGCAACGGCCGCGCCGGCGTCGTGCGCCCGGGTGCCAGCGCGAGGCACGCCGGGAGGATGCGGCGCACCTCACCCCGGCTCTTGGCCGAGAGCGCGATGGCGCCGACCCCGGGACGGGCGTTGAGCTCGGCGAGCCACCGGCGCGTGCGCTCCGGGTCGGCGAGGTCGGCCTTGTTCAGGACCTTGAGCGCCGGCCGCTGGTTCTCGCGGCGCAGCTTCTCGAAGTCGGGGTTGCAGCTCGAGTGCGGCACCCGCGCGTCGAGGACCTCGATGACGACGTCGGTCCGGCGCATCGTCTCCATGGCGGCCTTGCGCGCGGCGAGCATGTGACCGGGAAACCACTCGATGGACATGTGCAGAGAGCCATAGCACGTCCCGCCTCCCGGCGCCGCGCGCGGCCCCCGCTTGAGGCGCCGCGCCCGCCGTGCCATGCTGCCGCCCTCACCCGAGGAGGTCGCCATGGCCGCGCCGCGCCGCACGCCTCGCGTCACCGCACCCCTGCTCGCGTTCGCTGTCGCCGTCGCGCTGTCGGTCGGCGCGCCGCCCGCCCGCGCCCAGGGCCGGCCGCAGCCGCCGGTCGCGAAGCGGGTCCCGAAGATCGACGTCCTGCACGGGGACCGGCGGGTCGACGACT
>DASXVK010000125.1:0-10576 GCA_036504295.1 Polyangia bacterium
TCACGAAGAGCAACGCGCTCGGCCTCATGCGCGCGGTCGGGCTGGAGGTGTGAGGCCCGCCATGCCGTCCCGCGCCGCGCTCGCCGCCCTCGCCCTCGCCCTCGCGTCCTGCGGCAACTTCGCCGCCACCCAGCCCGCGCCGCTCACGCCGCGCCCCGCCGCCCCGCAGGGGCCGGCGGCGCTCACCGCGTACTGGATCGGCCACGCGACCGTGCTCGTCGCGCTCAAGGACCGCTGGATCATCACCGACCCGAACTTCAGCGAGCGCGTCGGCGTGGTCACGAAGCGGCGCGTCGCCCCGGGCATCGACCTCGAGGCGCTACCGAAGATCGACTGGGCGCTCATCTCGCATGCCCACCTCGATCACCTCGACCACCCGAGCCTCGCGCGCCTCGGCCCGGTGCCGGTCGTGGCCCCGCCGGGCGTCGTGCCGTACCTGCCGAAGTCGCCGCGCCCCGTCGTCGCCCTCGCCCCGTGGCAGTCGTTCGAGCGCGATGGGATGCGCATCACGGCCGTCCCGGTGCGTCACGGCGACGGCCGCTACGGCGTCGACGAGCTGTACCACCGCAACGCCCACACCGGTTACGTGGTCGAGTACGCCGGGCTCACGGTCTTCTTCGCCGGCGACACGGCCTATCACCCGGAGTACTTCAAGGCGATCGGCCGCCGCTTCCCCCGGATCGACCTCGCCCTCATCCCCGTCGGCCCCACGGGCCGCCGCGTGCTGCGGCCGCTCATGAAGGGCATGCACGCCGACCCGGCCGAGGCGCTGCAGATCCTCGCCGACACCGGCGCCCGCTGGATGCTGCCGATCCACCACAGCACCTTCTTCCGCGAGGGCGCGGGCGAGCTCGCGCGCATCCAGGCCGCCCTGCGCGCGAGCCCCCTCGGCGAGCGCGTGGTGCTGCTGCGCGTGGGCGAGTCGCTCGCGCTCGAGCCGCGCGGCCCGGCGTCGCAGCCGGTCGTGCGCGCGGCGGCGGCGTCGCCGGCGGCGGCGTCGCAGCCGGCGGCCGCCACCCGCTGAGGCTCACGGCCGGCACCAGGGTGAGCCGCGTCAGGCGCGCCAACGGCGCCTGACGTACTGCTCGACCCGCTCGCGGATGAGATTCGCTCCACCAGGTGTTGACAGTATGCACATCTGTACACATGATAGGGAGTGGACTACGAATGGGACGCCCGCAAGGCGGCGGCCAATCGGAGTAAGCACGGTATCGATTTCGCCGATGCAGTGACCGTGCTCGACGATCCCATGGCGCTCACTGTCGCCGAGGAAGAGCCGGCCGAGGAGCGCTGGGTCACGCTTGGAGTGGACGCCATGGGGCGGTTGCTCGTCGTCGTGTACACCTGGCGCGGAGGCGAGTGCATCCGCATCATCTCGGCCCGTTCAGCGACGCGCGCGGAACGCCGGCAATACGAGGACGGCGAATGAAGAAGGAGTACGACTTCAGCAAGGCCAGGCGAGGCCCCGTCGTCAAGACGCCTCCTGGCAAGACGCGGATCACCATCCGCCTCGACGACGACGTCCTCGAGTGGTTCCGCCGTGCGGCGCACGACGCCGGCGGAGCCAGCTACCAGGCGCTCATCAACCGGGCATTGCGCGAGCACGTGTCAGCGCAGCGCGAGCCGCTCGAGCAGACGCTGCGTCGGGTACTGCGAGAGGAGCTCCCGCGGTACCGTCCCTGAGGCCGCGGCCCCCGTCCCCGCCGCCCGGCGATCGCTGACCGTTGCGCCGGGCCCCGCGCGCGCGTGGGGTATTCCGGATGGTGGGCGTGGCGGTGGGAGGGTTGTGCCCCGTCTGTGAGCAGGCGGCGGCGCCGGGAGCGGCGGGTTGCGGCCAGTGCGGCGGCGCGCTCGCGCTGAACGGGCGCTGGGTCCTCGACCGGCTGCTCGGCAGCGGCGGCCAGAGCCGGGTGTTCGCCGCGCACGACCAGCGCGACGGCGCGGCCGTGGCGGTGAAGATCATGTCGCTCGCCCGCGCCCACGACCTGTCCTACCTGAAGGAGCGCGCCGAGGCGCGCGGCATCAGCGTGGGCGACCTGGTGAACGATCTGCTGAAGCGCGACATCGGCCTGATCGAGGCCGGCAAGTAGCCCCGCCCCCGGCGTCCGGGCCCGCTACCGGTACCGGATCTTCATCACCAGGATCGCCCCCGCCAGCCCCAGCGTGACCGTGTTCGCGACGATGATCGGCGTCGCGCGCAGGCGGATGCCGTAGAGGATCCACAGCAAGACACCCACCGTGAAGGCCGCGAACATCCCGAGGGAGATGTCGCGGGCCGAGCGCGTGCGCCACGTCTTGAGCACCTGGGGCAGGAACGCGAGGGTGGTGAGCGCGCCGGCGGCGAGGCCGATGAGGACGGTGGCGGCTTCCATGGCGGGCTAGGTGGTAGCGCGATCGCGCAGCGCTCGCCAGACTACCTCGGGGGTCAGCGGGATCTCGCCGACGGTGCGGCCGAGGGCGTGGTCCACGGCGTTGGCGATGGCCGCGGCCGCCGGGATGAGGGCCGGTTCGCCGATGCCCTTGGCGCCGAAGGGCCCCTTCGCCCACGGCTCCTCGATGAGCACGAGGTCGACGGGCGCGGCGTCGGCGGCGGTCGGCACGAGGTAGGTCGTCAGCGACGAGGTGAGCACCCGGCCGGCGTCGAGGCGGAAATCCTCGAAGCGCGCGTAGCCGAGGCCCTGGAGCACTGCCCCCTCGACCTGCCCCTCGACGCCGTTGCGGTTGATGGCACGGCCGATGTCGTGGGCCGCGGTCATGCGCAGCAGCGTCACCTCGCCGGTGCGGGTGTCGACCTCGACCTCGGCGATGTGCGTGGCGAAGGCGTAGACGAAGTAGGCGCTGCCGAGGCCGGTCTCGGCGTCGAAGGTCGACGGGGGCGCCACGTACCAGCCGCTGGCCGCGAGCTTGAGGTTGCGCAGGTAGGCGGCCTTGGCGAGCGCGACGAGCGTCGGCTCCTTGCCCTGCGCGCGCAGATCGGCCGCGACCGGGGCCAGGACCGCGGTGATCTTGCGGCAGGCGTCGATGACGGCGTTGCCGCTCATGATGGTCGTGCGCGACGCCACCGTCGGACCGCTGTCGGCGACGAGCGCGGTGTCCGAGTCGAGCACGCGCACCGACTCGAGGGGACAGCCGAGGGCCTCGGCGGCGATGAGGGCCATGGTGGTCTTGGCGCCCTGGCCGATCTCGGCGCCGCCGATGCTGACGCTGACGGAGCCGTCGCCGTGGACCTGCACGAGCGCGCCGGAGGCGTCGAGCACCCAGCCCTTGGCGCCGAGGCTGACGCCGTAGTGGATGCAGGCGACGCCGATGCCGCGCCGGCGGGGACCGGCGGCCGGCGGCAGCGGGCGCTTCTCGTCCCAGCGGCAGCGCGCGCGGGCGCCCGCGAGGGTCTCGCGCAGCGGCGCGCTCTCCTCGAGGATCGCGCCCGTCGGCAGCTCCGCCCCGACGTGCAGCGCGTTGCGCAGCCGCAGCTCGAGCGGGTCCAGGCCGAGGGTGCGCGCGAGGTCGTCGATGATGCCCTCGTGGGCGAGCGCCACCTGCGGCGCGCCGAAGCCGCGGAACGCGCCCGCCGGCGGGTGGTTGGTGTAGACGCCGGTGCACTCGACCTTCACCGCCGGGATGACGTACGGGCCGGTGCCGTGCACCGTCGAGCGCCACAGCACGATCGGCGACAGCGTCGCGTAGGCGCCGCAGTCGGCGGTGATGTCGACGACAGCGGCGACCAGGCGGCCGTCGCGGTCGGCGCCGAGGCGGTAGCGGACGACGGTGGGGTGGCGCTTGCTCGAGCGCAGGATGTCCTCGTCGCGATCGAGGACCAGCTTCACCGGCCGGCCGGTGAGGCGCGCGCCGACGGCCGCCATGGCGCAGATCTCCGTCGGCACGTCCTCCTTGCCGCCGAAGCCGCCGCCGGTCGTGAGCTGCACCACGCGCACCGCGGAGTACGGCAGGCCGAGCACGCCGGCGACGCCCTTCTGGACGTAGTGCGGGCACTGCAGCGAGCCGTAGATGCTCATGCCGCCGTCGGGCAGCGGCTCGGCCACGGCGCCGAGCGTCTCGAGGTAGGCGTGCTCCTGGTGATGCGTGCGGAAGGTGCGCTCGACGGTGACCGCGGCCCCCGCGAGCGCCGCCTCGGCGTCGCCCTTGTGCACGTGGTAGGTGCAGCAGACGTTGCCGTCCGGGTGCAGCCGCGGCGCGCCCGGCGCGAGGGCGGCGCCGACGTCGAAGACGCCGGGCAGCGGCTCGAGCTCCACCTCGACGGCCGCGGCGGCCGCGCGCGCCTCGGCCGCGGTGTCGGCGACGACGAGGGCGAGGACGTCGCCGACGTAGCGCACGACCTCCGTCGCGAGGAGCGGCTGGCCCGGCTGGACGCAGCCGATCTCGTTCGCGCCCGGGACGTCGGCGCCGGTGATGACGGCGCGCACGCCCGGCAGGCCGCGGGCGCGCTCGACGCACACCGCGCGCACGCGCGCGGAGGGCACGCGGGCCAGCACCGGCCGCATGTGGACGAGGCCGCTGAGCCGCAGGTCGTCGACGTAGACGGCCTTGCCCGTGGCCTTGGTGAGCGCGTCGACCCGCGGAGGCGAAGATCCGATCACGATGAGGTCACTCCCGTGCCGCGGCGGTGCTGCCGCGGAAGAGCTGCGCCACGTCGTAGTTGCGCGACAGGGCGAACGTGACGAAGGTGGCCGGGCCCGGCCCGGTGCGGAAGCCGTGGGCGACGTTCGACGGGTGGCGCAGGGTCCCGCCGGCCGGCACGGTGTAGTCACGGTCGCCGACGGTGAAGACGACCTCGCCGCGCAGGACGTAGCGCAGCTCCTCGCCCTCGTGGGGCGACGAGCGGTAGTCGGTGTGCGGCTCCACCTCGAGGAGGAAGGCCTGATAGGCGCTCGTGCCGTGGAGGAGGTACAGCGTGACGCCTTGCTGCGGCTGGAACTTCTGGTGCTGCCCCGGCCCGACGTAGCTCACGGTGTCGCCCATACGCCGCTCCTTTGCCTCGCGCTCCCGGTCAGACGAGGGTAGCAGGGACGAGGGGCGCCGCAAAGAGGCGGGTGGCGGTGGGGCGCGATCGCTGCCGGTCGCTCCGACGTCCGCGCTGCACGACGGAAACTGCCGGGCAGGGGCACGGCCACGGGCACGACCACGAGCGCCAGTCTTGAGCCGGGTGGACCCCGCCACGGGCCAGCGCCCTCGTGCCCCTGCCCGTGCCCCTGCCCGTGCCCGCTTCCGTCGTCCCAGGTCAACCGGCCGGAGCGGGGGCCGGCAGGTCTGCGATCACCTTCTCGAGCGCGGCCAGGTCGGGTGGCTTGGCCAGGTGAAGGTTGAAGCCCGCCGCTCGTGCTCGGTCGGCGTCGTCCGGCCCGGCGTACCCGGTGAGCGCCACGAGGAAGACCGCGCCCAGCGCCGCGTCGCTGCGGACGGCCGTGGCCACCGCGTGGCCGTCCATCCCCGGCAGACCGATGTCGCAGAGGATCAGGTCGGGATGGAAGGCGCGCGCCTGCTCGATGCCCTCGCGGCCCGCATGGGCGACCTCGACCGCGTGGCCGCTCATCTCGAGCGCTTCCTTGAGGGTCTGGGCGGCGTCCAGGTTGTCCTCGATGATGAGGACGCGGCGCGCCCTGCGCGCGGGCCCACTGGCCGCGGCGACCGCCGCCCGCGTCGTCGCGTGGGTCTCGAGCGGCAGCCGGATCGTGAACTGCGCCCCCGCGCCCGGCCCGTCGCTCTCGGCGCTCACGCTCCCGCCGTGAAGCTCGGCGAGCCCCTTCACCAGGGCCAGCCCGAGGCCGAGCCCGCCGCGGCTGCGATCGAGCGTGCGGTCGGCCTGCACGAAGGGCTCGAAGAGCGCGGCCAGGAGCTCGCGCTGGATCCCCGCGCCGTCGTCCCGCACCTGGACCACCGCCTGCTCGTCGCCCCCCCGCTCCAGGGTCAGGGAGGTGTGGCCGCCGCGGGGCGTGAACTTGGCGGCGTTCTGCAGCAGGTTGCCGATCATCTGCGCGATACGGGTGGGATCGCCGTCGACGAAGAGCAGCTCGCCCGTGACCCTGACGCAGAGGTCGATGCCATTCCGGCGGAAGCTCTCGCGCAGATCCTCGCCGGTCCCGCGCACGACCCGATTGAGCTCGACCCGCTCGCGTTGCAGCCGGATCTTGTCGCGCGACATGCGCGTGACGTCCAGCAGGTCGTCGATGAGCCTCGTCATGTGCTGCGCCTGCCGGTCGATCACCTGACGCGCCCGCGTCGCCTGCTCCCCGCCGGGCGCCGCGCGCTCGAGGATGTAGACGCTGTTCCGGATCGGCGCGAGCGGGTTCCTCAGCTCATGCGAGAGCATCGCGAGGAACTCGTCCTTGCGCCGGTCGGCGTCGACGAGCCGGGCGTTGGCCACGCGCAGGGCGCGCTGCCCCTGCATGCGGTCCATGGCCGTGGCGACCTGATCGGCCACGGTCTGCATGAGCGCCAGCTCCTCCGCGGCGAAGCGCGCGCGGGTCCTCGTGCCGAAGCTCAGGGTGCCGAGGAGGCGCCCCTGGGCCAGCAAGGGGTGGCAGGCGTAGGCCTGGAGGGCGTAGGACTTCACCAGCGACGTCGGGGGACCCGTGGAGTTGGCGAGGTCCTCCGCCACGATCCGCCGGCGATCACGCGCGACGCAGCCGCACACGGCTTCACCGAAGGCGAGCCACTCGAGCTTGCGCGCCTCCTCGTCGGGAATGCCGGCCCATGAGCTCAGGTGCAGCCGGCCCGCCGCGTCGTCCACGAGATAGTTGAAGAACACCTGGCAAGCGAGGTGGCCCATGACCTCGCGGCAGAGCTCGCTCACGACCGCCTGCGGGTCCTCGGTCCCGAGCAGCCGACCAGCCGTATGGGACAGCAGCCGCAGCCGCGCCTCGCTGGCGCGCATCGACTCCTCGGCGCGCTTGCGCACGGAGACGTCGCTCAGCGTCAGCACCACGCCGAGCGGGCGGCCGTCGCGGCCGCGCAGCGGCGCGGCGCTGCCCGAGACGGCGCACACGGTCCCGTCACGGCGCAGGAGCGCGGCGTCGCGGGGCAGCTCCACCACCCGGCCCGCGGCCAGCGCCGCGCGTCCCGGGTCCGTGATCGGGGCGCGGGACTGCTCCTCGATGACGTGCACGACCTCCGCCAGTGGCCGGCCGAGGATGTCGCCCTGCGGGGCGCCGATCAGCGCCTCGGCCGCACCGTTGAGGAGCACGATCGTGCCACCGAGATCGGTCGCCACGGCCGCGTCCGCGATGCTGTGCAAGGTGACCGCGAGTCGCTCCCGCTCCGTCGCGAGCGCCTCCTCCGCCCGCTTGACCTTCTCGTATTTGCGCGCGTTGCTGACGGCCAGGCCGCACACCCCGGCGATCGTGAGCGCGAGCCCGAGCGCGCGGTCGAGGTGGTCGGGGGCGGCGATGCCCTCGACCGCGACGAGACCGAGGACCTCGTCGAGGTGCTTGATCGGCAGCAGGAAGCCGTTCGGGTCGACGATCCGGCCGTCTCCTTCGTGCCGCACCCGCGCCAGCAGCGCCCCGGCGTCGACCTCCCGTGGCGGCCGGGAGACGACGCCGGTAGGCGCGCCGTCGACGACCGAGACGAACGTCACCTGCCTCGGGGCAAAGAGCATGCAGAAGACATCCAGCGCGCGCTGGATCGCCTGCGGCTCCTCCGCGATCTCGGTCAGGCTGGTGAGGAGGTCGAAGGCCGCGGCGTAGTCCGCCGCGCCGCGGTGGGCCCGGCCGAGCGCGGTCAGGGTCTCGGCGCGCTCGGCCTCGATGCGCCTGCGGGCGACCAGGCCCGCGAGCTGCAGGCGCAGGTGCTCCAGGCCGACCGGGACGCGCTCGGCCGGCAGGCCGACGACCGCGGCGAACTCCCGCAGCTCGTCGGCGGACTCCGGCACGGCGCCGGTGTCGAGCAGCACCACGCGCTTCAGGGATTCGCCGAAGATCGCGGGCGCGGTCGCCGCGTCGACGCCCAGGCGCGCGAGGCGGGCGCGCCAGTGGGCGAGCCAACCGGGCGTGACGAGATAGGCGCCAGCGGCGAGGTAGTGGTCGACGAGCGCGGCGGGCGCGACCAGATAGAAGCACTGGCTCAGGCGGTGGACGGTACAGTTACCGCAGGTCTCGGGCAGACCCGCGCAGCAGGCGCCCCCGAACACCTCGACGTCGCCCGTGAGACCCGCGCACGCGCCGCGGAGCGCGTCCGCCGTGAGGGCGGGACGACCGCAGTCCGGCGGGAGCGCGCGGAGACCGACCGCATCGACGCCGCTGAAGTCGGGCTCCTGGAGCAGGAGGCGCACCTCGGGCTCGAAGTTCCCGCACACCGCGACGGCGAGGTTCATGGGCGCTCCTGCTCGACCCACGTCAGCGGATACGTGCCCCAGCGCTGAACGGCGGCCGAGACGGCGTCGAGCACGTCCTCGGGGACCTGGAGGGGCAGCTCGCCGTGACCATCGGCGAGGAGGAAACCGCCGCCGGGCGCGGCCTGGGCCAGCGCCTCCTTGACGACCGCCTCCGACCGCGGGGCGTCCCAGCGGCGCATCTCGATCCCATTGAGGTTGCCGAACAGCGCGAGGCGGCCGCGGCACGCCGCCTTGAGCTCCCGCAGGTCCTCGAGCGGGCCCACGCCGACGGCGGCGGTCCCCGTCGCACGAAGATCCTCGACGATGGGGAGGCCGCGCCCCGAGGCCGTGTGCGTCACGGCCGGTCCGTGGAAACGCGCGAGCGTCCGCGTGGCGACCGGGAAGCCGAAGCGCCGTGCGAGCGCGGGCGCCGTGATGGTCGGGGAGGAGCAGGGGTCGAAGAAGCAGAGGGCGCTGGCGCCGGCGCGCAGCTGGGCGTTGCCCCACGCGACACAGAACTCCTCGTTCACGTGCAGCAGCTGCGCCATGAGATCCGGCCGTTCATGCATGACCTCGAGGTAGCGGTCGAACCCGAGCTGCATCACGGGCAGGGAGAAGGGCGACATCACGACCCCGATGATCGGGATGTCGTGCGAGCGCGCCTTCAGGATCGCGATGGCCTCGAGCACGCGGTGAAGACCGCGAGCGTCCTCGACCCGCGGCGGGGTGAGGGAGGCGATGTCCTCGGCCCGGCTCACGATGGGGCCCCCGGCATTGGGTGGCCCGTCCTCGCGATAGATCGTCTCCCCGCCCCAGGCCTCGAGCTCGATGGCCGCGTAGAAGAAAGCGTAGAGGCAGTCATGCCGGTAACGCGCCTGCATGCGCAGCTGCGCCTCGGCCACGGGCTCGCCCCGGGCGAAATAGTCGCGGATCGTCAGCCCGAGCTCCCGCGCGCCGTGCAGGGTGACGAACAGCAGGAACGGCACGCGATCGGCCTCACGATGGCCCAGCGCGGCGCCGACGCGCTCGGCCGACGTCATGGCGGGGCGAGTCATGCGCGCCTCCCGGTCAGCCGACGAACGATCGCGAGGGCCTCGGCCGTGTTGGTGCCCACGGCATCCGCCCCGACCTCCGGGCCCAGGAGCGCGTCCAGGCGGAAGGGAGCGCCGCCGACCACGAGGCGAGCTCGGCAGCCTCCGCGCGCGAGGAGCGCCCGCAGCTCCTTGACCCGCAGGGCCGACGGCAGCATCAGCGTCGACACGAGCAGGATATCGAGCCCGTCCGCGACGGCCCGCGCCCCGATCTCCTCCGCGGTGCCCTGCCCGTAGTCGCGAATGGTGAAGCCGCTCGCCCGCAGCGCGGAGAGCACGATGCGCTTGCCGAGGAGGTGGTAGTCCTCGAGCGTCGCCATGGCGATGGGCGGATGGGCCTCGTGCGCCTCGTCGAGCGCGGGCAACAGCGCGTTCACCAGCTCCTCGCACAGCCGCCCGCCCATGTAGACCTGCGACAGCGCCACGGTACCGGCCTCCCACGCGTGCCCGAGCTGCTCCAGCGCCGGCGCGATGACCGCCTCGATGACCTCGACGGCGGGGCGGCCGGCGCGCGCGAGCTCCAGCAGGCGCCTGGCCTCGCCGCCGTCGAGCGTCAGCAGGGCCCGCGTGAAGTGGTGCCGGAGGTCAGCGCCCGCCGGCGCCGTCGCATCACGCCGGCCGCGCGGGTCAGCAACGCCGTCCATCTGGTCGCCCAGCTCGTAGTGGCACGAGCTCCCAGACTGTCTAGCACGAGACCGATCGGGGGCCAGCGGGGATTTCCTCTTTCCGTCGCTGCCGGGGGTCTCTCACCGCCCCCCGGCCGGGCTGCGCGCGCGCCACTCCGCCGCGGCCCACCGCCGGAACGCCGCCAGCCGCTCCGGCGACGCCGCGCGCTGCTCCGCCGCCAGCGTCGCGAGCCGCAGCACCTCGAAGCTCCGCCGCAGCCGGCCCTCGACCACCGCCTCGCGGGCGACGAGGAGCCGGGCGCTGTCCGGGGTGAACCCGGCCGCCTCCACGTACCCCGCCGTCGGCTCGACCGCCGCGGGCGTCAGCGTCTCGACGTCCCAGGGCTGGCCCGCGGCGCCGCGGCGGAAGACCCACAGCTCGGTCCAGGCGGGCAGGGGCTGCACCGCCACCACCACCGCGGCGCCCGACGGGGCCACCCGGGCCGAAGCGGGCCACACGAGCCCGTAGCTGCAGCGCCGCGCGAGTACGGCGG
>DASXVK010000126.1:0-19176 GCA_036504295.1 Polyangia bacterium
TGCAGCGCGTGGTCACGTCGATCGAGCAGAACGCGTTCTTGGGGACGCCGACGGCGAAGAAGCCGGCCTTGACGAGCCACGAGAACGGCACGCGCTTGACCGGCCGCGGCCGGGGGCGGTGGTCGAGGCGGAGGACGTCGCGCGGGCGGGCCACGCGCGGATTGTAGCAGACGCTCCTTTCGTGCCATGCTTCGCCGACATGGCCGCGAGCGTCTCCTGCGTCATCATGGCCTACAACGAAGAGGCCACCCTCGAGGCGGCGACGCGGGACGTTCATGACGCCCTCGCCGCCTTCGGCGACCGGGCGTTCGAGATCCTGATCGTCGACGACGGCTCGCGGGACCGGACGCCGCTGATCGCCGCGGCGATGGCGGCGCGCTACCCCGCGGTGCGGGTCATCACCCACCCGGTGAACCGCGGCCCGGGCAGCGCCCAGGTCACCGGCTTCCGGCAGGCGCGCAACGACATCCTCTGTTACCACCCGGCGGATCAGCAGGTCGACTTCCGCGAGGTCGCGGCCTGCATCCCGCTCCTCGACGATCCGGCCGATCCCGTGGACCTGATCATCGCCCGCCGCTCCGGGCGCCCCGGGTACAGCCTGCGGCGGCTCGTCTCGTCGTACGGCTACATCCTCCTCGCGCAGGTGCTGTTCGGGCTGCGCCGGTTCAAGGACTTCAACTTCATCTACCTCTACCGCCGGGCGATCCTCGACGGCATGCGCTTCGAGACCCAGAGCGTCTTCTTCACGACCGAGGTGCTCGTGAAGGCGGTCGCCCGGGACGCGCGCGTGCGCGAGGTCACGCTCACGTGCCTGCCGCGCACCGCCGGCGAGGCCACCTGCGGGCGCCCCGCCGTCATCCTGCGGACCTTCGCCGACATGATGAGCTTCTGGGCGAAGTGGCAGCTCCGCGGCCGGCGGTAGCGCCCGCGGGCGCAGGTCCGCGGCCGGTGGTCACCGGGAGGAGGAGCTAGCTCGAGGGGGAGCGCCCGGGGTGGGCGAAGAGGTTACGGGCGGAGCGTTACGGGCGCTTGCCGGGGGCCGGGCGGGCGACCGGGCGCGCCGCCGGGGCGACCGGGCGCGCCGCCGGGGCGGGACGCGCCGCCGCGGGGGCCGGGCGGGCCGCCGTCGGGGCCGGGCGCGGCGCGGTCGGGCGCAGGCCCTTGTTGATCGCGGGCGGCGGGGTCGGGCCGCCGTGCTTGATGCCGGGGCCCGGCGCGACGCCGGGGCCACGGCCGGGGGCGACGCCGGGGCCGCGGACGGGAGCGGGGCCACGGCCGGGCGCGGGGGCGAGGCCAGGACCACGGCCGCCGACGTGACCGGGGGCCGGGGCGACGCCGGGGCCGCGACCGCCGACGTGACCGGGAGCCGGGGCGACGCCGGGGCCGCGACCGCCGACATGACCGGGGGCCGGCGCGACGCCGGGACGGCCGACGGGGCCGGGGTGGCCGGGGGCGACCACGGGGCCGCGGCCGGGGACGACGCCGGGGTGACCGGGGGCAACGCCGGGACGACCGGGGGCGACGCCGGGGGGGCCGCCGACCGGCATGCCGGGACGGACGCCAACGCCGACGCCAGGGTGACCGCCGACCGGCATGCCGGGACGGCCGACCGGAGCACCGACGCCGACGCGGACGCCGGGGCCGCCCACGCCGACGCGGACGCCGGGGGCGCCGACGCCAACGCGGACGCCGGGGGCGCCGACGCGGACCATGGGACCGCGCCACGGAGCGACGTTGACGGTGACGCGCGGGCCGGCGTAGAAGCGCGGCGGCGGCGTGTAGATCACCGGCCGGATGTAGCCGGGCCGGTTGACGTAGTACGTGGAGAAGACCGGCTCGTAGATCGCGCGATTGCGGATGTACCACGGGTCAGTGTACCCGCCGGCGTAGTAGTAGATGCCGCCGTGGAACCGGTACGGCACCGACGCGACCGGGCGGTAGAAGTGGTTGTGGGGGCCGCCGATGAAGCACCAGCCGCCGCCCCAGCCGCCCGGGATCGGATGGTGACCGTAGTACGGCACCCGGGCGCCGTTCCAGCCGTGCGCGGTCGGGTCGCCGATGAAGATGTAGGTGCGGTCGTCGTACCGGAAGACCTTCGGGTCATCCGGCTTGTAGCTGTGGAAGTGGCGGACCGAGATGTTGCAGAAGCCGCCGTACGTCGAGGGGACGGCGTGCGGGCCGCGGTAGTAGAAGAAATCGTCCGCCTTGGCCGGATTGGCCGTCAGCAGGGCCGCCCCGAGTACCAGGACGGCGAGTAAGCCGGAACGTGGAACTCTCATGCGCTCCTCCTTCTGTGCTGCGGCCATCGCCGATCGGCCCGGCGTTTCCACAGCTGCTGCCGCGTTCGCCATGTACGCAGGCGCCAGCTTAGACGGACCACCCTGGATTCTATGCACGCCGCGCGGTCGATCAGTCGCGGCCGCCCGCGCCTAGCGGAGCAGTCCGTGGATGAGATCGGCGCCCGGGACGTGACGCAGGGCGGCAATAACGCCGACGAGCGCGGCCGTCAGTGCGACGTAACCCGCAGCGAATACAGCGAGTTGACGCGAGCTCATCGAGCGGCCGCGCAGCACGGCGCGGCTGCGCTCGAAGGTCGCCTGCTCCTGGCCGAGCGCCCGGGGCGTGTCCTGCCCCTGGGTCACGGTGCGGGCGAGCGCTTGCAGCCGGTGCCACCAGGCGAACTCCAGATCGGGGGCGCACTGCAGCGCCAGGAGGCACTCCCGGCGCTGGGTCGCCGCCACCTCGGTCGCGAACTCGAGCGCGCCGACGGCGAGCACGAGCGCGAGCAGACCGAGCTTGGTCGCGATCGTGAGCGCCAGGCCCGCGACCAGCGTGCCGCACGCCAGCGCGAGGCCCAGGCCGGAGTGGATGGAGAAGGCGATGGACGAGAGCGCGCGGCCGCCGTCGAGTGGCAGGATCGGCAAGAGATTGAAGAGGTTGAGGGCGGCCCACAGCGCCGCGCACACCGCCAGCCACGGGTGCGCCTGACCGGTGGCGAAGAAGGCGACGAGCGGGACGAGGGTCAGGTAGAAGCCCCACAGCGGCCCGTTCAGCGCGACGTAGGCCTGCTGGGCCCGGTCGGGGATCGGCGCCTCGTGCACCGCCGCGCCGCCGAGGAACGGGATGAAGTAGATCCCGCGCACCGGCACGCCGCAGCGCCGCATGGCGTGCACGTGACCGTACTCGTGCCAGGCGATCATCACCATGAGCGCGACCGCCGACGGCCACGACAGGAGGAGGCTGTAGGCCCCGAGCGAAACGGCGGCGGTGCCGAGCTTGAACGTCTTCGCGCCCGTGGCCACGGCCTTCCAGAGCTGGCCGACGCCGGTCGCGAGCTTCGGCCCAAGCTTCGCGACGAGCGGCCAGATGCCGTAGGAGGTGCGCAGGGTTGAGAAAGGGGCCCTGGGCGGGTCCCTTTGCCCCCCCGCGCAGAGTGCTGGCAGGCATAGCCCGCCAGCACTCACGCGACGGTCGAGCACCGCCGGCATCGGCAGCTCCGGCGCCGCGGGCGCCGCGGCCGTGGGCGCCGCGGGCGGGGGCAGCAGCTCGGGGAGCTCGAGCCGCTCGGCGAGCAGCGCGAGGAGGAGGCCGCTCTCCGCGACGTCGGCGAGCGGCCCGTGGGCGGTCACGATCCGGTGGCGGGCGAGCGGCCCCTTGTCGCAGAACGCCAGGGCGGGCCCGCCGTCGCGCTCGAGCGCGGCGTAGCGCACGAGCGCCGTGCCGCCGCCGGTCGCGTGCGGGTGGGCGCACAGGCGCAGCGTCCGGACCTCGTCCCAGGCGATCGTGCCGCCGCCGGCGAGCGCACGGATCCCGTGCTCGTCGACGGCCACGCCGTCGCGCCCGTAGACGCCGAGGTAGCGCCACAGCAGCACCGCGCCGCCGGCCGCGAGCGCGGCCACGAGCCACGGCACCGGGGCGCCGAGCGCGGCCTGCGCGATGCGCGCGCAGACACCGGCGGCGACCGCCGCGATCACGGCGGCGAAGAGGTGCGGCGCGAGGCGGCCCCGGAAGCGGAGGGTCATCGACGGGCTCGATCGTAGTCGCGCGGACCGGGCGCCGCAACCGCCGCATTGTCCCGCCCGCCCGCCGGAGGTACCCTCAGAGCGGCATGGACGTCGAGCAGGAGCAGCCGCCGGCCGCGGCGGGCGCCGCGCCCCGGCGCGTGGAGGTCGTCTTCGAGACCACCGAGGCGAGCGAGCTGGCCGACCTGATCGCCCGCGAGCCGCCGGTACGTCGCCGGGCGCGGCCGCTCCTCGGCGTCGGCGGGGCGCTGCTCGGCGCCGCTGCCGGCGCGGCGGTGTGGTACGGCGCCATGCGGCTGGCGCAGGCGGGGGTGCTCCTCCCGAAGCAGGACGTGGGGACCCCGATCTACGCGTTCGGGGCGGTCGGCGTCGCGGTCCTGGCGGCGCTCGGGGCGGCGGTCCTCGGCGGCCGCGGCCGGGTGAGCCAGATCGCCGCCGCGCTGTGCGCCGTCGCCGTCGTGGTCGCCATGCGCGTCGGCTGGGCGCACCTCGACGCGGCGGCGGACCGCGCCCGGCTCGCGGCGTTCGCCTCGACGCCCGAGTTCGTGCGCCCGCACGAGCAGCGGATCGCGGCCCGGCTGCGACCGGCGGTGATCGCCCGGAGCCTCGGCGACATGCTCGGCTTGACGGCCTACGTCGTCGTCGTGCTGATCGCGTGGCGCCTCCCGCGCCGGCCGCGGTGACCAGCGCCGGCTTGACGGGCCGCGCCGAGCGCCGAAAGATCTCTCGCAGCTTGCGCAACGCGGCGCCGCGCCGCTGAGGTCGCGATGCACGTGCCCCCGTTCGACGGCCCCGGCCTCTGGCTCAGGGGCAACCTCCACACCCACACCCGCATGTCCGACGGCGACCTCGAGCCGGACGAGGTGCTCGCCTGGCACGCCGCGCACGGCTACGACTTCGTGGCCATCACCGACCACGACACCTGCACCATCGAGGAGGCGCCCGCGGGGCTCGTCGCGCTGCCGGGCGCGGAGATCTCCATCGGCTACAGCGCGGCGGGCGCACCGGTGCACATCGTCGCTCTCGGGATCGGGCCGCACGACCTGCCGGCCGCCGGCCAGGGCCCGGCCACGCTCGCCGCGCTGCGCGCGATGGGCGTGCCCGCGTTCATCGCCCACCCCTACTGGTCGGGGCTCTCGCCCGCCGAGATCCTCGGCCTGCGCGGCTGCCTCGGCCTCGAGGTGTACAACACCGGCTCGGAGTACGAGAGCCGCAAGGGGCTGAACGTCGTGCACTGGGACGAGGCGCTCGCCGGCGGCTGGCGCGCCCTCGCGTTCGCCGCCGACGACAGCCACTGGAAGCTCCCGGACCACGGCGGCGGCTGGATCATGCTGCGGGCGGCGCACCGCACGCGCGAGTCGATCCTGGCGGCGCTGGCCGCGGGCCAGTTCTACGCCACGATGGGGCCGGTCATCGAGGACGTGCAGCTCGACGGTCTGCGGCTGTCGGTGCGGTGCTCGCCGGCCGCCGGCGTCTACTGGATGGGCCAGGGACACCTCGGCTGGAGCGTCCACGCCGCCCCCGGGGCCGTCCTGACCGAGGCCGAGCTCGCGATCGATCCGCGCTGCCGCTACGTCCGCGTCGAGGTGGTCGACGCCGCCGGGCGGTGCGCCTGGAGCCAGGCGATCAGCCGCGAGTCGTGACGCCCGTCCGCCGCCCCGCGACGGCGTCGAAACGGTGTGGGGCAGTTGAAATCGTGGCGGATCTACGATATTGAATCGGTACTCCCGCAGCGTTGTACGTGCGGTCGACTCGTGGTGCGGTGGGGACAGGAGGCCTTGCCGCGGCAGCTCCGATGAGCATCACAGGTAAGCCACAATTGTGCCCGGCACGGCCGCGGCAAGCCTAGCCATAGAACAGTCTAGTCACGGAGGGACCATGCGACGTACTCGAGTCGGTAGGTGGAGTGTCCTGGGGGCGGCCGGCCTGGCCGCCGTGCTGCTTCTGGCCCCGCGGGCCGCCGTCGCGCAGGCCGCAACGCCGGCGCCGGACGCGCCGAAGGAGGAGTACGTCTGGAAGCTCGAGCTCGGCGGGTTCATGGGCGCCCACATCTTCGGCGACGATACGAAGCTGGGGACCCCGGACCTCGAGTGGCCGCGCAACGCGTTCGTCCTGGGCCTCCGGCTCGGCTGGGAGTTCTGGTACCGCCTGTCGCTCGAGGGCGAGGTCGACGTGTCGCCCACCACCGCCAAGAAGGGCGGCGGCGATATCGGCGTGATCGGCTTCCGCGGCCACCTCCTGTTCCGGTTCCTCGACGGCCCGGTGCAGCCCTTCATCCTGGCCGGCGTCAGCGGCTTCGACGTGCAGTCGAACTCCCGCCTGGTGCCGAACAACCACAACCTGGCGGCGTTCGAGGCCGGCGTCGGCTTCAAGGTCCCGATCGGCGCCGACTGGGGCCTGCGCGCCGACGGCCGCATGTACCTCATGCCCGCGCATGGCACCACGGCGAACGTCCAGCCGACCTGGCAGATCCTCGGCGGCTTCTACAAGTACGTCGGCAAGACCAAGCCGGTCGCGCTCCCGCCGCCCCCGAACCCCGACCGCGACGGCGACGGCATCCCGAACGAGCAGGACAAGTGCCCCGACGAGGCCGGCCCGCGCGAGAACCAGGGCTGCCCCGACAAGGACAGCGACGGCGACGGCATCATCGACCGCCTCGACAAGTGCCCGAACGAGGCCGGCCCGAAGGAGAACGGCGGCTGCCCCGACAAGGACACCGACGGCGACGGCATCGTCGACCGCCTCGACAAGTGCCCGACCGAGGCCGGCCCCAAGGAGAACGACGGCTGCCCCGACACCGACCAGGACAAGGACGGCGTCGTCGACCGCCTCGACAAGTGCCCGACCGAGCCCGGCCCGCCCGAGAACAACGGCTGCCCGTTGCCCGCCGCGGTCAAGCAGTTCACCGGCAAGATCGAGGGCATCTTCTTCGCCGTCAACTCGGCCAAGATCCAGCCGAAGTCGTTCGTCGTGCTCGACAAGGTCGTCGCCGTGCTCAAGGAGTACCCGACCCTGCCGCTCACCATCGAGGGCCACACCTCGAGCGAGGGCAAGCGCGAGAAGAACATGAAGCTGTCGCAGGACCGCGCCGACTCCGTCAAGGCGTACCTCGTCAGCAAGGGCATCGACGCCGCCCGCCTCACCGCCATCGGCGTCGGCCCGGATCGGCCCATCGCGGACAACAAGAAGCCGAAGGGCCGCGAGCAGAACCGCCGCATCGAGTTCCACGTCAAGGCCGGCCCGGCGAAGTAGCCGCGCCGCGTCGTAATCCCCGCAACCCCCGCAACCCTGCCCTGCCCGCACCGCGGCAAGCCCGCGCGAACTCATACCGGGAGCCGAATCCGGTGCTCGGGTCATCCTATCCGTGCACGACGATGGGTGCCTGTCTCGGTGCGCGAGTGCAGGCTCGCTCACGGGTCGTGATCAGGTTACACTAGGAACAGAATGCCGACGCCGCCCCGGCCGGATGCGGCCGCCCTCAGCAACGAGCAGAAGGTCGCGCGTTACGTCACCTTGGCGAAGCGCGCGCTGCATCATTGGCCCCTCGCCGGCCTCATCTTCTGCCTCGCGATCGCGGTCGCGGTGGGCATCGCGCTCACGAGCACCCGGTATTATCGGTCGGAGGCGCTCATCTACTACAAAGAGGTGATGAGCAACCAGGGGGTCACGGGGCAGGAGTCCTCCGGCACCCAGCGGGACCTCGTGCACAAGCTGCACCAGCTCCTCTGGAGCCGGACGCGGCTCCTCAAGATCATCAAGCAGTACGACCTCTACCCCGACCAGCGCAAGGCCAGGACCGAGGAGGAAGTGGTCGAGGTCATGCGCAACGCCGTCGAGGTCCGGGAGAAGGGCGGCGACACGTTCTGGGTGAGCTACGAGTACCGCGACCCGAAGATCACGCAGCAGGTGACCCAGCGGCTCGCCGACACGTTCATCGAGGAGACCGCCAAGGAGGCGGTCGATCGCTCGCGGCTGACGCTCGAGTTCGTCCAGACCGAGTCGGCCAAGGCCAAGGCCGAGCTGGACCGCTCGACCTCCGAGCTCGCGCGCTTCTACGAGCAGCACCCGGAGCTGGTGCCGGCGAGCGGCGCCGACCCGCGCGCGCCGGGCGCCGCGGTGGCCGCGATCACCAAGGCGGCGGCCAAGGCGAAGCGCCCCCGCTACGTCATCAAGGGCGCGAGCCCCGAGCTGCGCGCCCTCCTCGCCGAGAAGGGGCGCCTCGAGGCGCAGCTCTCGCTGCAGAGCCAGCCGCGCCAGGGCGGCGGCGAGCGCGAGCAGGAGCTCGCCGACGCGCGCCGCCAGCTCGCGACCCTGCGCGCCCGCTTCTCCGACGACTACCCCGACGTCGTGAGCGCCAAGGCGCGGCTCGCGCGCCTGCAGGGCATGGCCAACGCGGAGCGCCGGCTCGGCGGCAGCGACCCGGAGAGCGTGCGCCTCAGGGGCGAGATCGGCCGGCTCGACGCCGAGATCGCCCGCCTGACGCCGAAGGCCAAGAAGATCGACGACGGCGGCGACAAGGCGCCCGACAAGGGCAAGGGCGCCCCCGAGGTGGACACCACGGAGCGCCTCGAGACGGAGTACAGCCGGCTGGTCCAGGCCTACGAGATCGCGAAGGCGCGCAGCGCCGCGCTCTCCGATCGCCAGCTCCAGGCGGGCGTCAAGGCGACCATGGAGGCGCGGCAGGAGCAGGCGACGTTCCGGATCGTCGACCCGGCGTACCTGCCGGAGAAGGTGGTGCGGCCGAGCCGGCGCAAGATCGTCATGCTCGGCGCCGTCCTCGGCCTGATGATGGGCCTGGCCGCGGTCGGCGCGCGCGTGCTGCTCGATCCGCGCATCTACGGCGAGGACGATCTCCTGGGGTTGAACCTGCCGCTCCTGGCGCAGGTGCCCCGCGAGCAGCGACGGGCCAAGGCATGACCGACGACACGAAACGCGGGCGGCGGCCGAAGTTCGAGGAGGCCGCCACCATCATCAGCGACCAGCCGCCGCTGTGGAAGCGGCCGGACAACACCACGTTGCCGCGGCTGCCGCACAGCGGCCCGGGCGCCCCCGACCCCCGCGCCGGGGCCGAGCCGCGCCGGCCATCGCCGATGACCGATCCGCGCGTCGCGCGCCCCACCGTCGAGTACGTCGACATGGGCGAGCCCGACGGCGACTACGAGGAGACGCCGCTCAACGGGACGGCCATGCCGCGCAACGGCAACGGCCAGGGCTACCGCGCCCCGCACCCGTCGGGGTTCGTCGCGCCGGTCGAGGCGCCCCTGCAGCTCGCGGCGCCCTCCCCGTTCGTGCACCGCGCCGCGGGGGGGGTCAGCCCGGACCGCAGCATCGCGCTCGTTCACGCGCCCGACTCCGGCGCCGCCGCGCAGTGGCGCCTGCTCAAGTTCAAGCTGAAGGAGAACGGCGATCCCCGCGTGCTCGCCATCACCTCGGCCAGCCAGGGCGAGGGCAAGTCGGTGGCCGCCGCGAACCTGGCGCTCTCGCTGGCCGAGGGGCAGCGGGCCCGGGTCGTGCTGCTCGAGGCGAACCTGCGGGCGCCCGCGCTCGGCTCGCTCTTTGGCCTCGAGGTGCCGCTGGGCCTGACCGACCAGCTCCGGCGGCGCCGGCGCGACGCCGAGTCGCCGTGGGAGCTGTACGAGCTCGCCAGCAACTTCTTCTTCCTGCCGTGCGGCCGGCCGGCCGAGAACCCGGCGGCGATGCTCGGCAGCGAGCAGTTCACCGGGCTCGTCCGCGACCTGCGGCTCTACTACGACTTCGTCGTCATCGACACGCCCGGGGCGCTCGTGGCCGCGGACATGAACATCGTCCAGGACCTCGTCGAGGGCGTCGTGCTGGTGTGCCGCAGCGGGGTCTCGACCCGGTCGCAGGTCCAGAAGGCGATCGGCCGCCTGGCCAAGCACAACCTGGTCGGGATGGTGCTCGTCGAGGCTTAGGCCAAGGGCGTTCAGATAAGAACTTGAACCGCCAAGACGCCAAGGCACGGGCGGCTCAGCGCAACCCAACCCAGATCCGTCCCCCTGCTTCAGCCGACTTGCTCGTGAGGCGCCAACGTGCTCTCGAGCCGGCTGCCTTGGCGCCTTGGCGGTTTCCCTACTCCGAGTCCTATCTGAATGGCCTTGTGCTCAGGCCTCGAGGCCCTTGAGCCGCGGCGGCGTGGCGCCGCGCGGCAGGAGCTCGCGGACGATCAGGCCCGGCTCCGGCCAGTAGGGCGCCGGGCAGGCATGGCGCGCCGTGCGCACCGCGTCGCGGGCCGCGGCGGCCACCGCGTGCGCGTAGAACTCCCGCGTGAGGCCGACCCAGCGCGGCGGCCGGGTCCAGCCGAGGATCCGCGACGCCAGGTGGCGCGGCAGCTCGGTGACGAGCTGCGGCATGGGCCGCTTGAGCGCCCAGTAGAAGAGGTTGTGGTACGCGAAGTAGTACCACTGCACGTGGGTCTCGAGCGTCGGGCGGCGCCGGTTGCCCTGGCCGCCGCTCGGCTCCTCGAGGTGGTCGATCAGGCAGGAGCGGCCCACGGCGATCCGGCCGACCTCGCGGCGCACGCGCTCCGAGAACTCGTACTCCTCGAGCCAGAAGTTGCCGATCAGGTTCGTGTCGAAGCCGCCGACCTGCAGGAAGGCACGGCGCCGGAACGACATGTGGCAGCCGATGCCCGAGCGGACGTAGGGCCGCACGGGATCGAACTCCATGCGCCCGCCGACGCGGACCCTCCCGGCGACGCCGGCGACGGTCGGGTCGTCGTAGCACGCGCGGTGACCGTCGAGGAGCCCCGGGGCGAAGTCGACGTCGTCGTCGAGGTACAGCAGCACCTCGCCGGCGGCGCGCAGGCCGCCCACGTTGCGGGCGAGCGTCGTCGAGGCCACGTCGAGCACGAGGACGCGGCAGCGCGGATCGCCCGCGGCGTCCTCGAGCGCGGCCAGGACCTCGGCGGTGTGGTCCGGGACCTGGTCGACGACGATCAGCTCGTCGCCGGGACCGAGATCGCGGCGCACGCACGCGATGGTGTGCACGAGACAGGCGTCGCGCCGATAGGTGACGACGATGACGCTGATCCGGCGACGGTCGCCCGACATGTGAGTCGCCTCCACGGTGACTGGATGCCCGGCGCGAGCGGCGCGTAGCGGTGGGGAGCGCGCGTGACGGCGCTGCCGCCGTCGGGTACCATGCGGCTGCAAAGATGGGCGGAGCCGGGAATCTCCTCAAGCGCGTCGGCCACTACGCCAGCGCCAGCGTCGTGTCGATCCTGTGCGGGCTGGTCTCGTACCCGCTCTTCACCCGCAAGCTCGAGGTCGAGGACTACGGGGCCATGGGCCTCATCCAGGTCATCCTCCTCGCCGGGGTGGCCGCGGCGAAGCTCGGCCTGCAGAACTCGATCATCCGCTTGTGGCCGGTCTACGACCGCGACGACGCGCAGCGCGACCGTTTCTCGGCGACGTACTTCTTCACCGCGCTCGGCCTGGGCACGGCGGCGACGGTCCTGTGCGTCGGGGTCGCGGTCGGCCTGCGGCAGCACCTGCCGCCGCGGCTCGTCTGGCCGCTCGGCGTCGCGGCGTTCCTCATCCCGACGCGGGCGCTGTTCTCGTTCGCGCAGAACTTCCTGCGCGCCCGCGAGCGCTCGACCACCTACGCGCTCGTCTCGATCGGCAACGCCGTCCTCGGCCTCGCGCTGGCCGCGCTGCTCGTGCTCGCGGTCATGCCCCTCGCGCTGCGGCTCTCGGGCTTCTACCTCGGCCTCCTCGTCGCCGAGCTGCTCGTCGTCGCGGTGGCGCTGCGCGCCTCGTTCGCCGGCATGTCGCTGCGCACGCGCGACTTCGACTGGTCGCTCGTGCGCGAAGGGGTGTGGTTCGGCGCGCCGCTCATCCTCTTCGAGTTCTCGGCCATCCTGCTCGGCATGGGCGACCGCTTCATCATCGAGATCTTCTGGAGCGAGCGGCAGCTCGGCTTCTACACCGCCGCCTACAGCCTCGCGTGGCAGATCGCGAGCCTGTACACGTTCCCGGTCGACATGGCCGTCGTGCCCATGTACACGAACCTCTACGAGCGCGACGGCCGGGAGGCGGCGCGCGCCTTCCTGGCCCGCGGCACGCGCCTCTACTACCTGCTGGCCCTGCCGGTCATCGCCGGGCTGTGGGCGGTGCGCGAGGACATCATCGTCGTCTTCGCCTCGGCCAAGTACCGCGAGGCGCAGTCGGTGCTGCCGGTGCTGATCGCGGCCTTCCTCATCCTCGGCAGCCGCATGTTCCTCGCCGCCGGCCTCTTCCTGGCGAAGCAGACGCGCCTCATGGCCCTCATCGCCCTCGCCGGCGCCGTCGTCAACATCGGGCTCAACCTGCTCCTCGTGCCGCGCTTCGGCATCGACGGGTCGGCGGTCGGGACGATGCTCGGCATGCTCCTCACCGTCCTCGGGCTGGCGCTCTTCTCGCGCCGGGCCTTCGCGGTCGACCTCGCCCTGCCGCGGCTCGCGCTCTATGCCGCGGCGTCGGCCGGCATGGGGCTCCTCGTCTCGCTCGTGCGCACCGCGCCCGCCACGGGCGGCAGCTTCGGACAGCACCTGCTGCAGCTGGTCGCGCGGATCGGGCTCGGCGTGGTGGCGTACGGCCTCTTCGCCCTCGTGGCGGAGCCCGAGGCGCGCAGCCTGGGCGCCAGGCTCGTCGCCCGGGTGCGCGGGCGGCGGTGAGGTGAGCGTGCGGATCCTCCACCTGCGGTCGAGCTGCGGGATGTACGGCGCCGAAGGCGTGATCCTGGCGCTCGCGCGGGAGACGCGCCGCGCGGGCCACGAGCCGATCATCGCGCCGCTGCACGACCGCCGGAACCCCTCGACCGCGCTGCGCGACCGGGCGCTGGCCGAGGGTCTCACGACCATCCCCATCCACGTCGCGGGCCGGGTGGATCCGCTGGCCGTCCTGCGCATGGCGGCGCTGATCCGCAGCGAGCGCTGCGACCTCGTCCACACCCACGACTACAAGACGACGGTCATGGGCTTCACCGCGGCCGCGTTCGCCCGCGTGCCGATCGTCGCGAACCTGCACGGCGACACCGGCGAGTCGAAGCGGGTGCGCTTCTACGAGTGGTTCAACTACCGCGTGCTGCGCCTGTGCGGCGCGGTCGTCGCGGTGTCGCCGGAGATCCGCGAGCGCGCGGCGCCCTTCGTGAGCGCGCCGCGGCTGCGGCAGATCGACAACGGCATCGACATCGACGGGCTGCGCGCGCGCGTGCACCCGGATCGCCGGCTGCGCGACGAGCTGGGCCTGCCGGCCGCGACGCCGCTCATCGGCATGGTGGGCCGCCTGGCGCCGGAGAAGGGGCACGCGGTGATGCTCGAGGCGCTGCGCCGGCTCGACCACGGCGACGCGCCGCCGCCGCACCTGGTGGTCGCGGGCGACGGCCCGCTGCGCGGCGCCATCGAGGCCGCCGTCGCGTCGGCCGGCCTCCGCCCGCGCGTGCACCTCCTCGGCGCGCGCGCCGACCTGCCCGACGTCTACCCGGCGCTGACCGCGCTGGCGCACCCGTCCCTGCGTGAGGGGCTGCCGCTGGTGGTGCTCGAGGCGGCCGCGCTCGGCGTGCCGATCGTGGCCTCGGCGGTCGGCGCGATCCCGCAGGCGCTCGACCAGGGCCGGGCCGGCCTGCTGGTGCCGTCGGAGGACGCGGCCGCCCTCGCCGCGGCGCTCGGTGGGCTGGTGCGCGACCCGGCCGGCGCCCGCCGCCTGGGCGCGCGCGCCGCCGCCCACGTCGAGGCGCGCTACTCGGCGCGCCGGATGGCCGCGCAGTATCTCGACGGGGTGTACCGGCCGCTGCTGCCCTGAGCTGCTACAGGTGGGCCGCGGCCGCGTGCACGAGCTCGAGCGCGCGGGCCACGGCCTCGGCCGGCGACTGCGCCGCGACGATCCAGTCGGCCCGGCGGTCGTCGATGCTCTGGCCGGCGAGCGACGCGGCCCAGCCGCCCGACGGGACGAGGGCGACGATGGGCCGGCCGAGCTGCCAGGCGAACGCGGCCTCGCTGAGCGTGCCCGCGCCGCCGCCGACGAGGATGACGGCGTCGCCCGCGAGCACCACGAGCGAGTTGCGGGCCACCCCGAGGCCGGTCGGGATGACGACGTCGCAGTAGGGGTTCGCGTCGGCCTTGCAGGCCGTCGGGGTGATCCCGACGATGAGCCCGCCGTGTCCGCCGGCGAGGGTGCGCGCCTCGACGGCGCCCATGCAGGCGGCGTGCATCACGCCGTCCATGCCGCCGCAGACGAGGGTGCAGCCGGAGCGCACGATGGCCGCGCCCACCTCGCGGGCGAGCGCCGCGACCGCCGGGTCCACCACGCGGCCCGCGCCGCACACCGTGATTGCAGGGGCCGTCATGGGACTCATAATACACGATCGAACTCGACCCCATGAGCAGCACGCCTCCCCTCACGGTCCGCATCGAGAGCCTCGCCTATGGCGGCGAGGGCGTCGCCACCCTGCCCTCGGGCAAGAAGGTGTTCGTGGCCGGCACCGCGCCCGGCGACCTCGTCGCGATCGCGCTCACGCAGGAGCGGCCGCAGTTCGCGCGCGCGCGCGTCCTGGCGGTGCACGAGCCGGGGGGGGACCGGGTGGCGCCCCGCTGCCGCCACGCCGGCCAGTGCGGCGGGTGCCAGCTCCAGCACGTGGGCGCCGAGGCCCAGCGCCGGGCCAAGGAGGCCGCGTTCTACGACGGCCTGCGGCGCCTCGGCGGCGTGCGCCGCGAGGAGATCCCCGACGCGCGCGCCATCGTCGCCGCGGCCGCCGACCTGGCCTACCGGTCGCGCTGCCGCCTGCGCGTGCAGGGGCGGCGGATCGGCTTCTGCGGCTGGCGCTCGAACGACGTCGTCGACCTCGCCGAGTGCCCGGTGCTCGTGCCGCCGCTCGAGGAGCTGGCGCTCGCGACGGCGGCGGCGCTCCGCGCGCGGCCCGTGGCCGGGCTGCGCGACCTGCACCTCTGCGTCGGCGACGACGGGGCCGGGGCAGCGGCGCTGTTCCTCGAGGGCGCCGCCGGGGCGGCCCCGCTCGCCGCGGCCGACGCGCTGCTCGCGGGGGTGCCGGGGCTGCGGGGCGTGGTCGTCGTCGCCGCGGGCGGCGCGCCGCGCCTGGTCGGCGACCCGGTCGTCGCCACGGCCGCGCCGCACGCGCCCGGGGTGCGCCTCCTGCTCCGGCCCGACCTCTTCGCCCAGGCGAACCCGGCGGTGAGCGCGCTGCTGGTCGGCCTCGCCGTCGAGCTCCTCGCCCCCCGCCCGCACGACGCCGCGCTCGACCTCTATGCCGGCGCGGGGAACTTCACCTTCGCGCTCGCCGCCCGGGCCGGGAGCACCCTCGCCGTCGAGGAGGCCGGGCCGGCGCTGGCGCTGCTCGAGCGCGCCGCCGCCGCCGCCGGCGCAATGGTCCGCGTCGAGACCCGCGCCGGCGACGCCGTGCGCGTCTGCGGCCGGCTCGCCGCCGAGGGCCGGCCCGCCGACGTCGCGATCATGGATCCGCCGCGCCAGGGCGCGAAGGAACTCCCGGCCGCGCTCGCCGCCCTCGGGCCCCGGCGCATCGTCTACGTGAGCTGCGATCCCGCCACCCTCGCCCGCGACGTCAAGGCGCTGCGGGGGCGCGGCTACGCCGTCGCCGCCGCGGTGCCCGTCGACATGTTCCCGCAGACCTACCACATCGAGGGGCTGGTGCTGCTGGTGCGCGAGTAGGTCCCTGACCGCGCGCCACGACGCGAGCAGCGCTGCTCAGCTCAGGATGGCCTCCGGCTCACGCAGGAAGGGGTTGACGACCACAAGACCGTCGAGGTCCTGACCATCTTGCAGGTCCTCCGTGAGCAAGTAGCCGCAGTTCGCGCGTTGGGCGGCGGCGACGATCAGTGCGTCCCACCAGGAGAAGTTGAGACGATCCTGCACCCTCCAGGCGCCTTCGACCACGCCGCCATCGAGCACCACGGGTCGCCACGCCATGAGACTGCGGACCTCCCTCCGGGCGATCTCCGGGGGCATCCCGGGTCTCAGCTTCACCGTGACCGTGGCATAGAACTCCTGGAGCACCTGGATACTGACGCGCCCCCGACGGTCACGCCACAGCGCCCTCATCCACGCCTCGGCCCGTGGCTGCTTCTTCTTCTCCGACGCGTCCCGTGCGTACACGAGGACATTCGTGTCAACGAACACGCTGTCGTTCATGGAGCTCCTCGCGTCGCGGGTACGAGCCGGCGCGCTTGAGCCTGACGGCGCGGCTCGCCAGGTACTGCTTCATCGCCGCCTCGTAGCCGGCCTCCTCCTCCATGCGTTGGCGCAGGAGCTCTCCGACCAGGCGGGAGACGCTGGACTCGTGCTCCGCGGCCCAGACCCGCGCCCAGCGCGCCACCTCTTCCTCGACTGTGATGGTGATGTTCCTCATCGCCACAATTTTAGTGTTACACGGACTCCGTGGCAATGGCCGTGGCGCGCGGCGTCAGGGCGCGAGTCGCCGGCTCGGGGCCGCGCGCTTGTCTCCGGTCGTCGATCGGCCGATAGTCTGCGTCCATGACTGGACGCATCGCCGTCCTCACGCTCGTCCTCGCTGGCTGCGGCGCGAGCCCGCGCCCGGCGCCGGCGGCCGCTCTGCCGGCGCCTCCGCCTGCGTCTCCGCCTGCGCCGCCGGCGAGCGCGCCGGCGGCGCCGCCCGCGCCGGCGTCGTCGCGGCCCGCACCGGCGGCCGGGCTCGAGCGCCGGATCTATGCGGTCGCGCCGTTCCGCGGCCGCGCCATCGCCGTGAGCCTCGCCGTGCCCGCCGCCTGGGGCACCCGAGTCGAAGACGACGCCGTACGCCTCCGGACGTGCCGGTGGCCGCGGCCCGCGCAGGTTCTCAGCGGCCTCACGATCGCAGCCCGCCACTGCCCGGGCGACACCCTGGGGCGCGCCTGCCTTGCCCGCGTGGCGGCCCGGGCCGAGGGGGCCAGGGGGGACGGCGAGTGGCTCATCAGCGAGCACGCGAAGGGCCCGCGGCGTTCCGTCGAAGCCCGCCGCGCCTTCGTCGCCGGCGCGAGCGCCCCCGAGTACGTCGAGTGCACCATCCGTCTCGACGGGGTCGACGCCCCGCGCCTGGACGCCCTGCGCCCCGTCTGCGACTCGATCACCGTCGCAGCGAAGGTCCCGGCCACGCTCTCTCCGGCGGTGGACGCGCGGCCGACGGCGGCGGAGGTGCAGCGTCCCGCCGGCGGCAAGGAGAAAGCGGCCGCGGACGTGGCGATCGCGTTCCTGGAGGCGGCCGGGCGCCGCGACGCGGCCGCGGCCGCGCGGCACCTCCTCGGCCCGGCGCAGTGCGCCCAGGCGCCGGCGCCGCGCCGCGCCGCGTGCGCGCAGGAGGTCGCGCGCGTGCGCGCCGCGCTGCCGAAGCTGCTCGAGCAGTTCCCGGCGGGGTTCGAGGTGGGCGGCGCCGTGATCGACCCCGACGGAATCCCCGGGGCGCCCGTCCTGACGGTGCACATGTGGTCCCCGCGCGAGCCCTGCGCCGAGCCGCAGTCGCTGTGGGTGATCGAGCAGGCGGGGCGGTTCTTCGTGGCGTTCGCGATGAAGCAGTAGAGTCGCTCGCGCGAGAAGCACCGATTGCGCCGCGCTGGTGCGCGACTCGCGTCATCCAACGTCGAGCCCTCCGACCTGCCCGGCTTCCCGCCTTCCTGTTAATTCCCCCCTGGCAGCGACGAGCTTCGGGCCTTCGAACACTCCGCTTCGTCCGCTGCATCTCACCGCCGCGCGTACGTGAGCGCGCCGTGATGGCGGCTCGCCCGTGGTCCGGCGCTGCGCGTGCGCGAGAGGCATCGGGCGGAGGCGGAATAGTGGGAGCAGTAGTTGCGAACCGGCGGCGTTCGCGCGCCGTGGCGGAGAGCCATGTCCGCACGGCGCGTTTCCGGGGCCCCGGCACCCGGACGGAGTCCCAGGCCGATTCCGTCGCCTCGCTGCTGAGACACGCGATGGTCGGAGTTGCCGCGGGGCTGTGCGTCCTGCCCGTTGCCATCATGGCGCACGACGAGGAGGAGTGCATCGGCAACGCCGTCGAGAGCGTGCTGCAGCAGAGGGTGCCGGCCGGCTTCGCCACGCGGGTGGTCGTGGTCGCCAACGCGTGCAGCGATCGGACCGAGCCGGTCGTGCGCGGGCTCGCCGCGCGGTTTCCGCACCGGATCGTGTTGCTGCCCGTGGCGACCAAGGGCAAGACCGTCGCCATCCAGCAGGCGATCCGGTTCCTCGAGGAGGTCGACGCCCGGCGCGCGGCGCCCTTCGTCGTGTTCCTCGACGCCGATTGTGAGTTCGCCGATCGCGACGTCCTGCGGCGCCTGCTGCGAAATCTCCGCGCCCGCCCCGAGCTCTGTGCCGTCGGCGCGAGGGTGCGTCCGGACGTCGTGCGCAACGCGCGGACCGACGTGGTCGCGGAGATGTACCGGGCCGTCGACCGGCTGGCCGCGGGCGTCAGGAGCAACCGGATCTCGGGCATGTGCTACGGCATTCGCCTCGACGTCTTGCGGCAGATCGCGTTCCCGGCGCTGCAGCTCGCCGAGGACATGTTCGTGTCGGCACGGCTCGACGGCTGGTTCGCCACCGACCCGAGCGCGACGGTCCTGTTTCGCACGCCGACGGATCTGCGGTCCGAGATCACGCGGCGCACGCGCCAGGAGGTGTCGACGAGGCGATACCGAGACTACTACGCCCACCTCACCCGGGCCGGCGTCCGCGTCAAGCTGCGCGACGGCGCGCTCGGCGGAGAGTACCGCTGGCGGGGTGCGAGCGCCGTCGCGCTGATGGGCACGTGGCTGGCCCAGCCGGGGCTCAAGCCCAAGCTGCTGGCGGCCTCCAGCGCCCTCGTGCTGCTCGGGGCGCACGCGCGCGCCTACGGCATGATGCGCGCGCTGCGGCGCGACGAGAAGCTGGACTACTGGTCCACGGCGCGGTGACGGGCCAGGCGGCGGCGATCGGCCGACCGCCCGGGCGTACCGCAAGGCTGTACCGGGGGTGCGCCGCACGACATCGAACCCCCGAAAATGGTGCTCACCGTGAGACCGCCCGGCGAGCCGCGGGTACGTGCCGCGTGGCTCTGCCGGGCCGCGCTCGCCAGCGCGCTGCTCATGCAGGGCTCCTGCGTGCGCCCCGCGGCGCCGCCGCCCCCGGCCGACGACGCCCCCCGGCCGCCCGCGCCCGCGCCG
>DASXVK010000127.1:0-7880 GCA_036504295.1 Polyangia bacterium
GACGGCGCCGGCGGGCGCGCCGGCGAGGGCCCGCTCGGCGCCGTGACCACCCTCACGCTGCTCGCGCGCCTCTGCTCGCCGGACCTCTGGCGCGGCTGGCACGTCGCGCCGCTCGCCCTGGCGCCGGCGGTCTTCGCCGCCGCCTTCATCGCGGCGCTCCGCCCGGCGCGCACCGCCGCGGCGGTCGTCCGCCTCCTCGCGTCGTTCGCGGGCGCGTACCTCGTGTTCCTCGTGCTCGGCCTCATCCTCGGCCGGGCCGGCGCGCCGCGGGCCGCGGTCCACGCCTACCTGCCCCTCGCCCTGGGCGGCCGGGCGCTCTGCGCCGCGCTCTCGCCGGCGCGCGAGCGCGCGCTCGCGCGGCGCTTCGGCGCGCTCGCGATGCACCGCGTCTGGGGCGTCCCGATCCTCGCCGGCATCCTCGTGCTCGTCTACCAGGTCGTCGGCGTCTTCGGCGCCGGCACCGCGGTCAAGCTCCTCGAGGAGGATCTCTTCGGCAAGCCGCTCGCCGCCGCCACCCTCGACGTCGGCGCGGGCACGGTCGCGCCAGTGCGCGGCGTCGGCAGCGCCGTGCGCCTCACGCTCACGCCCGCCGCGGCCGCCGCGGGCGCGACCCGCGTCACGGTGACGCTCGCCGCGCCGGGCGACGGCGGGCGCCTGGCCCCGCTCACCGCCGCGCCGGCCTTCTACGCCCGCGACGGCGCGCGCGTCGAGCAGGTGCGGGCGCTCGGCCCCGGCGCCCACGAGGCGCTCGTGCGCGGCCCCGGCACCCTCGAGGTCCGCGCCTGGAGCGGCGTGCTCAACCGCGGCCTCTTCCGCCTCGCGTCGGATCACCTGCCGTGGGCCTTCGGCCGCGACCTCCTCGTCGGGCCCTACGGCGTGCTCACGATGGCGCTCACCTACGCCATCGCCATCATCCTGCCGATCGTGTTCATGTTCTTCCTCGTCTTCTCGCTGATGGAGGACTCGGGCTACCTGCCGCGGCTCGCCGTGATGGTGAACCGCCTCTTCAAGCCCCTCGGCCTCAACGGCAAGGCCGTGCTGCCGATGATCCTCGGCCTCGGCTGCGACACGATGGCGACGCTGACGACGCGCATCCTCGAGACCCGCAAGGAGCGCCTGCTCGTCACGCTGCTGCTCGCGCTCGGGGTGCCCTGCTCGGCGCAGCTCGGCGTGGTCCTCGGCATGCTCGCGAGCGTCGGCCCGGCGGCGGCGCTGTGGTGGGCGGGGGCGGTCACCGGCACCATGCTCCTCGTCGGCTACCTCGCGGCGCGGCTCGTGCCCGGGGAGGCGAGCGACTTCATCCTCGAGATCCCGCCCATCCGCCGGCCCCAGCTCGGCAACATCCTGCAGAAGACCGGCGCGCGCATCCTCTGGTACCTCAAGGAGGCGGTGCCGCTCTTCATCGTCGGCACGCTCATCCTCTTCACCCTCGACCGCAGCCACGCCCTCGGCGCCATCCAGCGCGCCGGCGAGCCGATCGTGACCGGGTGGCTCGGCCTGCCGCGCGAGGCCGCCGAGGCCTTCCTCATCGGCTTCCTGCGGCGCGACTTCGGCGCCACCAAGCTCTTCGACCTCGCCCGCGGCGGCGCGCTCGACACCGTCCAGATCGTGGTCGCGATGACCACGATCACGCTCTTCATCCCCTGCGTCGCGAACGTCATCGTGATCGCCAAGGAGCGGGGGCTCAAGGTGGCCGTGGCCATGTTCCTGTTCATCTTCCCGGTGGCGTTCCTCGTCGGCGGCGTGGTCGCGCGCCTCATGCGGCTGTGGCCGGCCACGCGGGAGCTGCCCGGCGCCCTCGCCCTGGTCGGCCTCGGCCTGGGCGCGCTCGGCGCGCTCTTCTGGGGCCTGCGGCGGATGGGCGCCGCGCGGCGGCTCGCGGGGGCGCGCTGATGCCGCGCGGCCGCTCGCAGCGTCTCGAGGAGCTGCTCGAGCTCGTGGCCGGCATGGCCGAGCGCGGCGTGGTCCGCGAGGACGCGGTGCAGGGCGCCGCCGACGCCCTCGGCGCCACCGACGCCGCGCACCTCTCGGGCGCGCCGGTCGCGGGGGCCGTCGCCGAGGCGGCCGCGGCGGGGCTGCTCACGCGCCGCGACGGGGAGCTGCGCCTCACGCCGGCGGGCGAGGCCGAGGCGCGCCTGGTCGTGCGCCGCCACCGCCTGGCCGAGCGCCTGCTCAACGACCTCTTCGCCCTCGAGCCGGCGACCGCGCACGAGCAGGCCTGCGAGTTCGAGCACATCCTGCTGCCCGAGGTGACCGACGCGGTCTGCACCCTGCTCGGCCACCCGCCGGTGGGCGTCAACGGCGAGGCGATCCCGCCGGGCCCGTGCTGCGCCGGCCGCGACCGCCTGGTGCACCCGGTGATCATGAGCCTGCGCGAGGCGCCGGTCGGCGCCCGCGCCCGCGTCGCCTTCATGGCCCCGCGCTCCCACAAGCGCCTCGACCGCCTCGCCGCGGTCGGCCTCGTCCCCGGCAGCCTCCTCCGCCTGCACCAGAAGCAGCCCTCCTACGTCATCGAGCTCGGCGAGACGACCCTGGCGCTGGATGAGGAGATCGCGGGGGAGATCTTCGTGCGGCAGGTCGGGGAGTGAGGCGTACGGCCGGACTCGTGACGTGATCGCGGGCTCGCCTCGATCACCGCGGGGGACACTACGGCCGTCCGGCACAAGGCCCCGCGACCGGAACGCCGCGCTCGAGTCACGTCACGAGCGGGCCCACCCCGGCGGCCCGCCGATCACGCAGCGGTCGCCGCCCTGCGCCGTGGCCGTGGCCAGCGCCTCCTGGGCCCGGCCCAGCGTGCGCTGGTAGTCGGGGTGCCCGTCGTGGACCACGACCCCCGCGCTGGCGGTCACCGCCGTCGGCTGCACGAAGCTCGCGACCTGCGCCGGTGAGGCCACCTCGACCAGGCGCCCGAGCCACTCCGCGAGGGTGCCGATCAGCCGCGTCGTGACCAGCTCCTGGCTCAGGAAGGGCGCGCTCTCGGGCACCTCCATGAGCTCGCGGTAGAAGATGGTGGCGATCTCACGCGCCTGCGGGACGACGAGCTCGCGGAGCGCCGCCAGGGCCCCGGCGCCCTCGCCGAGGCACAGCCGCCGCAAGCGTTCCTGCACCAGCTCACGGGCGAGCATCGTCCCACGATAGCACACCGCCCGGGCGCCGGACGGAGCGGCGCGATGGGGAAGGGTTGACTTGAAGCCGCATGTAATTACCGTAATTACATGCGCACCAGAGAGCTGAAGGTCACCCGCATCGGCAATTCGCGCGGGGTGCGCCTCCCCGCAGAGGTCTTGCGCCGATATCGCATCGGCGCGGTCGTGCTGATGGAGGAACACGCGCAGGGTCTCTTGCTGCGCGCGACCGGCGCGGCGGCGCCGCAGCTCTCGTGGGAGGAGACGGCCCGCCAGATGGCCGCCGCCGGCGAGGACTGGAGCGCTTGGGATGACGCGACGGCCGACGGGATGGACGCCATCCCGTGGGCGCCGGGGGAGGCCCGACGGGCAGCCGAGCGGCCGGCGCGGTATCGCGTCAAGTCGCCGCGGAGGCGATCACCTTGAAGCGCTACGAGATGCGCTGGGCGTCGTTGGACCCCACCCAAGGCGCGGAGATGGCCAAGACCCGGCCCGTCGTGATCGTCAGCCTGGACGCCCTGAACGCCCGGCTCGAGACCGTGACCGTGTGCCCGCTGACCACCCAGCTTCATCCCGCGTGGCGCTCTCGGATGCAGGTTCGGTGCGGCCGGCAGGCCGCCGAGATCGCCGTCGACCAGATTCGCACCATCAGCAAGGCGCGGCTGGGACGACGAATCGGGCGGCTGTCCGACGACGAAGCGGCCGCCGTGCGGCGGTTGATCACCGAGATGTACGGCGAGTAAGCTCTGGACACCCGCGACCTCCGCCGAGCGCGGGACTTGCGCTAGACTCGCACCCATGCCCCGCGTCCGCCTTGGCCTCCGGGCTCAGCTCCTCGTCGCCCTGAGCGCCGTGGCGCTGCTCATGGTCGTCTCGGCGGGGGTGCTGTCGCAGCTCGTCACCCAGCAGAGCTTCGCGGCGTACGAGGACGAGTCGCTGGCGACCCTCGCGCGCGCGGCCGCGGGCGCGCTCGGCGCCGCCCGGGACCCGGCGCGCACGCTGGCCGACGACGTGCACACGGGCCGGCTCGGCACCGTCGCGCGCAGCCTCGTGCGCGGCGGGGCGTTCCGCAGCGTCCTCGTCGTCGACCGCGACGGCCGGGCCCTCATCGCCGGCGAGCGCAGCGGCGCCGCCGCGGCCGCCGGGCCCGCGGCGCCGCCGCGCGACGCGGCCGGGCTCGCGACCGCCCTCGGCGGGGTCGAGCGCCTCGAGCGCGTGGCGCGCGGCGCCGGCGACGCGGGCGGCCCCGGGACGGAGCTGCGCGCCTACCTGCCCCTGCGCGGCCCCGCCGGGCTCGAGGGCGCGCTGCGGCTCAGCGTCAGCCTCGACGCGGCGGTCGGCGCGGCCGAGGCGCGCTCGCGGCGCCTCCTGCTCGGCCTCGGCCTGTTCGACGGCGGCGTCCTGCTGCTCCTCGGCGGGTTCCTGCTCGGCCGCATGATCGTGCGCCCCATCGCCGCCCTCGAGCAGGCCGCCGACGGCATCGCCCGGGGCGAGCGCAGCGTGCGCGTCGCCGAGGACGGGCCGGGCGAGATCGGCAGCCTGGCGGCCTCGTTCAACCGCATGACCGCCGCCCTCGCCGACAAGGTCGCGGAGCTCGAGACCCGCGGCCACGAGCTGCGCGCCTCGCGCGAGCAGCTCGTGCGGGCCGAGCGGCTGGCCTCGGTCGGCCGCCTCGCGGCCGGGCTCGCGCACGAGATCGGCAACCCGCTCTCGGCGATGCTCGGCTACGTCGAGATCCTGCGCGGCGACCCGCCGCCCGACCCGGCGCTGACCCGCGACGTCCTCGACCGGCTGCACCGCGAGATCGAGCGCATCCACCGCATCATGCAGGACCTGCTCACCTACTCGCGCCCGGCCCCCGAGCGCGCCCTGCCCGTCGATGTGCGCGAGGTGGCCGCGGCCGCGCTCGCGCTGATGCGGCCGCAGCGCCGCTTCCAGGACGTCGCGCTCGCCTGCGAGATGCCGGCCGACCTGCCGCCGGTGGTCGCCTCACCCGGGCGGCTCACCCAGGTGCTCGTCAACCTGCTGCTCAACGCCGCCGACGCCGTCGCCGGCCAGGGCCGCGTGACCTGCCGCGCGCGCCGCGACGGCGACGCGGTGGTGGTCGAGGTGGCCGACAGCGGGCCCGGCGTGCCGCCGGACCTGCGCGAGCAGATCTTCGACCCCTTCTTCACCACCAAGGAGCCGGGCCAGGGCACCGGCCTCGGCCTCGCGACCAGCCGCTCGCTGTGCGAGAGCTTCGAGGCCGCCCTCGAGCTCGTCGACACGCCGCCCGGCGGCGGCGCGACCTTCGCGGTGCGGCTGAAGCCGGCCTGAGCGCGCGACGGCCTCAGCCGTTCGAGCACTGCAGGACGAGCGCCGTGATGTTGTCGACGCCGCCGGCGCGGTTCGCCGCCTCGATGAGGCCGCCCACCGCCGCCTCGAGGTCCGGCGCGGTCGAGACGATCTCGAGGATCTGCGGGTCGCGCACCATGCCCGAGAGCCCGTCCGAGCACAGGACGAAGAAGTCGCCGTCCTGGATCGGCTCGCGCTTGATGTCGACCTGCACCGTGTCGCGCATCCCGAGGGCGCGCGTGATGACGTTCTTGTGCGGGAAGTTCCGCTTCTCCTCCTCGGTCATGTCCGGCTTGGCGTCCATGTAGTCTTCGAGGAGGGAGTGGTCGCGGGTCATCTGGTCGATCTTGCCCGTACGGACCCGGTAGCAGCGGCTGTCACCGACGTGGGCGATGTAGACCTTCTCCGCGTTGAGCAGCAGCGACACGACGGTGGTGCCCATGCCCTTGAAGCGGATGTCCTGGCTCGCGGCCTCGAAGATGCGGTAGTTCGCGAGCTTGATGCCGCACACCAGCCGGTTCTCGATGTACGAGAGCTGGCGGTCCATCTTGTACGGCCAGGTGGCGTCCTCGTCCTTCGTGCGCAGGTAGAACTCGGCGATGGCGTCGGCCGCCATCTTCGAGGCCACCTCGCCCGAGGCGTGGCCGCCCATGCCGTCGGCGACCATGAAGAGCTGTTCGTCCTCCAGCAACGAGAAGTAATCCTCGTTGTGGGTCCGCTTCAAACCCACGTCGGTCTTGGCGGCGTAGCGAATCTTCATGGGAAGTTGGCGACGGCTGGAGGGAGACTATACGAAGCCTCCAGGGGGAAGTCAACGACTTGCACCGACGCATCGCAGACGGGCCCCTGCGGAGGGAATTGACACGATCACCCGGGGCTCCTAGGATACTGTGCAAATGTACCGTAACGCGGTCGAGATCCTCACCATCGGCGACGAGATCCTCGGCGGCCAGATCGTCAACACCAACGCGAGCTGGCTGGCCGGCCGCCTGACCGCGCTCGGCTTCCCGGTGCGCTGGATGACCACCTGCAGCGACGACCCGGCGGACATCGAGGCGGCGCTGCGCCAGGCCGGCGCCCGCGCCCGCCTCGTGCTCGCCACCGGGGGGCTCGGGCCGACCGACGACGACCGCACCGTGGCCGTGGTCGCGGCCGTCTGCGGCGCCGGCCTCGCCCGCGACCCGGGCGCGCTCGCGAAGCTCGCGGCGCGCTACGCCGCCGCCAACGCCACGCCCACCCCGAACAACCTCAAGCAGGCCGAGGTGCCGGCGGGCAGCACCGTGCTCACGAACTCGGTCGGCCTCGCGCCCGGCTTCGCCCTCGACCTGCCGGGCGGGGCGCGCGGGTTCTTCTTCCCGGGCGTGCCGCGCGAGCTCAAGGCCATCTTCGCCGAGGAGGTCGGGCCCGCCCTCGCCGCGTTCCAGGCCGGCGGCGCGGCCCGCGTCGCGCGCACCTTCCACGTCATCGGCCTGCGCGAGTCGGTGCTCGACCACAAGCTGCAGGGGCTCACCGCTGGCCTCGACGGGGTGACGGTCCACTACCGCACGGCCTTCCCCGAGAACCACGTCACGATCTACGTCGACCGGCCCGCCGCCGCGGCCGCCGCGGCGGTGCTCGACGGGCTCGACGGCGCGGTGCGGGCGCGCCTCGGCCGCCACGTCTACGGCGTCGACGACGACACGTTCCCCGCGGCGCTCGGCCGCCGCCTGCGCGCCCGCGGCGCCACGCTCGCCCTCGCCGAGTCGTGCACCGGCGGCCTCATCGGCCACCTCGTCACCGAGGTCACCGGCGCCTCCGACTACCTGCTCCTGGGCGCCGTCACCTACAGCAACGCGGCCAAGCAGCAGGTGCTCGGCGTCAACGCCGCGACGCTCGGCGCCCACGGCGCGGTGTCGGAGCCGACGGTGCGCGAGATGGCCGCGGGCGCCCGGCGGCTCGCCGGCGCCACCTTCGCCGTCGCCGTGTCGGGGATCGCCGGGCCGACCGGCGGCACGCCCGAGAAGCCGGTCGGCACCGTCCACGTCGCCGTCGCCGGGCCGGACGGGACGCGCGCCCGCCACTTCCTTTTCCCCTTCCCGCGTGACATGGTCAAGCTCGCCGCGGCGTACGCCGCCCTCGAGATGGTGTACCGGGCGGCCGACGGTGAGGCGGAGGATCAGTGAGCGGGCGGGGCGCTAGAACGAGAAAGGCCTAGCATGCCGAAGATCCGAGCGTTCCTGGCGGTGAACCTGTCGGTGCCGACGATCCGGGCGGTCGCGGAGCTGCAGCAGACGCTGCGCAAGGAGGTCCCGCGCGAGCTGCGCGTCGCGTGGGTGAACCCGGCCAACATGCACCTCACCGTCAAGTTCCTCGGCGCCATGGAGCCCGAGGCCGCCGAGGCCATCGCCGACACGCTCGCGCGCCGGCTCGCGGCCACCCCGG
>DASXVK010000128.1:0-1530 GCA_036504295.1 Polyangia bacterium
GCCGGCGGACCTCGGGGATCGCTCGACCGCGGCGGCGTACGCCGCCGCGCGTCGCTACTGGCAGGGCAAGCGTCCCCTCGCGATCACGCACACCCCGCCCGGCGCGGTCGGCCGCGGCCAGCCCGCGCGCATCCTCGTCACCCTGGAGTCCGACCCGCTCGCCATGGTGAACCAGGTCGCGGTCTTCTATCGCCTCTCGGGCGCTGGCGCCTACTCCGTGAGCAAGGCCGCCGTGGGCGGTGGCGCGGTCGAGATCCCGGCCCTGTTCCTGAGCGGGCTCGGCGGCAGCAAGGGGGTCGACTACTACGTCGCCGCCCTCGACGACCGGGAGGGCGAGCTGTACACCATCGGCAAGCCGAACGAGTCGTTCATGCTCATGGTGGGCGGCGAGCCGGCCGAGGAGCCCGGGATCACGTCGCGCCCGGGCCGCCGCGTGGCCTGGTACCGCACGTGGTGGGTCTGGGCCATCGCCGGAGGGGTGGTGGCGGGGACGACGACCGGCGTCTATTTCGGCACCCGGGGCGGGGACGCCGGCGCGCCGGTCGTGCACATCCCCAGCCCCTGAAATGGCGCTCACGGCGAAGGGGGCAGGCGTGCGAGGCTCAAGCAGCGATTCGGTATGGCAGCGGCAGGTGCGCGCAGCGGGCGCGGCGCTGCTCCTTCTGTGCGGCGCCGCCGGCTGCGACGAAGGCGCGACGGCGAGCCGGACGGCCGCGCTCGGTGCCGAGAGCGGGGTGTGGGAGCTGCGCACGCCGGCGCAGAGCCCGCCGGCGCGCGGCCTGCACGCGGCGGCCTACGACAGCGCGCGGCGCGTGCTCGTCGTGTTCGGTGGGACCGGCGGCAGCTACCTCAACGACACGTGGGAGTGGAACGGCACGAGCTGGGTCAACCGCGCGCCCGGGACCGCGCCGTCCGTGCGCGGCGGCCACGCCATGGCCTACGACGCGAGTCGCGGCGTGACGGTCCTGTTCGGCGGGAGCACGTTCCACGGCAACAGCTGGTTCGGCGACACGTGGGAGTGGAACGGCACCAACTGGGCGCAGCGCGCGACCACCGGCCCGCCGGCCCGCGCCCGCCACGCCCTCGCGTACGACAGCGGGCGCCGGGTGGCGGTGCTCTTCGGCGGCTCCGACAGGCAGGGCAACCTGCTCGGCGACACGTGGGAGTGGAACGGCACGGCCTGGTGGCAGCGCGCCAGCGCCACGGCGCGCGAGCGGCACGCCATGGCGTACGACGCCGCGCGCCAGCGAATCGTGCTGTACGGCGGGTCCACGGACCAGGGCAGCGGCGGCTACTTGAGCGACACGCGGACCTACGACGGCACCGTCTGGACGCCGCAGGCGGCGGGTCCCTCGGTGCGCGCCGACCACGCCCTGGCCTTCGACGGCGCGCGCGCGAAGCTCGTGCTCTTCGGCGGCTACGCCGGCGTCCCGCTCGGCGACACCGCCGAGCGCGACGCCACGGCGTGGGCGCCCGTCGCCGTGACTGGGCCGAGCGCGCGGTCGCAGGCGGCCCTGGCCTTCGACGACG
>DASXVK010000129.1:0-15202 GCA_036504295.1 Polyangia bacterium
CCCCGGCCCCCCGCTGGTCCACAATCCCCCCCCCCCCGCGGCTCTTGTCAACGTATTTGTTCAATTGGTTCGTTGAAAGCAAACATCCAGCGGTTGAAGCCCCGCCCGGGTGTGATCGTTGACACGCCCGCCCCTGCGCCCCACGGAGCCCTGCAGGAGGAAGCAGCATGCAGGACTCGCATCGGGTGGTCGTCATCACGGGCGCCAGCGCCGGCGTCGGCCGGGCGACGGCGCGGCTCTTCGGCGAGCGCGGCTATCGCGTCGGGTTGCTCGCGCGCGGCGCCGACGGGCTCGCGGCCGCGCGCGAGGAGATCGAGCGCGCCGGGGGCCAGGCGCTCGCGCTGCGCGCCGACGTCGCCGACGCCGCCGCCGTCGAGGAGGCCGCGCGCGCCGTCGAGGAGCGGCTCGGCCCGATCGACGTGTGGGTGAACAACGCGATGGCGTCGGTCTTCTCCCCGGTGCAGGAGATGACGGCCGAGGAGTTTCGCCGGGTGACGGAGGTCACCTACCTCGGCTGTGTGAACGGCACGCTCGCGGCGCTGCGGCGCATGCTGCCGCGCGACCGCGGCGTCATCGTGCAGGTCGGCTCGGCGCTGTCGCGGCAGAGCATCCCGCTGCAGTCCGCCTACTGCGCGGCGAAGCACGCCGTCCTCGGCTTCACCGAGTCGCTGCGCATCGAGCTGCGGCACGACGGCAGCGCGGTGAAGGTGCCGATGGTGCAGCTGCCGGCGCTCAACACGCCGCAGTTCGGCTGGGTGAAGAGCCGCCTGCCCCACCGCGCCCAGCCGGTGCCGCCCATCTTCCAGCCGGAGGTGGCGGCCCGCGCGATCGTGCACACCGCGGAGCACCCCCGGCCCGAGGTGTGGGTGACCGCGTCCACCGTCGAGGCGATCCTCGCGCAGAAGCTCGCCCCGGCCCTGGCCGACCGCTACCTCGCGCACAAGGGCTACACCTCGCAGCAGACCGACGAGCCCGAGGACCCGACGCGCCCGGACAACCTGTGGCAGCCGGTGCCGGGCGACGCCGGCGCCCACGGCGCCTTCGACCACCGCGCCCACCGCCGCAGCCCGCAGCAGTGGGCCTCGCGCCACCGCGGGCTGCTGGCCGCGGTCGGCATCGGCCTCGGCGTCGGCCTGGCGGGCGCAGCGTCGGCGGCGATGGCGGGTCAATCACGCCGGCGGCCGGCGTGGTGGCGCGCGCTCGGGCTCTAAAACGGGTTCGGCTGCGTCTCGCAGCGGTCGGGGCCGGCGTTCAGCCCGAAGATGTCGCGGTAGGCGGCGATCTGGATGCCGATGACCCACGGCGTCGTGAAGAGCATGCCGACGCAGCAGGCCAGCAGGCCGAGCATGCTGAGCAGGCCCGTGATCAGCATGAACCCGAGGCTCCCCCAGAAGTTGCGGTTGACCACCTTCATCGACGCCGACATCGCGGGCCAGAAGTCCATGCCGCGGTCGATGACGAGGAGCTGCGCCCACATGTACGCCGTGCCGAGGTAGATCCCGGGCAGGATCAGCAGCAGGAAGCCGCTCATGATGAGCAGGCCGGAGACGATCGAGAGCAGGAAGAGCGGCAGGAACGCCTTGAAGCCGTCGAAGAACGCGCCGAACGACTGCGGCCGGCCCTTGAGCGTGCGCAGCGGCACGAGGAAGAGGCCGGCCATGAGCGGCCCGTACACCAGCATCGAGGCGCCGCCGCTCATGTTGCTGATGAAGCTCGTGAGGACCTGGTAACCGACCATGGGCCACAGCACGGGCTTGACGATCTGCCACCCGTCGCCGATCCACTTGCCGATCTCGAGGGTGTAGCCGGTCTGGCAGATCTCGTCGACGCTGCGCGGCGGGGGCCCGCCGGCGGGGGGCAGCCCGGGCGCGCCGTAGGGCGAGCCGGGCATGGGGCCGGGTACGCCGTAGGGCGAGCCGGGCACGGGGCCGGGCACGCCGTAAGGCGACGGGGCCGCGCCCGGCGGATAGCCGTAACCCGACGGCGGCGCGCCCGGCACGGCGTAGGGCGGCGCGCCGGCGCCGGGCGGGGGCGCGTACGGCCCGGCGGCCGGGGGCGGCGCGTAGGTCCCGCCGGCCGGCGGCGCCGACGGCGGATACGGCGCGCCCTGGGTCGTCTGCACCGGGAAGCGGTAGCCACAGCCGGGGCAGAACTGAGCCGAATCAGGGAGCACGTTCTGACACTGCGGGCACTGCATGGGGGCCCTCGTCTGACCTCACCGCGAGGTCTAGCGCTTCATGTTGAACGAACCGCGCTCGGCGCCAACGGTATACGTGCCGTAGATGCTCTTGCCGATCACGACGCCGCGCACGGCGATGATCCCGTAGCTCGAAGAGACGCGGAGCTGGAGCTGGTTGCCGGTGATCGTGCCCACGACCGGCCCGCTGCCGACGAGCGGCGGGCTGATCGTGAGATAGCCCGTGACGGCCGAGCCGGAGAAGCTGAGGAGCAGGCGGCCGGTGCTGCGCTGGTTGTGCGTCAGGTTCTCGATCCGGCCGTGGTAGGTCCCCGAGTAGAGGCTGGTCAGGGCCTCCCCCGCGCGGCGGGCGCCGTCCGCGAGGGGCTTCACCTCGGGGATGCTCGGCACCGCGGGCATCCGCCGGGGATCCGGCTTCTTCGGCTTGTCCTTGGTCGCGTCGTGCTTGGGCTTGTCCTGCTGCGCCTGCTGCGTGCGCGCGCCGGGGTCGAGCTGGGCCAGGACCTTCGCGCCGCCGTCGACCGCGATCGGCACGACCAGGGCGCCCGCGTCCTGCGCCGGCGGCGCGGCCGCGCCAGCGTCCACCGCGGCCACGACCGGCCCGTGTGACCGCCACGGGAGCTTGTCGCGGTTGCACCGGAACCAGCCGATCAGGCCGAGCGCCACGAGGACGATCACGATCGGCCAGGCGGTCTTGCTCTTCGCCGCCGGGCGGAACCCGGGGGCGCCCGGGCCGGGCGCGGGCCCCATCGGCGGCGCTGCCGGGTAGCCGGCGGCGCGGGGCCCCAGCACGGCCGCCGACGGGTACCCGGCCGCCACGGGCGCGTTCGTGCGCGGCAGGCCGGGGTTGAAGGTGGGCGGCACCGGCGCGCCCGCCGGCGGCGGGGTCATGGCGAAGGCGGGCGACGGCGCGACCCCCGCCCGGGTCGGGGGGAGCGGCGGCACGGTCGGCGCGACCCACGGCTGCACCGCGCCCGACGGCGGCGTCAGCAGCGGCCCCGGCGCGGTGGGCGGGGTGGCCCAGCCGCCCGACGGCGCCGGCGGCGCGGCGGCCGGATAGGCGATGCCCGCGGCCACGGCGAGCGGCGCCGTGCGCGCCTGCTCGAGGGCGGTCTCGAGCGTCGTCGCCATCTCCGCGGCGCTCGCGAAGCGGGCGTCGCGCTCCTTGGCGAGCGCCCGCAGCACGACCGCCTCCACCGCCTCGGGCACGTCCGGCTTCACCTGCCGCAGGGGCGTCGGCGCCTGGAACAGGTGCTTCGAGATGAGGTCGTAGAGCGCCTCGGCGTTGAACGGGCGCTCCCCGGTCAGCAGCTCGTAGAGGATGATGCCGGCCGAGTAGATGTCCGAGTGGTGGTCGACCTGGCCCGAGCGCCCCGCCGCCTGCTCCGGCGACATGTACAGCGGCGTGCCGAGCAGCGCGCCCGTGCGCGTCGCGCCGCCGCCGTGGGCGATGTCGAGCTTGGCGATGCCGAAGTCGAGCACCTTCACCTGGCCGCCGCGGGTGACGAAGATGTTGTCCGGCTTGAGGTCGCGGTGGATGATGCCGTGCTCGTGCGCCGCCGCCAGGGCCCCGAGGACCGGCAGCATCAGCTTGCCGGCCTCGCTGGCGCTGAGCGCCCCCTTCTTGCGCAGCCGCGCCGCCAGCGACTCGCCCTCGAGGTACTCCATGACGATGTAGCTGCGCCCGTCAGGCAGCTCGGCGAGGTCGAGGATGTTGACGATGTTCTCGTGGCGGATGAGGTTGACCGAGCGCGCCTCGGCGAAGAAGCGGGCGACCGCCGCGCGGTCGCGGGCGAGCTCCGGGTGCAGCACCTTGATGGCGACGCGGCTGCCGATGCCCGGGTGCTCGGCCAGGTACACTGCGCCCATGCCGCCCTCGCCGATGAGGGCGCTGATGCGGTAGTGCCCGACGTCCTGGCCGATCAGCGGATCGGCCGGGGCGTCCTCGAGCCCGGACCCGTCCCGTGGACAGAACCCGGTCGCGTCCTCGTAGCGCGAGTCGCAGCGTGGGCACCGCCGCATGGTGTCTCACGATAGCAGGGGTGACGCGGCCTGTCCAAGCCCTCGTCCCGGGGGTGCATTTGCGGCCCGCCAGCCGTCCCCATATGATCTCGGCATGGTGCGCGTCGGCGTGATCTCCGACACCCACGGCCTGCTGCGGCCCGAGGCGCTCCGGGCGCTCGCCGCGGTCGACCTCATCGTCCACGCCGGCGACGTCGGCGACCGCGCGATCCTCGAGGGCCTGCGCGCCGTCGCGCCGACGACGGCGGTCCGCGGCAACGTCGACGGGCTGCCGCTCGCGGTCGAGCTGCCGGAGTCGGCGGTGGTCGAGGCCGGGCCGGCGCTGCTCTACCTGCGCCACGATCTCGACGGGCTGGACCTCGATCCGCGCGCGGCCGGCTTCGCCGCGGTGATCACCGGCCACTCACACCGGCCCCGCGCCGAGTGGCGCGACGGGGTGCTCTACTTCAACCCGGGCAGCGCCGGGCCGCGGCGGTTCTCGCTGCCGATCGCGCTCGGCCTCCTGACCATCGACGGCGGGACGCTCACGCCGGAGATCGTGGTCCTGGACCGGTAGCCCCCGGCGCCATCGACAGCGGCGAGCGCGTCCACTAAACTACGCCCCGCATGTCCGAGCACGACACCCCCAAGGAAGAGGACTTCGCGAGCCTGCTCGCGGAGTACGAGCAGAAAGACACCGGCGAGCAGCGCCGCCGCCAGCCGCACGTGGGCGACACGGTGCGGGCGCCCGTCGTCTCGATCGGGGCCGAGGCGGTCTTCGTCGACCTCGGCGCCAAGATGGACGGGATGCTCGACATCCTCGAGGTCCGCGACGAGGAGGGCCGCGTCACCGTCAACGTCGGCGACATCATCGAGGCCCGGGTCGTCGAGACCGGCGGCAAGGCGGGCTGCGTCGTGCTGCGCCGCAGCCTCGGCCGCGGCCCCAACGCGCACGCCGAGCTCGAGCAGGCGTTCCAGCACGGCATCCCCGTCGAGGGCGTCGTCGCGGGCGTCAACAAGGGCGGCGTCGAGGTGCAGATCGCCGGCGTGCGTGCCTTCTGCCCGATCTCCCAGCTCGAGCTGCGCCACGTCGAGAACGCCGCCACCTACGTCGGCCAGCGCCTCACGTTCCGCATCACGAAGCTCGAGGCGAGCGGCCCGGGCGGCCGCAACCTCAACCTCGTCGTGTCGCGCCGCGCGCTCCTCGAGGAGGAGCAGCACAAGCGCGCCGCCGAGACCCGCGCCCTGCTCAAGCCGGGCGCGATCCTGCCGGGCACCGTGACCACGATCAAGGACTACGGCGCGTTCATCGACCTCGGCGGCATCGAGGGCATGCTCCACGTCAGCGAGCTCGGCTTCACCCGCGTCGCGAACCCGCGCGAGGCCCTGCAGGAGGGGCAGCAGGTCACGGTCCAGGTCCTCAAGATCGAGAAGAGCGACGACCCGAAGCGGCCCGAGCGCATCTCGCTCTCCCTCAAGTCGCTCGCCCGCGACCCGTGGGAGGACGCGGTCGAACGCTTCCGCGAGGGCGTCCAGGCGACCGGCACCGTCGTGCGCGTCGAGCCCTACGGCGCCTTCATCGAGATCGCGCCCGGCGTCGAGGGCCTCGCGCACGTGAGCGAGCTCGGCCAGAGCCGCAACGTGCGCCACGCCCGCGAGGTCGTGAAGGTCGGCCAGACCGTCGCCGTCACCGTGCTCGGCGTCGACCGCGAGCGGCGCCGCATCTCGCTCGGCCTCGCCGCGTCCGAGGAGGACGGCGGCATGCCCGCCGACCTCGGCGGCGGCGGCGGTGGCGCCGACCGGAGCCCCGGCTTCGGCACCTTCGCCGACCTGCTCAAGCCCCGCCCCAAGAAGTAAGTCTCCGCCGAACGTGGACTGCCCCGGCGCGCCCTACGCGTCGCGTCACGCCCTCCGCCCGTCGCTGCGCACCGCCGCGCTGCAAATTGCCGCCCGCCGGGCGAGGAATCTCGCGCCCCCGGGCGGCGCGCCCTTGCCGCGTCTCGACGCAGTCGTCACACGGTCTAGCGATGATCCTTCAGGAGGAGACGACTATGCGTGCACGTATCACTCTCGCTGCGCTCGCCACGGCGCTGCTGTTCGCGGTCGCGGGCACGGCCCGCGCCCAGGGCGGCGACACCGGCACGACGCCCGACACCCAGAAGCTGCTGAGCCAGATCCATCACCTGAACCAGATGGACATCGAGTTCGGCAAGCTGGCCCAGACCAACGCCCAGAGCAAGTCCGTGAAGCAGTTCGGCACCTCGCTGGTGCGCGATCACGAGCAGGCCGACAAGAAGATCCTGGACTACGCGACGAAGAACGACATCCAGCTCGTGGAGCCGACGCCGTCGAACCAGATGGAGCAGCAGGAGATGAACCGCCAGAACACGGCGCTCCAGCAGCTCCCGAGCCTGAAGGGCAAGGATTTCGACCGTGAGTTCCTGACGGCGATGGTGTCAGGGCACAGCTCGGCGATCACGATGCTCTCGACCAGCGCCGCCAACATCCAGGACAAGAAGCTCAAGAGCATCGTGACGCAGCTCGTCCCGAAGCTCGAGGCACACCAGAAGCTCGCGACCCGGCTCCTCATGAAGGAGGGCGGGAGTACCCCGAGCGGCCAGGGCGGCACCGGCACCCAGGGCGGCGGCACCGGCGGCCAGGGCGGCACCGGCAAGGGCGGCACCCCGAGCCCGAGCGGCGGCAGCGGCGGCGGTGGCACCATGGGCGGCGGGTCGAGCTCGCAGCCGAGCGGCGGCGGCAGCGGTGGTTCCGGCGGCGGCGGCAGCGGATCGGGCGGCAACATGGGCCCGGGCGGTGGCAAGGGTGGCAAGACCAACCCCGGCGGTGACTCCGGCGGCAGCACCAGCCCCGGCGGCGGCACCGGCGGGTCCGGCGGCGCCGGCAACCAGGGCACCTCGCCCGGTCAGTAGCGGTTCATCGGCGTCCACCCCGGCAAAAATGCAACACGGAGGCGCGGAGGCACGGAGAAGGGCCTGGTTGGGTTGTGCTCAGCGCGCGAGGCCTGCGCTCGGTCGTGCTGGGCACGACCAACCCCAAGAGAAGCTCCGCGTCTCCGTGTCTCCGTGTTGCATTCCTCTTCCCGACCTCACGCCTGCCCGGCCAGCACCACGATGACGCGCAGGGCGAGACCGCCCGCGAGCACGAGCGCCGGGGCGACGAGGGTGGGCTTGAGGCCGCGGCGGGCCTCGACGAGCTCGAGGACGAGCGGCACCGCCAGGCCGGCGATGACGACGAGCGACCAGAAGGGCGCGGTGAAGCGGCCGCCGAGGAAGAGCGCCGCTGCCTGCTGGCCCCCCGCCCCGGCGCTGGTGGCGAGCGCGAACAGGTAGAGGAGCAGCAGCGCGACCTCGAGGCCGATGGCGGCGAGGTCCCAGCGCCGCAGCAGCCGGTGCTCGTCGTGGCTCAGCGGGAAGAGCATCAGGAACGCCGCGCCCGCCGAGACGCCCGAGACGAGGAAGAGCGGGCCGAGCAGGGCCGAGCTCCAGGCGGCGCGCGCGCCGAGGTTGCTGAGCAGGATGCCGGTGTAGACGCCGAGGGCGGCGCCGAGCGCGACGTTGGTCACGCGCAGCCCGGCGCCGTGGCGGGCGGCGAACGCGTGCGCGCCGCGCGCGAGACCGCCGAGGCGCAGCGCGGCGACGGGGCGCCAGGCGAGGGCGCGGTCGAGCTCGGCCGCGGTGAGGCCGGCGAGGCCGAGCAGGATCGCCGCCGGATAGATGGCGAGCAGGATCCACGCCCCCCACGACATCGGCGCGGTCAGCCGCAGCGCCGTGTAGAAGCGGAAGACGTGCAGCCGCGCGTGCAGGTCGAGGAAGAGCGCCAGCATGCCCAGCGAGAGCACGACGGGGGCGGCGAACGGCGTGAGCCGCGCGACCAGCGCGCGCTCCGCGGCGGGGCGGCGGGCCGCGAGCGCGGCGAGGATCATGATCCCGGCGGCGAGGCCGCCGAGGAAGAGGTAGACCGGGATCTCCCAGCCCCAGACGGCGAGGTGGGGATCGATGAGGGCGTTGTGGCGGTTGATCTCGAGCTCGGTCATGGGGGCCTCCCGCCTAGCCGCTGCAGCCGCCGCCGGCCTTCTTCTTGGCCGGCGCGCCGCCCGCCGTCGGGGGCGGCGGCGGGGCCTGCTTGATGCCGGTCATGGCGGCGTTGATGGTGGCGCGCAGGACGTAGGCGTCGCGCTCCGCGGGGCCCGCCTCGGGACCCGGGACCGGCGGCTTCGTCAGGGCGTAATCGACCCAGGCCGCGAACCCGCCGCCGAGCGTCAGGACGCGGCCGGGGTAGCCCGCGGCGGCGGCCGGCAGCGGGCCGAGGTCCCGGTCCGCGACGAGGACGAGGTCGCGGACGCCGGGGTCGTCCTTGAGGCCGAGCTTCTCGAGCTCCGCGGCGGGCACGCACTCGGCGCCGGGGACGCGGCGCGCGGCGCAGTCCGCGCGGCCACGCAGATCGACGACGCGCACGGTCCACGGCGCCTCGAGGACGCGGCGGGCGAGCGCGGCCGGCGTGAGCGGCGCGCCGGCCCGGGCCGACGCGCGCGAGGCGTGCGGCCTCGCCAGCGTGAGCAGCCCCAGCGTCGCGACGGCGCCGAACGCGGCGAAGGCGAAGCGCCGCGGGGCGCGGGGCGGCGCGGCGTCCCCGGCGCGGCGGCCGAAGATTCGCTCGAGCTGCTCGCCGCCGAGGAACATGCCCATGGCCATGATCGCCACCGCGAGCGCGACGACCGCGGGGGGCAGCTTCAGCCACTGCCACAGGTAGAAGTTGCCGAGGTTGCCGCTCTCGTGGAAGTGGGCGAGCGCCGGCAGGCGCAGCGCCTCGGAGTAGATGAACGTGCCGGTGATGACGCCGATCACCGTCGCCACGCCGTCGAGCTTCCCCGAGGCCGCGGCGACGAGCGAGGTGCCCGGGCAGTAGCCGGAGACGATGAAGCCGACGCCGAGGAGGAAGCCGCCGGCGATCATGGGCCACAGCCACGTCGGGCTGACCGCCATCTCGCCCAGCGCGCGCAGGTCGACGAGGCCGACGCCGGCGAGGACGACGAGGCCGAGCATGGCGGTGACGATGGCGCCGAACATGACCTTGAGCACGGTCATGTCGGTGAGGAAGAACTGGCCCACCAGCTTCTGGGCGCGGCCGAAGCCCGCGCGCTCGAGCACGAAGCCGAAGGCGAACCCGGTCAGGACCGCGACCACGAGGCCGACCTCGCGGTGCGCGCCGCCCAGGGACTCGAAGGGGAACGTCATCGCCACTGCCTCCGGATGAAGGTCGCCAGCGCATACCCGCCGCCGAAGACGGCGAACATGAAGGCCCAGCTCCCGACGGAGAGCATGGCGCCGCCCGAGAGCGCCTGGCCCGAGGTGCAGCCCCGCGCCATGCGCGCCGCGATGCCCATGATGAGCCCGCCGCCGAGGGCGAAGAGCAGGCGCGTGCGGACCGAGACCCCGGCGCCGCGCAGCACCTCCGGCTTGAGGCGCCCGCTCAGGTACGCGGAGACCGCGCCGCCGAGCACGACGCCGAGGATCTCGAAGACGAGCCAGTCGTCGAGCGGGTGGCCCTCGGCGGTCGCGCTGCGCAGCGCCGGCACCTTCTCGACGTGCCGCGGGGCGGCGATGGTCAGGCCGAAGACCGAGATGCGGTGCGCCGCGCCCGACGCCCCCAAGCCCCGGCCGGAGATGACGAACGAGCCGAGCAGCACCAGGCCGAGCGCCATGCCGGCGAGGTAGGGGTTCCAGAACTTGAGTGATCGCTCCATCGCGGCCTCCTAGAGCAGGAAGAAGACGTTCGGCTCGGCGCCGGTCTCGGGCTGGTTGACCTTGTGGCGCCGCTCGCGCAGCAGCCGCGCGACCTCGCTGGCCGGGTCCGCGCGGTCGCCGAACACCAGCGCCCGCGTCGGGCAGGCGGCGACGCACGCCGGCGGCTCCCCGCGCTGCACCCGGTGCCCACAGAACGTGCACTTGTCCGCGGTCCCCGACGGCCCGTGCAGCGAGCGCGCGTCGTACGGGCAGGCGGTGATGCAGGCGCTGCAGCCGGTGCACTTCCTGGGCGCGACCAGCACCGTGCCGCCCGCGCCGACGTGGCTCGCGCCGGTCGGGCAGACGCGCACGCACGGCGCCTTCGCGCAGTGGTTGCACCGCTCCGAGCGGATCTCCTGGCTCAGCGCCGGGAAGACGCCGCGGGTCTCGGTCGTGATCCAGTCGCGGAAGGCGCCGGCGGGCAGCCGGTTCTCCGTCTTGCACGCGATGACGCAGGCGTTGCAGCCCACGCACCGGCGCGTGTCGACGGTCATGGCGTAGCGCGCGCTCATGCGTGCACCTCCGCGCGCTCGAGGCGGACGAAGTTCACGTTCATCCCGGTGCCGCCCATGGCGGGGTCCACCTTGTAGCGGGTCATCAGCGCGCTGTCGGACGCACCCTTGCCGGCGGCGTAGCGCAGCTTGCGCGCGGTGTGGCCCCAGCCGTGCACGAGGAAGACGCAGTCGCCGCGGATGCGCTCGGTGACCTTCACCTTCACCGGCCCCGAGCGCGCGCCGTCCTGATTGACGAGCATCACCCGGTCGCCGGTCGCGAGCGGCTTCGCGAAACCGGCCAGGCTGCGCGCCGCGGTCGCGTTGATCCACACCTCGTTCTCCGGGTAGCACTCGGCGAGGAGGCGGTTGTTGCTGGTCGCGCTGAAGGTGTGCAGCGGCGCGCGGCCGGTCAGCAGCCGGAAGCTCCCCGGCGGCGGCTCCTCCGGCGGGTAGAACTTCGGCAGCGGCTCGAGCCCGGCCTTGGCGAACGCGGCGCTCACGAGCTCAATCTTCTTGCTGTCGGTGGCGAAGCTCGGCGCGAGGCCCTCCTCCTCGCAGGTCGCCGTCGCCTTGCCGAGGACGACGCCGGTCGCGAGCAGCTCCTTGAAGTCGATGCCCGCGAGGCTGGCGCGCTTCTCGAGGTACTCGCGGGCCGTCTGCCACGGGAAGGACGGGCCCAGGCCGAGCTTGTGGCCGAGCGCGCGCGCGATCCACCAGCCGGGCTGCGTCCCCTCGAGCGGCGGCACGACCTGCTGGCGCAGCGCGATGAAGGGCTGCTGGTAGGGCGCCGCCCACAGGTCGTCGTCGCGCTCGAGGTAGACGCTCTCGGGCAGCACCACGTCGCTCCAGCCGACGATCTCGTTCGGCAGCACGTCGACGGTGGCGATGAGGTCCACGTGCTCCATGGCCGCGAGCGTCTCGCGCTGGTCGGGCAGGCTGTAGAGGAGGTTGGTGCCGTAGATCAGCCAGGCCTTGATGTCGTAGGCGGCCTTGCCCGGGAAGGTCGCGGCGCGCAGGCCCGAGGCCACGACCTCGTCGGCGAGCGGGTAGCCGCCGGCCTTGGGCCGGTCGGCCGCCTCGCGCATCTTGTGCCCGGCCGGCGGCGTCGGGTAGGGCGGCAGGCTCATCTTGCCGTAGGCGAGGTAGCCGCCGCGGCGGCCCCAGCTGCCGAGGAGCGCGGCGAGGATCGCCATGGCGCGGGCGCGCTGGCTGTCGTCGCCGTACCACGTCGCCTTGCGGCCGGGGTGGATGAGCGAGGCGGGCCGGAAGGAGGCGATGAAGCGCGCGCTCTCGCGGATGAGCTCGGGCTTGAGCCCGGTCAGCGGGTAGGCCCACTCCGGGGTCGTGTCGGCGACGTGGGCCTTGAGCGCGTCGAGGCCGGTCGCGTGGGCCTCGAGGTAGGCGGCGTCGTAGCGCTTCTCGGTGATGATGACGTGCATCCACGCGAGCAGGAGCGCGATGTCGGTGCCCGGCTTGATCGGCAGCCAGTAGCGCGCCTTGCCCGCGGCCGTCGAGAAGCGCGGGTCGACGACGACGAGCTCGGCGCCGCCGGCGAGCGCGTCGGCGAGCTCCTGCACCTGGGTGTTGTGCATGTTCTCGCCCAGGTGGCTGCCGATGAGGGTGAGGCAGCGGGCGTGCGCGATGTCGACGGGCTCGGGCGAGCCGAGGCTCTGGCCGAAGGTGGCGCCGAAGCCCGCCTCGCGCGGCCCGCGGCACTGCGCGTACGACGGCGCGCCGACGTTCGGCGAGCCGAGCGCCTTCATGAGCTGCCCGAACCACGAGCCGCCGAAGCCGTGGCTGAAGAGGGCGATGGCCTCGGGCCCGTGGGCCCGGCGCACCTGCTCGAGCCCCTCGGCCACGCGGTTGAGCGCCGCGTCCCAGCTGACCGCCTGGAACTCGTCCTGGCCGCGCTTCTGCGTGCGCACCAGCGGCTGCCGCAGGCGGTCGGGGTCGTAGAGCAGCCCGGCGCCGCCGTAGCCGCGCGGGCACAGCTTGCCGCGCGCGAGCGGGTGCTTGGGGTTGCCGGTGAGCTTCACGACGCGGCCGTCCTTGACGTGGGCGAGGACGCCGCACTTCCAGAAGCACAGCTCGCAGAAGGTCGGGACCACGCGGTCCGCCTCGGTGCCCGGGTCGGGCACGTCGGGCCGGTCGAGGCCCCACCACCGCGTGGTGAGCCCCGAGGCCAGGGCCAGCGCCCCGCCGCTCGCCGCCCCGACCTGGATGAACTGCCGCCGGGTGATGCCGCTCATGCTGCCGCTCCTCCAGAAGGTGAGAGCCCGTCTATCGGGCAAGGATTCACGATTTCGGGCGCGCGCCTGGGGCGCGCCGCGCCTAGTGCGCGCCGCAGCCCTCCACGCACTTCACGAGGTCGCGCAGGCGCGGCTCGCGCAGCCGGTAGGTGGCGAAGCCGTCGGCGCGGGTGGCCTCCACCAGCCGCGAGCTGCGCAGGATCCGGAGCTGCTGCGAGACGATGGCCTGGCTGGCCCCGAGCTCCTGGGACAGTGCGGTCACGTTCGCCTCGCCCGCGCACAGCCGGGCGATGATGCGCAGCCGCAGCGGGTGCGCGACCGCCTTCAGGATGTCGGCGATCTCGGCCGCCCGCGCCGCGTCGTCGATCACCGGGCTGACCCGGATCGGGTGTGCCGCCGCTTTCATGAGTATTGCAATATTCCTATATCTGGAGGTCTGTCAAGGAGAATGGCGGAAGTCCCGGTGGCCGCTGGCCCGGGGCGCGTGATCCGTGGTACGAGGCGCGCATCCACTCAGGAGGGATCCATGCAACGAGCACTGGTCATCGCGGCGGCCGCGGTCCTGGCGTGCGGCATCATGCTGCTCACCTCGGCGGCGGCGGCCAAGGGCCTGCAGAAGGCCGACCTGGTCGGGAGCTGGCGCTGCAGCGGCGTGGACTTCGAGTCCGTCAACCTCGACGGCGACGGCACCTTCACGTCCCACATGAACGCGCGCCCGTTCGACCTGGGGAGCTGGCAGCTCGCCGGCACGACCCTGACGATGAAGGGCAACAGCGGCACGACGACCTTCAAGGGCCTCAAGCTCGTGGGCAAGAAGCTCAAGGGCACGATCGACGGGAAAACGGCGACCTGGACGAAGGAGTGACCCCGGCCGGGGCGGGTGCCGGCGCCCGCTCACCCCGCGGCCGTGTCGGCGCCGATGCCAAGTGGCACCCGCTCACCCCCCATTCCCGTAGCCGCACCCTTGTGACTTTCGTCGCGCAACCGCGGCGGCGGCCGGCCGACAATCGTGCGGCACAGAGAGCGCCAGACGGACGAAGAAGCACAAGTCTCTTGAGCGGAGGAGCCGATGCGTTCGTTCCTGATCCTCACCCTTGGTGGCCTTCTCCTCGGATCAAGTATCGCGACCGCAGACACCGCGGATGACGCCCGAGCGCCTGGGGCGGCCGCCCCCGCCGCGGAGACGGCGCCCAAGGGCGAGGCGCTCCCCGCCGCCTTGCCGTCCCCGCCCCCGCGCCAGATTGACCGGCGGCCGCCGGGGGGCTTCTCGGCCGGGCGGCTCGTCGTGGAGATGCTCGTCGGCGTCGCCGTCGGGAGCGCCGCGGTCTATGGGACCTACAAGGCCATGTGCAGCGGAACCGACTGCTTCGGCCCGGCACTGGCCGGTCTCGGGGCGAGCATGGTCGTGACGCCGCTGGCGGTGTGGGGCGCGGGCGAGCTGATGGGCGGTGACGGCAGCCTCGCCTGGACGTATGTGGGCGGGCTCGGGATGTTCTCCGCTTCCAGCACGAGCAACCCGATGCTGGTCATCGAGATTGGGACCATCGCGATGCCCGTGCTCGCGCCGCTGTTCTACGAGCTGAGCTCGCACTCACGCGCGCGTGGCAAGATGGTCTCGGGTCTGCGGCCGCGCGCGGCGTTGCTGGTGTCGAACGGCGGGGTGGGCGGCGGGGTCTTCGGGATGTCGGGCCAGTTCTGATCCGAGGCGGCCGCCGCGCGCCGGGGCGCGAGGGTGCCGCCGCGCATGGGGCTTGCCCCAGGACCATGGTGGTCTTACGATCGGTCCATGAAGGCCATCAACGTGACCGAGTTGAAGGCTCACCTGAGCAAGTACCTGCGCATGGCCTCACGCGGGACCCGGTTCGTCGTCAAGGACCGCGATGAGCCGGTGGCGCAGCTTGGCCCGCCGCAAGCGGAGGCGCTGTCGTGGCACGAGCGGTTGGCGCGTGAAGGCCGGCTGCGGCCGGGCACGCAGGACTGGGCCAATCACCACATCTCGGAGCTCGAGCGGCGCCTGGACATCCAGGCCTCGCTCCGCGCGGTTCGTGAGGACCCGAGTGAAGTACGTCGACGCTAGCGCGGTGCTGCGGGTTCTGTTCTCGGAGCCGGGGCCCTCGGTGCCTCTCGCTGCCGGCGATCGCCTGGTGTCTTCGCACCTGGTCGAGGTCGAGACGTTCCGCACTGTCGATCGCGAACGGCTGCTCGGGAACCTGGACGACCGCGAGACCGCGGTCAAGCGCAAGGAGCTGGCGGAGCTCTTGCTCAGGATGGACCTCATGCCGATCGCGGCCGACGTCGTCGAACGGGCGAAAGGATCGTTCGCGGTGAACCTGCGCGCGCTCGACGCCATCCACGTGGCGACGGCGGAGATCCTGGCCGCCGAAGCGGGAGGCGACCCGCTGGAGTTCTGGACGCACGATGAACGCCAGGCCACGGCGGCGCTGTCGCGGGGGCTGA
>DASXVK010000130.1:0-6381 GCA_036504295.1 Polyangia bacterium
TGATCGTGCGCAGCCCGGCGCCGGGGAGGATCGCGGTCACGCGCACGCGCCCGCTCACCTGGACCGCGTGCTCCATGACCTCGCGCAGCTCCTTCTGCGTGAGCGGCATCTCGCTCAGCTTCTCGAGCGCGAGCATCTCGACGAGGTCCGCCCCGCGCCGCTTCGCCGTGACCGCGCAGTCGACGGCGGTCGCGCCGCCGCCGACGACGGCGACGCGCCCGGTCATCGGGACGGCGGCCGGATCGGCGAGGTAGGTGAGGCCGGCGACCGCCCGCGCCTCGCCCGGGACCCCGAGCGCGATCGGCTGCCACAGGCCCGTCGTGACGACGACCCCCGCGTAGCCCTGGGCGAGCAGCGCCGCGGGATCGCGGACCTCGGTGCCGAGCTTCAGCGTGACGTTCGGCAGCGCGAGCGTGAAGGCGAGGTCGCTCGCGACGAGGTCGCGCGGCAGCCGGTGCTCGGGGATCGTGTGGAGCGCGCCGCCGGCCTGCGCGCCGCGCTCGAGGATCTCCACCTGGTAGCCGCGCTGGGCGAGTACGACCGCCGCGCCGAAGCCGGCCGGGCCGGCGCCGACGACCGCGACGCGCGGCCCGGTGGCCGCCGCCGGGGTCAGGCGCGGCATCACGCCGAGCGCCTTCGCCTTCGCGACGAGGGTCGCCTGGATCGCTGGGATCTCGAGCGGGCCGTCGAACCTCGCGTGGCTGCAGCGCGCCTGGCAGAAGCGGTCGGGGCAGGTGAGGCCGCAGATCCCGCCGAGCGGGTTCGCGGTCATGATCTCGGCGGCGGCGCGCTGGATGTCGGCCGCGGCCATCAGCTTCGCCGCCATGATGAAGTCCGCGGGCGAGCAGTCGACGGGACAGCCGTCCTTGCACGGCTTCTCGGCGCAGTACTCGCAGCGGTCGAGCTCCCGCTTGAGCTGGGCGTCGGTGAGGATCGGGTTGTGCGTCATGGCGGGTGACCTCGTCTCGGACGGCAGCGGGCTAGAGGGTGGCGAAGCGCTTCCAGGTGTCGGGGGAGGCCTTCCGCGCGCGGCGGCAGATCTCCTCCCAGTCGACGGTCGTCAGCTCCTTGCGCCGCATCAGCACCTTGCCGTCGACGATGGTGGTGTCGACCGGGGCGGCGGCGATGCCGAAGATGACGTGGCCGAGGACGTTCTCGGGGCCGATCGGGGTGAACGGGATGTGGTCGGAGACGATGATGTCCGCGGGCGCCCCGACGGCGATGCGGCCGAGCGGCTTGCCGAAGTAGCGCGACGCGATCATCGGGTTGCTCTTGAGGAGCATCTCGGCGACCTCGACGAAGCCGACGCGCGGGTCCTTGTGCTCGTGGTGGCGGAGCCACAGGGCGGTGCGGACCTCCTCCTTCATGTCGGAGGTCATGCCGTCGGTGCCGAGGCCGACGCGCAGGCCGCGCCCGACCATGTCGAGCACGCGCGCCGCGCCCACCGCGTTGTTCATGTTCGACTGCGGGTTGTGGACGACCGTGGTGTCGGTCTCGCCGAGGATGTCGAGCTCCTCGTCGTTGAGGTGGATGCAGTGGATGGCCATGGTGCGGCGGCCGAGACCGCCGGCGGTGCGCAGGCGGTTGACGATGCGCACGCCGTGCTTGCGCTGGCTGTCGTCCTGATCCGCCTTGTCCTCGCCGACGTGGATGTGCAGCCCGCTCTGGGTCGCGTGCATGAGCGCGATGCAGCGCTCGAGGGTCGTCGGGCTGATCGTCATCGCGGCGTGCAGGCCGACGAGGCCGTGTAGCCGGCCGCTCGTGTCGCCCTTGACGCGCTCGAGCCACGCGGCGTTCTCGGCGATGCCCTCCTCGGTGCCGACCGGGCCGTTGCGGTCCGTGACCTCGTACGAGAGCGAGGCGCGGATGCCGGCCTTGAGCACGGCGTCGCCGATGCGGTCGAGGCTGCCGCGGATGGCGTGCGGGCTCGCGTGGTGATCGAGGATCGTGGTCGTGCCCGCGCGGATGCAGCGGGCGAGCGGGATGAGCGCCGACAGCTCGACGTCCTCGAGGGTCAGGGCGCGGTCGAGCTTCCACCAGAGGTTCTCGAGGATCTCGACGAAGTTGGCCGACGACTTGGGCGCGAGCCCGCAGGCGAAGGTGCTGTAGAGGTGGTGATGGGCGCAGACGAAGCCGGGCAGGATGGTGCGGCCGGCGGCGTCGATGAAGTCGACGCCCGGGTGCGCCGCCTTGAGCGCCGCGGACTTGCCGATCTCCTTGACCAGGGGACCTTCGATGAGGACGGCGCCGTCCTCGATCACGCGGTTGTCGTCGCCCAGCGTGAGGACGACTCCGTTGCCAACGATCATGCGAGCTGGATCAGACATGGTTCTCCCTGAGGCAGAGAACGAGTTTGACATCGATCAGGGCATCGCCGTCAAGCGTTCCGCGCACACGCACGGCTAACGCGGTGCGTTCAGCCGGGCGCGCCGGCGGGGAGGGGCGCGGCCGTCGCGGCGCGGGCCGGGACCGGCGCCGCCAGGGCGCGGTTGCCGGCCAGGACGAGGGCGATCCAGACGAGGTCGGCGAGGAGCAGGTGCACGAGCTGCAGCCACACCGGCGCGAGCAGCGCGACGCTCAGGGCGCCGGCGCCGAGCTGTACGAGGACGAGCCCGAGCAGGAGGCGCCCCTCGCGCCGGGCGGCGGCGGGCATGACGTTCGCGATGACGAGCAGGAGCAGCCCGACGGCCACGGCGATGAAGGGGTGGAGCACCCGCAGGCGGACGAGGAGGTGCGCGGTCGCCGAGAAGTCCTGCGCCAGGCCGGCGCCGAGGGTGGCCGCCGGGAAGAGCGTGTCGCCGAGGGCGGCGATGGCGCCGCTCACCCCGACCACGAGCACGCCCTCGAGGCCCGAGACGATGAGCAGGCCCAGGCCCAGGTGCGCGCGCGGGCGCGGGCGGGCGTCCCAGGTCGCCCACGCCGCCGTGAGCGTGAGCGCGCCGACGAGGAGGAAGGTGTTCGTGAGGTGCACGGCCATGGACAGGGCGCGCAGCATGGAGGCGTCGGTGCCGACGAGCTTGAGCAGCACCAGGCCGGCGCCGACCACCGCCTCGGTCACGGTCAGGACGCCGACGCCGACCGCGGCGCGGCGCACGGGGTGGCCCTTGGCGGCGGCCTTGAAGGCCCAGGCGATCAGGGCCGCCGCGAGGACCAGCACGAAGCCGCTCGACACGCGGTGGGTGAGCTCGATCGTGAGGGCGACGGACCCCGTCCGCGGCATCACCTCGCCGTTGCACAGCGGCCAGTGCTGGCCGCAGCCGGCGCCGGACCCGGTCGCCCGGACGTAGGCGCCCCAGGCGATGACGGCGAGGTTGTAGGCGAGCACGAGCCAGGCGAAGGTCGCGAAGCGGCGGCTGGTCATGACGGGGCTCGGGCGCGGCGGCGCCCACCGGGTGGGATGCTCGCGAGAGCCGTCTGCCCTCGCCGATCTATCTATGGTGGGGGAGTAGCGGCCGGCTCCCGGCCGGGGGCTGCTCGGGCCTACCGCGCGCGCCGCCGCCGCCCGAGCAGGAGCGCGAGCGCGAGGAGCGCGGCCAGCCCGCCGGCGGGCGCGCCGGCGCTGCGGCAGCCGCAGCCGCCATCGCCGGGCGACGTCGTCGCGGCGTCCGGGGCGGCGTCGTCGCCGGGCGCGGCGCCGTCGGGCGTCGGCGCCGCGTCGGCGGCGACCTCGGCGTCGCGGCGGGCGTCGGCGGAGGCGGCGTCCCGCGGCAGGCCGGCGTCCTGCTGGGGCAGGGTGCCGTTCGTCTGGAGCTGGATCGTCACCGGGCCGTTCGCGGCGCCGGCGAGGACGAGCGCGCCGGTGAGGCCCGGGCCGACGAGGCTCTTGGCGCGCAGCTTGTAGGTCGTGCCGGCGGCCACCTCGGCGCCGGCGGTCACGGCCTGGCCGGCGGCGGTCTCGAGGGCGGCCCACGCCGGCGCGCTGCTCAGCGTCCACTGCAGCACGCCCCCGCCGCAGTTCGCGATCGGCAGATCGACCTTCGCGCTCGGATCGCCGCCGTCGAGGATGAGGGGGCTCGGCTCGTCGCAGAAGAGCGACTCCTGGTGCGCCTCGTCGAAGTCGAGGACGAAGGCGAAGAAGCCGATCGACGAGGCGTTGTACTTGATGCGGAAGAAGCCGCTCTCGCCCCAGTCGGGGCCCCACGAGTTCTTCACGATCCAGTAGCCGCCCGCGTCGTTGTAACCGACGAGCAGCACGGCGTGCAGGCCCTGGTAGGTCGCGGCCGCGATGGGCTCGTAGACGCCACCGGTGTACGTGTAGAGGTCGTTGAAGGTGAACATGGACACGCCGACCGGCCGCTCGACGAGGTAACCCTTCACCTCGGCCATGGACGCGGCGCTCATCGTGTAGGTCGGGGGCGGGGTCCCGAGGGCGAGCCACGTCGTCGAGTAGATCGGCGTCAGCCCCGCGATCGTGACGATCGCGTCGCGGCAGGCCTGGGTCATGGCCAGGGTGCTCTGGCACGTCCCCTTGGCGCCGTTCGCGCCGGAGGTGTACGGGTAGCAGGCCTCGGTGGTGACCCCGGTGCTCGAGAGGAACCACCCGGAGGGGCCCCAGGTGATGCCGCCCGAGCTGCAGTCGAGCGAGGCGCCGGCGCAGTCGAGGAGGTGCTGCTCGGCGAGGTCGAGGACGGGGCTCGCGACCGACCGGCGGAACGACACGAGCGCCTCGAGGTTCCCGATGGTCGAGAACGACCAGCAGGAGCCGCAGGAGCCCTGGTCACGGATGGGCGTGACGAAGTTGAAGCCGGCGTGGTTGCGCCAGTCGACCGCCGGCGGCAGATCGCGGAGCACGATGCCCGGCGCCGGCGGCGGGGTCACCTGGAAGCGGCCGAGGAGATCGGCCGGCATCGGCTGCCCGCCGCGGCGGCGGTCGCCCGGCGGCAGGTCGCTCACGCTGGTGCGGCCGGCCCGCCACGCGAGCCCCTCGCGGGCGATGGCCGCGTTGATGGCGGCGATGTCCTCGGCGGCCGCGGGCCCGGCGCTGACGGCGAGAGCGAGGAGGACGGCGGCGCACGGCAACAGGCTAGGGCGCATGGCCGCACTGTACCGGGTTCGCCCGCGCCGGCACAAGCCGGTCGCTCAAACCCCGAGGGAGGTCCCGCAGTCGCCGCAGAACTGCGCCTCGGCGGGGAACGACGCCCCGCACACGGCGCAGGCGCGCACCCCCGGGGCGACCTCCACGGGCACGCTGGGGTCGATGTCGAGGTACCACCCGCACCGCCGCCGGTACTCCTCCTGGGTGATGCCGAGCAGGCCGGCGAGGCCCGCCAGGATCTGCCGCTCCTCCTCGGCGAAGCGGCTGTCGGCGATGGCGACGTGGAGCAGCCAGTCGAAGAGCGCGAGGACGGTGCCGAAGGGCCAGGCGCGCAGGCGGCGCCCCGCGCGCTCGAGGTCGAGCGCGGCGGTCTCGCAACGGGCGAGGGTGGCGCCGAGGCGGCCGAGGTCGCCCTCCGCCGTGATCTCGAAGACGCGGGCGGCGCCGATGGCGACGACGTTCCGCTCCGCCGCCGTGAGCTCGCCGTCGGCGCGCCCGACCGCCATCCCCATGCTCGCGAACGCCTCGACGTCGTCCCAGGGCGCGGGCGCCGCGGTCGGGCTGCGCGCCGCCTGCTGCTCGTACAGGTCCGCGACCAGGGCGAGCACCTCCCGCGTGAGCGTCTCCACGTCGGGAAAGCGGCCCAGGATCTCGGGCCGCTCGCGCAGCTCCACGCCGCACAGGCGGCGCGCCTCGTCGAGGCCGGCGGTGACCGCGACCCGCGCGAGGGCGAGCACGAGCCGCGCCGCCGCGAAGTCGCCGTCGCTCGGCGCGAGCCCGGGCACGCGCACGAGCGCCGGCACGCGGCCCGTCGCCTTGGCCTCCGCCACCAGCTCGTGCCAGTCGGGGGTGCGCATCGCGCCGAGGCGCGCGAGCATGTCGCCGTGCTCCTCGGCGGCGCGCCAGCTCCCGAGGGCGAGGCCGGTGCGGACGAGGGCGAGCGCCTCCTCGACGGCGCCGAGCGTGCCGACCGGCGTGACGACGCTGCGGGCGGCGCCCCCGGGGCTCTGCCACGCGATCTCGCCGAAGAACGAGGCGCGCCCCGGCTCGAAGCCCCGGCTCTCCAGCCACGCGAGCGCGCCGACGAGGGCGATGGTGCGACGCCGCAGGTCGGCGTGCGACGGCGGCCCCGCCACCGGCAGCTCGCGGCCGACGTCGTCCTCGATCCACGGCACGACCGCCGCCCCCGCGGGCACGCCGCCGAAGGCGCGCAGGTCGTCGGCGCACTCGAGCACGTGGAAGCAGTCCTTGCCCGGCACCGCGCGCGGCCCGCGCGCGGCCGGCGCGATCATGGCGAGGAACGCGGCCCGGCTCCTGGTGGGGCGCGCCAGCAGGACGGTGACGGT
>DASXVK010000131.1:0-2496 GCA_036504295.1 Polyangia bacterium
TCAGCGCCGGGGCACCTACGCCCTGCTTCCCGTTTCCGCTTCCCGCCGACCCTTACAGCCCACGGGAACCGGAAACGGGAAATGCCCCCGGTCCCTCGATTTCCGTGATCACAACGCCATCAACGAGCGTGGCCACGCTCATCGCGGGGGCGGCCGGCGCCGCGGGTGGCTCTGCTGGAGCCGCCCTGGGCTCCCGTCGCACGGCAGCCGCGCCGCGCCGCGCGACCGCCTCAGGATTAGCCGCCGCCGAGGCCGGAGGGGTCTGGGGTGGCAAGGCCGGCGCCTCGGGCGGTGCGAGCATCGGCGCGGGAGGCCCGACGACGGGCGCGCCCGCGTGCGTTCGCCGCCGCGCACCGGCCGACTCGTCGCGGACGAGCGCCGCGCGCGCCGCCGCGGCGGCCTCCCTGCGACCACGAACTAGGCGAGCTCCAACGATAGCCGCGCTCGCCACAGCGACCGAGCCCACGACGGCGATGAGCGACGCGAGCGCCACCACGCGCAGTGGGAGGACGCCCGGCCGGCGCCTCGCGATCATCACCGATTGCCACACGCGCTCCTGCTGCACCGTCGTCGCCACGGTGGGGCGCACGTCGGCCGCAAGCCGCGCGATGAGCGCGAGCCCCGGATCCTCGGGGAGCGGCCCGTCACGTAGCCGGGTGGTCATTCCTGTGCCTCCTGTCGACGCAGTCGCGCGGCGCGCGCGGCGAGCTCGCGACGCGCGTGGTGCAGGCGCGTCCAGACTGTCGCGACCGGGATTCCCTGGAGTGCGGCGATCTCCTCACCGCTGTAACCCTCAAGCTCGAACAGTACGAACACCGTGCGGCGCTTCTCACTCAGCTTGGCGAGCAGGCCGTGCAGCCGGCGGCGCGCCTCCTTCTCCTCGAGCAACTCGGCCGGCCCCCGCGTCCGCGCCGGGAGACCCTCGAGCTCGTGGTCCGGTCGCCGCAGGATCACACGCCTTACCCACGCCCGCTGCCTCCGGTCGCGTACCGTGTTGGCCGCGATGCGATACAGCCACCCCGCGACGTTCGCGCCGTCGAACTGCGCCAACCGCCGCTGCACGACGATGAAGACCTCCTGCGCGAGATCCTCGACGTCGCAGTCAGGGCCGCCGAGAGCGCGGATCCATCGGATGACCTCGCCGAACCAGGCGTCGTAGAGGGATCGCAGCGATAACGCGGCGCTGTCGGCGGGCGGTTCCACGGCGGGAGCGTCCGGGCGCAACCTCGGCCCCACACCCATGGAATAGGTGCATGACGCCGAAACACCGTAGCCTCGCGACCACGCCGAGCCCGACGCCGAGCCAGAGCAATGGTGTCGTGCCGAGCCGTTCGCGCGGCGAGACCAACTCGAGTGGATACGGCACCGCCGTCGCCTCAAGAATGAGGCGCAGCCCGAGGCCCCGCACCAGCCCCCAGAACCCGGCAAAGACCGCGCCGCGGATCCCCCACTCGAGCCCCAAGGCGGAGGCGTCGTGCACGAAGCCCTGCCCGCGGGCCGTGACGAGCGTGGGCGCCACGCCGGCCTCGACCCCGAGCTCGAGTCTGTGATGCGTCGCGGTGACATACCCGCTGACGTCAAGCGGCACGCGCGTGAGGCGCGCGGTGCGTCCGGTGAGCGCCGCGTCGTACGGCGCCAGGCCGCCGCAGCCGAGCGAGATGCCGAAGCGGCCTGTCCCGAGGCGAGCTCGCGCTGCCCCACCGCCGGTCGTTAGTGCCTGGGTGGCCGCGGGCGCGGTCGCCAGTAGCCCGAGGGCCTCGACGGCGACATGCAGGCGGCGGGCGACGAGGTCCCCGCGCGCGCTGCGCCTGGCCCCGCCGTCCGCCGGCGGCGGAGCGCGTGGCGGGTCGGGAGCGGTGAGCGCTGGCGGGAAGAGCACGAGCGCGACGAACACCGCCACGACCCGCGCGCGCTCCGGGCAACGCCGCCGCGGATCATGAATCGTGCGCCTGGCATCCCCGACGAAGACGTCGTAGACGTCACCACGATCGTCGACATGGACGACGGCGGCGGCCGCGTTCTGGCCCGCGAGGCGCACGGGCACGCGCGGCAGCAAGACGGCGAGCTCCGCCGCCACCATTTCCGGACTTGGGCAGGCTGCGGTCTCGGCGTCCACCCCGATCTCGACGGGCGCGGCGGTCGTCACAGATGGTCTGGCGGCGATCACGGCCAGCAGCAGAAGGGGGCTGAGTGGCCCGCCCCGCGCCCTCCGTGCCCGGTGCCGCATCCTCGTGGTCGGCGCATGACTCGCGGTCGAGCCCTCGGGTCCCCCGCGCACGTCCGCACAATGCACGCAGGGTCAGCGGCTCGTCAAGGGGCGTTCCGGCGGGTTCCGGGCGGCCGCCCAGATGCAGAGTCGGGTCGCCCCGGGGGTTACCCCCCGGGGCTCCCACGGATCCGGACGTGCGGATTTCCCGCATCCGGCTCTTCAGGTCACGGCTTCGTTGCGCGCGTAGACGCTGTGCACGATCCGCGGCGGCGGCAGCGGGTAACGCT
>DASXVK010000132.1:0-1711 GCA_036504295.1 Polyangia bacterium
GCTCGCGAGCGCCGCGAGGAGACGACACACGTGCGACATCGGGGGCCTCACGATCGGAGGGACACTGTCCCACTGGTCGGGGAGGCGGGTCAACCCCGGGGCGCGGGCCTGTCGGTGGGCCCCCACCGGGGTTGATTCTACCGCAACCGCTGGGCCCTAATCGCGATAACTCCGGCATGTTGCCATGTCAGATCCCGACGGGCGCGACGCATCTCACCTCGCGTGCTGAAAATGTCCCATATTGACATTAATCGTGTTTGGGACACATATTCAGTGTGATGCGGGGCCAGAGACGTGTCGTACTCGCTCAAGCTGCCCCGGCGCCTGAAGAGCGCGGGCTGGCGGGTGAAGATCCGCGACAAGGAGCGGCTCGAGTTGCCTCACGTCACCATTCTGCACCGTGCGCGATCGTGGCGGTTCGGCCTGCGGGACATGCAGTACCTCGACCTGGAGCCCGAGCCCGCAGACATACCGGACGACCTGTTGACCGAGGTCGTGGCGCACATCGACGACCTCCGCCGGGAGTGGGACGCAATGTACCCGGGGAACCGGATCAGCGGTCAGGCGGAACATGAATAGCGCGGTCTACCTCCTCGATACCGACAACTGCCGCCGGGCGCGCGCCTTCACCCGGCTGAGCCACCCGCCGCGGGTGCTCAAGACCCGGGCCGAGGTGACGACTGCTTTTGCGGAGCGCGCGGCTTCGATCTTCGTGGCAGTCCACGCCGACTCCTGGCTCCGCTGGCTGGCGCGCTCCGCGCCATACCAGGGCCGCCATCGGTTGTTGGTGCTCGACCGACTCGACGAGGCGCGCGGTGAGGTCCTGCGCGGTCTGTTCGCGTCGGTCGTGGTGCCGCATGGAGCGCTGCGGCTCCTCCCGCCTGACGAGCTGGCCGAGGCAGTGGCCGCACCGAACGCGGCGGACCTCATCATCGGTGGGGTGGTCGACGCGGGGGCAGGCGTCATCCGATTCATCAAGGGCGACCTGGTGTCGCTGGTCGTCCCCGTCACCACGTTCAAGCCCACCCATCGTGGCGCGTCCAGGCCGGACTTCGAGGCGATGGAGCTCACGGACTACGGGCAGACCGTCAAGCTCGGGTCCTATGAGGCCGGCGCGGACGCGATCCTGTATGAGCACGACCCGGAGTACCGCCGTCGGGCCAAGGCGCGGCTGCGGGTCAGCGACACGTCGTTTGGCGGCTCGCTCCGACGGCTCCGACTCCAGCGCGGCCTCGGACGCGCGGACTTCCCGGGGATCGCGGCGAAGGAGATCGCGCGCATCGAGCGCGGCGAGGTCAAGAAGCCGCATGCCAGCACCATCACGGCCATCGCCGCCGCGCTGTCGGTGCGGCCCGAGGACGTCGGCACGTACTAGCGTCACCCCAGCGCGGCGAGCACTTCCGCTATCGGCGTGCCGTCGCGCGCCCCCGCGACCGCCTCGTCCAGCCGCGCCGCCGCCTCGGCGCCCAGTGCCGGCGCCGCCGCGTCCCGCAGCTTCGCCCGCACACGCGCGGGCGCGTCCAGCAGCGTGAGCGCGCCCGCGGGGACGTCGCGCGTGACCTCCACCCGCGCCCCGTCCGCGAGCGTCAGCTCGAGCGTCGCCGAGATCGGCAGCGTGAGGTTCGCGAGGTCGTGGGCCCCGAGGTCGTAGTCGCCGCGGCCGCGGTGGTAGCGGGCGAGGAGCATGGGGGCGCTGGCGACGGAGGCGAGG
>DASXVK010000133.1:0-4762 GCA_036504295.1 Polyangia bacterium
TGCGCGGCGGCCCCGGGCGGCGCCGGCTCGCTCGGCCTGGGCGCGGCGCTCGCGCTCGGCCTCCTGCTCGGGCTCGGCCGCCGGCGCCGGCGCGCGAGTTGACTCCCTCGCCACCGGCGGGCTAACGTCCCCGCCGCGAGATGTCCTCTCCCATCGTCGACAGGGTGCGTGCCGCGGGCATCGTCGGCGCCGGCGGCGCCGGCTTCCCGACGCACGTGAAGCTCGGCGCCACGGCCGACACGGTCATCGCGAACGGCGCCGAGTGCGAGCCGCTGCTGCGCTGCGACAAGGCCGTGCTCAAGGAGCGCACCGCCGACGTGCTCCTCGGGCTGGGGGCGCTCGCCGAGGCCGTCGGGGCGCGCCGCCTCGTGCTGGCGCTCAAGGGCCACTACGCCGACCTCGTCGCCCACGTGCGCCGCGTCGCCGCCGAGCTCGCGCCGGTCGTCGCGATCGTCCCGCTCGACAACTACTACCCGGCGGGCGACGAGCAGGTGCTGGTCCACGAGGTCACTGGCCGCGTGGTGCCCGAGGGCGGCATCCCGCTCAACGTCGGGGTGGTGGTCGACAACGTCATCACGCTCATGCAGGTCGCCGAGGCGGTGCGCGACGGCCGGCCGGTCACGCGCCGGCCCCTCACCGTCGCGGGCGCGGTGCCGCGGGCGCTCACGCTGGCGCCGCCGCTCGGCGCGCCGATGCGGCTCGCGGTGGAGCTCTGCGGCGGGGCCACCGTGCCCGACTGGGTGCTGCTCGAGGGCGGGCCGATGATGGGGCGCCTCGTCACCGACCCCGACGAGCCCATCACCAAGCGCACGAGCGGGCTCATCGTGCTGCCACGCGAGCACGCGCTGGTGCAGCGGCGCCAGGCCACGCTCGAGCGCGAGGTGCGCCTCGCCCGCGTCGTCTGCTGCCAGTGCCGGATGTGCACCGACCTCTGCCCGCGCCGCAACCTCGGCCACGCGCTGCAGCCGCACCTGGCGATGCGCGCGCTCAAGCACGAGGGCGTGGTCGAGGCGCCGCCGGAGCACGTGACCGCGGCCTTCCTGTGCTGCCTGTGCGGCGCGTGCGAGACCTACGCCTGCCCGCTCGGCCTGTCGCCGCGGCGGGTGTACGGCAGCCTCCGGGCCGAGCTCGCCAAGGCGGGGCACAAGAACCCGCACACCCGCAAGGACCTGGTGCCCGACGAGCTGCAGCAGCTGCGCCGCATCCCGCTGCCGCGCCTGATCGCGCGCCTCGGCCTCACCGAGTACGTGGACGCGCCGCACGCGGTGGACCTGCGGCCGATCGCCGCGCCGCGCGTGCGCCTCCGCCTCGGCGAGCACACCGGCGCGCCGGCCCGGCCCGTCGTCGCCGTCGGCCAGGCGGTGCGGGCGGGCGACCTGGTGGCCGAGATCCCCGAGGGGAAGCTCGGCGCGCGCTATCACGCCTCGATCGACGGGACCGTCGTCGCGGTGGACCCGACCGAGGTCCAGATCGCGAGGAGCTGACGTGGAACAGACCGTGCCGCAGCGCCCCGCGCTCGCCTGCATCGAGCTCATGAGCATCGCCCGGGGCATCCGGGTGTGCGACGAGATGGCGAAGAAGGCCGCCGTCCGGGTGCTCGAGGCCGCGACGATCTGCCCCGGCAAGTACGTCATCGTCATCGGCGGTGACGTCGAGATGGTGCGCGAGGCCTACGCGCACGGGCTGGCGGTGGGCGGCCCCGCGGTCGTCGATCGGCTCATCCTGCCGAACGCGCACGCGCAGCTCATCCCCGCCATCGGCGCGACCAGCCGCCCCGGCGAGGTGCAGGCGCTGGGCGTCGTCGAGACCTTCGCCGTCGCCTCGGCCATCCTGGGCGCCGACGTCGCGTGCAAGCGCGCCGAGGTGCGGCTCATCGAGCTGCGCCTGGCGCGCGGCCTCGGCGGCAAGGCCTTCTTCACGCTCACCGGCGAGCAGGGCGACGTCGAGGCCGCGGTCGCGGCGGCGGCGGAGCTCCTCGGGCACGAGTCGGGGCTGCTCCTGCGCACCGAGGTGATCCCCCGGCCGCACCCGGAGATGGTACGCTGGGTGCTCTGACCTGACGTTCAGGGAGGGACGGCCATGACGTGGCGCAAGACCCCGCCGAGCCTGGTGGCGCTCTTTGACGACGTCCTGCCGGCGGACCCGCGGGTGCAGCGGCGCTCGATGTTCGGCTACCCGTGCGCCTTCGTGCACGGCAACATGTTCACGGGCCTGCACCAGGACGACCTGATCGTGCGGCTACCCGAGGCCCGGCGGGCCGCGCTGCTGGCCCAGGAATGGCGGCAGTTCGAGCCGATGCCGGGGCGGCCCATGCGCGAGTACGTGGTCATCCCCGGGGAGCTGCTCGACGATCTCGAGGAGGTCCGCGGCGTCCTCGGCGAGGCGCTCGCGTTCACGGCCGGGCTGCCGCCGAAGGGGCCGAAGGCGCCGAAGCCGCGGGCGGCGGCGGCCGCGAAGCCCGCGACGGCGGCGGCGAAGCCCGCGACGGCGGCGGCGAAGCCGGCGCCGCGGGCGCGCCGCGGCACGTAGGCCGCCGGGTGGCCGCGGGGCGCGCGGGTCATTAGATCAGCCGCATGCGTGCCGCTGTCATTGTCGCCCTCGCGCTCGGCGCGTGCGGCGGTCCGCCGGCGGCGCCGGCCGGCGGCGGCCGCTGCGTCAGCCCCGCCGCGAGCGTGTTCGAGCGCGACACCAGCCTGCCGGGACGCCGGCTCGCGGTGCCGCCGGAGTGCTGCTTCGTCCCCGGCCCCGCGGGCGGGCAGATCCGCTGCCCCGAGTCGGCCCTGAGCTGGAGCCTGCTGCCCCAGCCCGAGGCGGCCGCGCGCTTGCTCGACCAGTACGTGACCACCTATCGCAACACGGCGACCGGCAACGTGACCGAGCGGCAGGCCGGGTGCCAGCTCCTCGGCGTCCCGACCACCTGCTGGCGCTTCAGCGCCCTCCCCCCGGTGGGCTCGGCGCAGCCCCTGCACGCGGTCGCCGGCGCCATCACCGTCGAGGGCAAGGGACTGCTCGCGGCGTGCCAGTTCTACCGCGGCGCCGGCCTGCCCGCGGTGTGCCGCCAGATCTTCACGCCGTAGGCGCCCCCCGGCTTCACCCCCGCGCGCGCAGCCGCTGCGCGAGCAGCCACTCGTACACCTCGGGGTTCGCGTAGGTGCGCGTCCACGAGTCGTGGTCGGCGTCGGGGTAGATCGTGAGGCGCACGTCGCCGCCGCAGCCGCGCAGCGTCTCGACCAGCGCGACCGTCGCCGCCGGCCGCACGATCGTGTCGCGGGCGCCGTGGAAGGTCCAGACCGGGGTGTCCTTGAGCGCGCACACCTTCGCCGGGAAGCCGTAGGCGGGCAGGCCGTAGCCGCAGATCGGCACGACCGCCGCGAAGCGGTGCGGGTTGCGGGCGCCGAGGTGCCACGCCCCTTCGCCGCCCATGCTGATGCCGGTGAGGTAGAGGCGCGCCGGGTCCACGGGCAGCGCGTCCAGCGCGTCGGCGAGGAGCGCCTCGAGCGCGAGCAGGTGGGGCGGCCAGGCCGAGGCCGGCGGGCACTGCGGGGCGAGCGCGATGAAGGGGAGGTCCCCGCGCGACTCCTCGACGACGCGCGGGATGCCGTGCCGCGTCAGCACGCGCGCGTCGCGCCCGCGCTCGCCCGAGCCGTGGAGGAAGAGGATGAGGGGCCAGCGCCGGGTCGGGTCGGCCCGCGCCGCGGGCGGCACGTACTGCAGGTACCCGAGGCGCCGGCCGCCCCGGCCCGGGTCGGCGAAGGAGCGGAGCCCGTGCACCATCCTCGATGGGATGCGGGGGCGCCGCGCCGCGCGCGGACCAGAGCTGGGTTTGTACTCGACTCCTAAAGAGACAGGTTTCACAATTCGTCCCGTTCGCACCGGAGCGGTCACCAGCGGCCGCCGATCCCTGGCTCCGACGAGACACAAGGGTCAATGAGCCAGCTCCCCGCGCACGGGGCTTGACACGATGGTCTTGTCGATCTACTTATTGTGAAAAGTTTCCCGAATAACGGATCAGGACCGAGGACCACCCCCATGACGCAGCCGGCCACCTCTTCGCCCTCGAGCGCTCCCCGCGGCCGCTCCCTGCGCGAGCTGGCCACGAGCCTCGGCGCGGTGATCCTGACGCACCCGGAGCGGGCCGGCGCGCGGGTCGCGCGCCTCGCCGCCGCGGCGCGCGTGAGCGACCTGCTCGCGCAGGTCGGGGCGGCGACGCTGATCGTCACCGACCTCATGAGCCCCCACCTCGTGCGCATCGCCGAGCTGCTCGACGTGCCCGGCCTCTGCCTGGTCGGCGGCGGCGCCCCGGGCCCGGCGCTGATCGCGGCGGCCGCGGCCGGCGGCAAGGTGCTGCTGGTCGCGCCGGGCGGCCTCGCCGAGACCTGCGCGCGGCTGTGCGCCTGCGGGCTCGCCCTGGCCGTCGAGCCGCCCGCCGCGCCACCCGCCGGGCCCGGCGACGGAGACGGCCGATGACGCTCTGGTCCTACCCGATCCGCGGCGGCGACTACGCCGCGGGCGGCGCGGCCGCGCGCCAGCTCAAGGAGCTGGTGAAGACCCTCGGCGGCGTCGACCCGCTCGCGGTGCGGCGCCTCATGATCGCCGCCTACGAGGCGGAGATGAACGTCGTCATCCACGCGCGCCGCGGCGTGCTCGAGGCGCGCTTCGACGACGGCGAGGTGGCGGTCGAGGTGCGCGACGAGGGGCCCGGCATCCCGGACCTCGCGCTGGCGCTGCGCGCGGGCTACTCGACGGCGCCGGCCGAGGCGCG
>DASXVK010000134.1:0-14561 GCA_036504295.1 Polyangia bacterium
TCGTCCTCTGCAACGGCGACGAGGGCGACCCGGGCGCGTTCAAGGACCGCTCGATCATGGAGGGGGACCCCCACGCCGTCATCGAGGGCATGGTGATCGGCGCCTACGCCGCCGGCGCGCACGAGGGGTACGTCTACGTCCGCGACGAGTACCCGCTCGCCGTCGCGCACGTCGGCGCGGCCATCACCGCGGCCCGGGCCGCGGGCCTCCTCGGCGCCGACATCCTCGGCAGTGGCTTCGACTTCGATCTGCGCATCTCGCGCGGCGGCGGCGCCTTCGTCTGCGGTGAGAGCTCGGCGCTCATGCGCTCGATCGAGGGCAAGACCGGCGAGCCGCGGGTCAAGTACACTCACGCCACCGAGCGCGGCCTCTTCGGCTGCCCGACCATCCTCAACAACGTCGAGACCTGGGCGCTCGTCGGCGGCATCCTGGCCGACGGCGCGGCCGGCTTCGCGGCGCTCGGCACGCCGCGCTCGAAGGGCACGAAGGCCTTCTCCCTCGTCGGCAAGGTCAAGAACACCGGGCTCATCGAGCTGCCGATGGGCACGACGCTGCGGCACATCATCTACGACGTCGGCGGCGGGGTGCTCAAGGACCGGCCGTTCAAGGCGGTGCAGACCGGCGGCCCCTCGGGCGGTTGCGTGCCCGCGGCGCTGCTCGACCTGCCCGTCGACTACGAGCGGCTGACCGAGGCCGGCGCGATGATGGGCTCGGGCGGCATGATCGTGATGGACGACCGCACCTGCATGGTCGACGTCGCCCGCTACTTCCTCCGCTTCCTCGTCGAGGAGTCGTGCGGCAAGTGCACGCCGTGCCGCGAGGGGCTGCGGCAGATGCTCCTCATCTTCGACCGCCTCGTCGCCGGCCGGGGCACGCCGCCGGACCTCGCCCGCATCGAGGACCTCGCCCGCGCCATGCAGGCCGGGGCGCTGTGCGAGCTGGGCAAGTCCGCCCCGAACCCGGTGCTCTCGACGCTGCGGTACTTCCGCGACGAGTACGAGGCGCACGTGGCCCACGCCGCCTGCCCCGCCGGCATCTGTCGCGATCTCACCCGGTACGCCATCGCCGCCGCCGCCTGCCCCGGCTGCCGGCTCTGCGTGACGGCCTGCCCGACCGGCGCCATCACCGGCGACCGCAAGCGGCCCCACCGCATCGACGACGCGAAGTGCATCGCGTGCGGCGCGTGCTTCGACGTCTGCCCCAAGGGCGCCGTCACCTTCGCCCCCCGCCGCGAACAGGAGGTCGCTCGCCATGCCGACGCTCGTGGTTGACGGCGCGGCCGTCCACCTGCCGGCCCGCCCGGACGCCGTGCTGCTCGACGCCGTCCGCGCCGCCGGCGCGCGCGTGCCCACGCTGTGCCACCACCCGGCGCTCGAGCCCCTCGGCGGCTGCAGGCTGTGCCTCGTCGAGATCACCCGGCCGGCGTGGAACGGCTGGAGCAAGCTCGTCGTCTCCTGCCTGTACCCGGTCGAGGAGGGCCTCGTCGTCAGCACCGCGAGCGAGCGGGTCGTCGCCACGCGCCGGGTGGTGCTCGAGCTGCTCCTCGCCCGCTGCCCCGAGGCGCCCGCGGTGCGCGCGCTCGCGCGCGAGCACGGCGTCACCGCGACGCCGTACGCCCCGCCCGCCGAGCCGACCGACTGCGTCCTGTGCGGCCGGTGCACCCGCGTCTGCGACCGCGTGGGCGCGAGCGCGATCGCGTCCGTCGACCGAGGCATCGGCCGCGTCATCGCGCCGCCGTTCACGTCGCCGCCGCCGGCGTGCACCGGCTGCCTCGCGTGCGGCCGGATCTGCCCGACCGCGTGCATCCCCTTCACCGACGGCGAGACCAGCCGTGAGATCTGGGGGAGGAGCTTCCCGCTGGTCCCCTGTGCCCGCTGCGGCCGCGGCTTCGCCACCGCCGAGGAGCTCGCCGGCGTGGGCGCCATCGAGCCCTGCGAGCCGCTGTGCGACGCCTGCCGGCGTGTCGTCACGGCCGAGCGCATGGCGGCCCTCGCCCAGGTCTCGCCCGCGCCCGCCGCGGCCGCCGGCGGGCGGCGCTGAGGTCGACCATGGATCGCATGCTCCACGTCCACGTCAGGCGCTGCCTCGGCTGCGGCAAGTGCGAGCTGGCCTGCGCCTTCGGCCACGGCGACTCCGGCGCCCCCGGCGTGCCGCGGATCCAGGTGCTGCGCCGGGGGCCCGAGGCCGGCACCCCCGTGACCTGCCTGCAGTGCCACGACGCCGCCTGCGTCGCCGTGTGCCCGACCGGCGCGCTCGCGCGCCACCCCGGCACCGGCGCCATCACGCTGCAGGACGAGCGCTGCGTGCACTGCCGCGCCTGCGTCCTCGCGTGCCCGTTCGGCAACATGGTCTGGGACCCGGCCGCCGCGCGCGTGGCGAAGTGCGACCTGTGCGGCGGGGCGCCGCGCTGCGCCGCCTTCTGCCCGAACGGTGCGCTGGTCTACGCGCGCGCGCCGGCCGCTGGCGCGGCGCCCTGATCCGCCGCCGGCTCCCCCAGCAGCAGGCGGTTCTTCGGCGTGATCGCGGCCGGGATGTGCTGGGTGTAGACGGTGTAGCCGTGGGCCCGCAGGCGCGCCGCGCGGGTCGCGTCCATGGCGAGCGCCGCGTCCATCCAGCCGTCGAGACCGCCGGTGTCGCCGGCGTCCCGGTCGTGGCAGCAGGGCAGCACCGCCACCCGGGCACGGGCGGCGATGGCCCGGTCGAGGACCTCGTCGGTGAGGCCGCCGCAGGCGTGCGCCGAGACGACGAGGTCGCCGGGCGCGACGCTCACCTCGGCGATGGCGCGTTCGCGGAGCGCGACCCGGCCGGCGAGGCGCGGCCACTCGGCCGCGAGCGCCGCGGCCACGAGCGGCGCGCTCGCGGGCAGGCGGGTGTCGGCCGCGAGCGCCACCGGCGAGGTGTCGTCGAGCAGCAGCAGCAGGTGGGCGAGCAGGCCGTGGCCGCAGGCGAGGTCGACCACCCGCCCGCCCCGCAGCCGCCGCCGCGCGCGGCGCGCCACCTCCCACGCCTCGTACAGCTCCTTGCGCGGCAGGCACTCGGCCGCGCACACGACCCGGGCCACCCGCTCGAAGAGGGTGGCCCCGGGGAACCGCGGCAGGTCGCGCGCGGTGAGCCGCGACCGGCGCGAGTGGGCGAAGGTCATGCGGGCAGCATACCGTCGGCGGGCAGGGGCGGATCGGGATTCACACGGAGACCCGGAGGCACGGAGGTTCCTTTGGTCTTGGGCAAGGCTGATCCGAGCGCTCCTGCGATGACGCGCGGTGAGGCCCCAAAGGCCAACCCGAAGTGCTCCGTGTCTCCGCGCCTCCGTGTGGATTCTTCTGCTTCGGCTCACGCCTCGGCGACGACCGCGCGGATGCGGGCGTCGAGCATCGCCGGGTCGACCGGCTTCACGAAGTGGTCGGAGTAGCCGGCCGCGCGGGCGCGCTCGACGTCGTGCGGCTGGCCGAAGCCGGTGACGGCGAAGGCCGGCACCTGGGCGAGCTCGGGACGCCGCCGCGCCTCGCGGAGGAAGTCGTAGCCGTCCATGCCCGGCAGGCCGATGTCGGCGAGGATGACGTCGGGCCGCTCGTGGGCGAGCACGTCGAGGCCCTCCTCGGCGCTCGCCGCGGCGAGCACGCGATACGAGAAGGTCCCGAGAGTCGCGGCCAGCATCGCGCGCGTGTCGCCGTTGTCCTCGACGAGGAGCAGCGTGACCCCCCCCTCCCGGCGCGGCGCCGGGACCGCGCGGGTCCGCGCACAGGGTTGCGGGATGAGCGGCAGCTCGACGGTGAACCGGCTGCCGCGCCCGGCGCCCTCGCTCTCGCCGCCGACGCGGCCCCCGTGCAGGTCGGTGATGGACTTGACCAGGGCGAGCCCGATGCCGAGCCCCGGCTGGCGGTGGCCGCCGACCTCGCCCTGCTGGAACATCTCGAAGAGGCGCGGCAGCCGCGACGGGTCGATGCCGCGCCCCGAGTCCTCGACCACGATCCGGCCCGTCGTGCCGTCGCTCGCGCCCTCACGCGCGAGGCTCACCGTGACGCGGCCGCCGGGCGCCGAGTACTTGATGCTGTTGGAGATCAGGTTCATCACCACCTGCTGGAGCCGATCGGCGTCGCCGTCCACCCACAGCCCCGACTGCACCTGCAGCTCGAGCAGCTGGCCCGCCTGGTCGGCCTCGGTCCGATAGGCCTGCACGGCGGCGCCGACCACCGCCGCGAGCTCGACCGGCGCCCGGTGGAGCTGCATCTTGCCGCGCGTCGCGCGCGACAGGTCGAGGAGGTCGTTCACCAGGCGGGTCTGCAGGTGCGTGTTGCGCAGCACGGCGTCGACGGCGCGGTGCACGCGCCAGTCCTCGCCGGACACGATCCGGTGCAAGAGCTCGCCGGCGGTGAGGATCGCCGCCAGCGGGTTCCGGAGCTCGTGCGAGAGCACCGCCAGGAGCTGGTCCTTCGCCTGGCTCGCCTCCTGCGCCGCGGCGCGCGCGGTGCGCTCCTTCTCGAGCAGCTCGGCGCGCTCCTGCTCGGCGCGCCGGCGCGCGGTCGCGTCCTCGACGGTGCCGACGTAGCCAGTGATCCGGCCGTCGGCGCCGCGCAGCGGCTCCGCGCGCACCGAGGCCCAGCCGATGACGCCGCCGGCCATCCGGAGCGGGCCCTCGAAGACCCAGGTCTCGCCCGCGGCGACGGTCGCCTCCCAGCGCGCGACGACGGCGTCACGGTCGGGCTCGGGGAGGATCGCGCTCCAGCCGTCGCCCAGACTGTCGCGCAGCGGCTGCCCCGTGATCGCCTCCCAGCGCGGGTTCACGTAGCGGCACCGGCCCTCGAGGTCGGTCTCGAAGATGCCGATCGGCGCCGACGCGCTCAGCGTGCGGAACCGCTCCTCGCTGTGCGCCAGCGCCTCCTCGGCCCGCTTGCGCTCGGTGAGGTCGAGGCAGGTGCCGACGTAGCCGGCGAGCCGGCCGGCGTCGTCGAAGATCGGCGCCGCCCGGGCCATGCCCCACAGCGCGCGGCCGGAGCTGTGGTGCCAGACGCCCTCGTACTCCCAGGTCCCGGCGTCCCGCACCGTCTCGGCCCAGCGCCGCGTGACGCCGTCGCGCACCGCCGGGGGCAGCACCCGCTTCCACCCCTCGCCGAGGGCCTGGTCCGCGGTGAGGCCGGTGAGCTGCCGCCACTGTTCGTTGACGTAGGTGCAGCGCCCCTGCGCGTCCATCTCGAAGATGCCGACCGGGGCGGCGGCGCTCAGCAGGCGGAAGCGCGACTCGCTCGCGCGGACGGGCCGGCGCGCCCGCGCCAGAGGAGGAGTCGACAGCACCCGCCGTGCGCCCGCGAGCAACTCACGGCGGAGTCGCGACACGAGAGCGCTCCACACCCTCGCTTCGTGGGCGCCATCGCGGTGCGCGTCAAGGCGATTCGCGAGCGGGCCCGAGCGCGCCTCAGTGGGGCCGCAGCACGCGGAAGGTGCCGGCCGGGGCCCCTGCGACCTCGACGGCGGGCCCGGGCTCTACCGCGAGGGTCGCCGCGCCCGCGCGTAGCGCCGGGCTGACGAGGACCTCGCCGGGGCCAGCCGCCTGGGCCATCGCCGCGGCGACGAGCCGCGCCTCACCCGCGACGGTCTTCACCATCAGCCGCTCGCCGCCGACGTTCAGCACCAGCACCTCGCCGAGGTGCATGCCGAGCCCCGCCTGTACGGTCGGCTGCCCCGCGGCCGCCCGTCGCGCGGCGGTGCGCGCGAGCCGCCCGGCGAGCTCCACGGCGGCCGCGACGGCCGGCTCGGTCCGGCCGCGCAGCTTGGAGAAGTACACCACGGTCTCGGCCGTGGTGATGCGCTCGATGGTGCCGCCGTGGTGGAAGACGGCGTCGGCGACGTCGCGGACGTAGTCGTTCAGCAGCCCGACCACCTCCTCGATGGCGAGGGCGGCCGGCTGGAAGCCGCGGAGCTGCACCGCGAGGATCGCCGCGACGCTCGACTCCCCCGCGGGCTGCAGCTCGCTCTGATCCGTCAGGATGCGCTCGACCACGTCGCGGCTGAGGTAGCGGCCCAGGTTCTCGATGATGCGCTCGCGCTCGGAGACGTCGTCGATGACGTAGAGCACACCGGTGGTCTCGCCCGCCGCGAAGGGCTCGCCGCGCAGGTACACGGTGCGCTGCTCGCCGCCCGGGAAGCGCAGCCGCGCCTTGCGGCGGCCGACCTCGCCGTGCATCCGCACCTGCTCGACGAGCTCGTCGAGCGGCAGGCCCTCGACCTGGTGCATCACCTCCTCGAAGGACTTGCCGACGACCGCGGCCGCGGGCAGCCCGGTCAGCCGCTCCATCGCGCGGTTGAAGAGCACGATCCGCCAGCTCCCGCGCTCGACCAGCACCAGGCCCGAGGAGATGCTCTCCGTGACCCGCGCCTTGAGGCCCTCGGACTCGGAGAGGCGGGTCGTGGTGCGCTGCACCTCCTCGGCCAGCGCGGCGCGGAGCCGCTGCAGCTCCTCGTTGCGCCGCTCGAGCGCCTCGTTGAGCGCGACGAGCCGGCCGTGGGCCCACGCCACGTACACGTCGACGAGGCCGACGAAGAACGGGACCAGGCGCCGGTCGAGCTGCCCCTCGAGCTCGACGTAGCGGTGCAGGTCCTCGCGCGCGGTCTCGAGGACCAGGGGGCGGCACATGACGTAGGCGAGCCACACCGCGCCGAGCACCTCGGCGAGCGGGAGCTCCGCGGCGGCCTGCTGGGTGAGGTGCGCGCGGAGCTCCGCGGGCAGCGCCGGCGCTTCGCCGGCGAAGCTCTCGATCGCGGCCTTGAGCACGAGGACGACGCGGCGGCGGACCGACGCGGCGTCGTGGCCGCGGTAGTGCGGGAACGCAACCCGCAGCGCCGCGACCGTGCGATCGGTGAGGTCGTCGAGCTGCCGCAGCGCGCGGTCGCGCAGCTCGGCGAGCGGGATCGACTCCACCGCCCAGGGCAGCGTCACCGGCAGCGTCGCCACCGTCGGCGCGGTGGCCTCGTCGGGCCCCGCCGCGACCGGCGCGGGGGCCGCGTCCGCGGGGGCGTCCGCGGGCGCCTCGCGCGCGCCGTCGTCCGCCGCGGCTTCCGCCGCGAGGCGGATGCCCTGCGCCTCGGCCAGGCCGCACAGCGCGTCGCGGAACGCGAGCATCGACGGGTAGCGGTCCTTCGGCTCCTTCGCGAGCGCCCGCAGCAGGATGAGCTCCGCCTCCGCCGGCAGCTTCAGGGTGGGATCGACCACGCTCGGCATGGGCACGGGCCTGCCCCGGTGGCCCTCGATGACCTCCATGATGGTGTGGCCGGTGAAGGGCAGCCGCCCGACGAGCATCTCGTAGAGCACGACGCCGAGGCTGTAGATGTCGGCGCGCGGGTCGAGCGGGAGGTCGAGCACCTGCTCGGGGGAGAGGTACTGCGGCGTGCCGAAGACCACGCCCTCGGTGGTCACGGCGGCGAAGTCCTCGCCCGCGTCGGCCCGGAACGGCTTCACGAGCCCGAAGTCGAGCACCTTCGCGACCCCGGCGGGCGTGAGGATGACGTTGGCCGGCTTGAGGTCGCGGTGGATGAGGCCGCGGGCGTGCGTCGCGGCGAGGGCGGCGCAGAGCTGCACGCCGATGCGGCAGACGAGGGGCAGCGCGAGCGGGGCGTCGTCGACGATGCGGCGGGCCAGGCTCGTGCCCTCGACGAACTCCATCACGAGGAACGAGCCGAGCTGCTCGTGCTCGCCGAAGTCCCAGATCTCGACGATGTTCGGGTGGCGCACCCGCGAGGCGGCCTGCACCTCGCGGAAGAGGCGCATGCGCATCTTGGGGTCGGCGACGAGCGCCGGGTGCAGGAGCTTGACCGCGCAGCGCCGCCCGATGCGCAGGTTCTCGGCGGCGTACACCACGCCCATCCCGCCCTGGCCGAGCACGTCCCCGAGCTGGTAGCGGCCGTCGAGGATGTGGCCCGTCCACTCGCCCGCGTGCTCGCCCGCGGCGGCGTGCGCCGCGACGAGCGGCAGGCCGTGCACCGAGCAGAACCGCTCCTCGCCGGGGAAGGACCGCGAGCACATCGGGCAGTGCTTCATCGACGCGCATGTTTTCAGACCCCCCCGTCGCTGTCAACGCCCCCGCCCCCGCCCGCGTGCTCGTGCTCGCTCATGATGCACAGCAGCACGCGTGCGCGCTCCGCCAGAGGGAACTCCGCGATGCTGCGCCGCAACATATTTCGCTTGACGCCGGTTCGGCCCCGAGGTACTACGCGGGCTCTGGAAGGAGGCGTCGCATGATCCGCAAGGTGGCCCCCCCGCACGCTGCCGAGACCTTCGCCGACCCCACGCCGCTCGGCCTGATCGGCCTCGCCATCGGCTGCGCCGCGCTGACGCCGATCGCGTTCGGCGCGTGCCTGACCCCGATGGGGCTGAAGACCGCGGCCATGTTCTGCCTCCTCTTCGGCGGCGGCTGTCAGTTCCTCGCCGGCATGATGAGCTTCGCGAACCGCAACCTTTACGGCGGCACGCTGCTCACCGCCTTCTCCTTCAACTGGGCGATGAACTGGTGGGCGCTGAGCTCGCTCGCCCAGGGCGCCGTGCCGGACCACAGCATCGTGCTCGCGACCGAGGTGCTGAGCCTGGTGCTCTTCGCCGTCTTCACCTACGGCTTCGGCTTCTTCAGCAAGCTGCTCTTCGCGTTCCTCCTCGACATCGATCTGCTCTACGCCTTCAAGCTGCTGAAGGCGCTGACGGGCGCCCGCTGGTGCGACGTCCCCATCGCGCTCGCCACCGTCGGTCTCGGCGCCATCGCCCTGTGGATCGCGTTCGCCATGCTCATCAACCCCACCGCCGGCCGCCAGATCTTCAAGGTGGCCGGCCCGCTCTTCAAGGCGCGGCCCGCGGCGGCGCCGCCGGTCGTCGACGTCGCGATCCGGCAGGCGATCGCCGACGCCCTCTACACCCACTGGCGCGAGCGCGCCTTCGTGCCGATGGCCCTCGTGGACCTGCAGGGCAAGGTGCAGGCGCGGGTGGGCGCGAAGGACCTCATGCCTGACCTCCTCTACCTCAAGGAGATGGGCGGCCTCGCGGTCACCTGCGCCGACGGGGCCGGCAGCCCCATCACCGCGGCCCGCTTCACCGCCGCGGGCATCGACGCCTACGAGGAGGCGATGCTCGCGAGCTGAGGGGGGCCGCCGCCGCTTGCCAAACCGCCCCCGCCTCGGCACCCTTACCTACCCACAGAGGGAGGAGACTCGCCGATGATCAAGTCGCTCTCGTTTGGCATCCCGCTCGTCCTCGCGCTCGCCCTCGCCGGCCCCGCCCGCGCCCAGGGCGTCGACCTGCCGCGGCCCAGCCCCTTCGCCAAGGTCAGCCAGATGGTCGGGCTCACCGAGGTCATCGTCGACTACTCGAGCCCGGCCGTGCGCGGGCGCAAGATCTGGGGCGGCCTCGTCCCGTACGGCAAGGTGTGGCGGACCGGCGCGAACATGGCGACGAAGGTCACCTTCTCCAAGGACGTGACCATCGAGGGCAAGGCCGTGCCCGCCGGCAGCTACAGCCTCTTCACGATCCCGGCGCAGGGCGCATGGACCCTCATCCTCAACAAGAACCCGACCGCGAGCGAGCAGGCCTACAAGCAGGAGCTCGACCTCCTGCGCGTGCCGGCGAAGACGAAGGCCATCGGCCCGCGCGAGCGCCTCACGTTCCTCTTCGCCGACACCACCGAGAACGCGACCTCCCTCGACCTCGAGTGGGCCGGCCTGCGCGTCGCCATCCCGATCAAGGCGAGCACCCCGGCGCAGGTCGCGGCCAACATCAAGGACCTCGAGGACGGCGCCTGGCGCCCCTTCAACGCCGCTGCCCGCTACCTGCTCGAGAGCAAGAAGGACTACGCCCACGCCCTCAAGCTCGTCGACCAGTCGCTGTCGCTCAAGCAGGAGTGGTTCAACTCGTGGACCAAGGCGCAGATCCTCGCCGCCATGGGCCAGAAGGCCGAGGCCTGCCCCTACGCGCAGACGGCCAACACCCTGGGCCAGAAGGCGCCATTCTTCTTCTACGCCGCCGACGTGAAGAAGGCGCTCGCCGCGTGGAAGTGCAAGTAGGCTGAGGCCCGGCGCCGCCGCGCATGCAGCGGCGCCCCCCTTCCCATCGATGTCGCAGGCAACTTCCGCTTTCCGGAAGCAGAGGGCCACATCGGCGCGCGATGTGCCTGACGACTTCCCCTTTGAGGAAGTCACGGGGTACACCGTTCGGAGCACCTCGGGCCCCAACGCGCCCCGGCGCCGCCGGGACCCCGCCCGACGTGGCGGTGGCCCGGCCCGCTACCCCGCCCGCCGGTACCGCAGCTCGCTCGTCGGCCGGAACCTGCCGTCGAGCTCGGTCTCGATGCGGTGCTCGAACCCGTCCGGGGGCGCCGGCAGGAGGGTGTGGCGCTCGCGCACGTCCTGCCCCTCCATGCGGTACGCGTACCGTATGACGAACGCGCCATCCGCCGCGAACGCACCGCTGCCGTCGAGGAAGTTGGCCCAGTTGTCGTACCAGAGGACGCGGTAGTGCCCGCGCGCGACGTCGTAAAACCAGACGCCGTGCCCCTTCAGCTCGCCGAACGGCATCTGCCCGGCGTAGTCCGTGAGGAAGCAGTAGCCGTCGAGCGCGCGCCGGAAGGAGAGGCGGCTCGCGCCGCGCGCGGGCCGCGGCGCCCACGGCATCGGGTGGTGCACGTCCTCGGAGACCCAGTCGCCGAGGAGGAACTCCAACCGGGCCAGCTCGGGTGGCGGCAGCGGTCGGCCCCAGTCGATCTCTGACATGGCGAGGCCACGATAGCCGACCCCCGCCGTGGCGGGCAAGCCGCTCCGTCGGGCCCCGAGCAAAACGCGCACTGTGGTCTAGAAGCGCAGCCGTTTCAGCCGCTTACCTGGGGGCTGCGTGTCCCCAAGATCCGCTGGTAGTACGCCTCCCACCGCTCCATCATCGGCTCGACCTGCCACCGCGCGGCGCTCGCGCGGGCGGCGGCCGACATGCGGGCGTGCAGCTCCGGCTTGAGCACGAGCTGCAGGACCGCCTCGGTCATGGCCGCGACGTCGCCCACCTCGCACAGGAGCCCGGTCTCACCGTCGGCGACGACCTCGGGGATGCCGCCCACGCGCGAGGCGACGACGGGCACGCCGCAGCTCAGGGCCTCGAGGGCGGCCACGCCGAAGGCCTCGGTCTGGCTCGGCAGGAGGAAGACGTCGCTCTGCTGCAGGACCGAGACGAAGTCGAGCTGCATCCCGAGGAAGCACACCGCCTCCTCGAGGCCGAGCTCGCTCACGAGCGCCTCGATGCGCGGGCGCTCGGGGCCGTCGCCGACGAGGATCAGCACCGCCGGGACCACGCGCCGCACGCCGGCGAGGATCCGGACCGTGTCCTCGAGGCGCTTGAGGGGGCGGAAGTTCGAGCAGTGAATCAGCACCGGCGGCGGCTCGGTGTGCCCGTTCGTGGGCAGCAGGTGCCGCAAGGCGTCGGCGCGGCGCGGCGCCGGCCGCCACCAGGCCGTGTCGACGAAGTTCGGGATCACCTCGATGGGGGTCGCGGCGGGCAGCTCGAGCCGGTCGTGCGCGGTGCGCTTGAGGTAGTGCGACGGCACCGTCAGGCCGTCGCTCGCGAGCAGCGCGAGGCGCGTGGTCGCGCGCAGCGACGGGTCGCTGCCGACCCAGGTGACGTCGGTGCCGTGGAGCGAGGTCACGACGCGCGGCGCGCCGTCGCCCAGGAGCTGCCGGGCGAGGTAGGCGCTGGTCGCGTGCGGGACGGCGTAGTGGACGTGGAGGACGTCCAGCCGCTCGGCCGCGCTCACCTCGGCGAGCTTCGTCGCGAGGGCGAGCGGGTAGGGGCCCATGTGCTTGAGCGGGTAGTCGTGGACCTCGACGCGGTGGAAGGCGACCCGGCACAGGTGCGGGCGCAGCCGGCCGGGCACGTCGTAGCAGATGAAGTGGACCTCGTGGCCGCGGCGGGCCATGCCGAGCCCGATCTCGGTCGCGATGATGCCGCTGCCGCCCGTCGTGGGGTAGCAGGTGATGCCGAGCTTCAGGCGGCGGTCGGTCATGGGTCGAGGTCCCGCAGGGAGCGGTCGGTCATAGGTCGAGGTCCCGCACCGCGGCGTCGAAGGGCACGACCGCGCCGAGGATGCGCTCCACGAGCGGCCGCGCGCCGTGACGGCAGGCGAAGTAGGGGAGCGAGTAGAAGCGCTCCTGGGCAGTGCCGCCCGGGCACAGGGAGCCCTGGAGCCGGTCGACGCGGCCGGCCGCGACGCGGTCGCGCTCGGCGAGGGCCCGGCCGTACTGCGTGACGAGGCGGGCCAGGCGGCGCTCGAGGGCGACCCGCGTCTTGGCGACGGGATCCCGCAGGCTCGGGTCCAGGCGCTCGAGCTCGCCCAGGTGTGCGTCGAGCGCGGCGCGGGCGCGCCCGGCCACCGCCGCCGCGGCCTGCGGATCGGCGCCGCCGGCGTCGGCCGTGCGGCGCAGCAGCTCGTCGCGGGGCCGCTCGGCGTCGGCCGGCGCGGCGAGGCCGAGCTTGGCGAGGAGCGCGCGGGTGTGGTCCTCGAGCAGGCGGAAGCGGGCCCGGGGCACCGCGAGCGGCTGCGGCACCTGCAGGAGCTCGTACAGCGGCGCGAGCTGGGCCAGGTAGTTGAGCTCGCCGGGCCCGCCGACGTACGCGGCGGTCGGCAGCAGCGTGTCCTGCAGCAGCGGCCGGAGCAGCGCCGAGGTGCTGAAGCGCAGCGGGTCGCGCGCGGCGAGCGCGACGAGCTCGTCGTCGGCGAGCGCCGGGCCGCCGGGGAGCGCCCAGGCCCCGTCGCGCCGCTCGAGGCGAAAGCGCGGCCCGGCCGGGTCGTCCCGGTGGAAGAAGACGAGGCTCGCGCCGGGCCGCACCGGGACCTGCTCGGCGAAGCCGGCCGCCTCGAGGGCGCGGCCGCGCGCGCCGAGCGCCGCGTCGATGGCCTCGTGCCGCGCGAGCGCCGCGTGGTAGAGCGGCGCGGCCAGCGCGGCGACGGCCCGCTGCCGCGGGTCGAGCAGGACCAGGCCCTCGTCGGCGAAGAGCGCCGCGAGGACGCCGGCGAAGGCGCCGGCGAGCGTGTGGCCGGGGCGGTACCAGGTGCGCAGCAGGCCGAGGAAGGCGGCGTGGGGCTCGGCGCCGAGCGCCTCCTCGAGCGCGCCGAGCGGCGCGTGGATCTCCTCGCCGATTACGCGGTGCGCCACCGAGACGCGCGCGTCTCGATCCGCGGCCTCGAGCCGCAGCGTGAGGGGCGGTGCGCCCGGGCGCGGCACGTGACAGTGATCGATCTCGGCGAGATCGTGGTCCTCGGTCTGCAGCCAGAAGAGCGGGACGCAGCGCCGGCCGGTCTCGCGCTCGAGCGCGCGGGCGGTCGCGACCGCGGCGGCGGCCTTGTACACGGTGTAGAGCGGCCCGAGGAAGAGCCCGACCTGCTGCCCGGTGACGACGACGACCGTGCCCGCGGTCGCGAGGGCGTCGAGGTGGCGCTCGCGCGCGGGGCTGGGCGCGTAGGCCCGGTTCTGCGTCCGCAGCGCCTCGAGGAGCGGCGCGGCCACGGCCCGCCCTGCCGCGCGCTCGGCCACCGCGGCGCGCGCCGCGCGATCGCGGAAGCCCGGGAGGAACGCCTGGGCGCCGACGTCGCCGGCGAGATACGCGCTTGAGAATGCGGCGGGCATCCAAAGTTGTCATGCAACTGTACGGCATGCCGGCGGGTGGGCAAGGGGCTGGTATACTCCCCGCCCTCAAATGACGGTCCACGTGAAATCCCCACCGACGGCAGGTCGGCGCCCCGCGCGCCGCGCCCGCACCGCTCCCGCGGCCCTCGCGCTCGCGACGAGCCTCATGTGCTCGGCCGGGGCCGCGGCCCAGCCCGCGCCGCCGCGGCAGCCGAGCGCCGCCGAGTTGCTGCGCGCGATCGAGCGGCTCTCGGTCGTGGGCACCGTGCTCTACGTCGCCGCGCACCCGGACGACGAGAACACGCGCCTGCTCGCCTTCCTCGGCGGGGGCCGGCTGCTGCGCGCCGGGTACCTGTCGATCACGCGCGGCGACGGCGGGCAGAACCTCATCGGCGCCGAGCAGGGCCCGCTCCTCGGCCTGATCCGCACGCAGGAGCTGCTCGCGGCCCGGCGCATCGACGGCGCGGAGCAGCGCTTCACGCGCGCCCGCGACTTCGGCTACTCGAAGACCCCCGCCGAGACGCTCGCGATCTGGGGCCACGACGCCGTGCTCGCCGACGTCGTCTGGGTCGTGCGGACCTTCCGGCCCGACGTCATCATCACGCGGTTCCCGACGAGCGGCTTCGAGACCCACGGCCACCACACCGCCTCGGCCATCCTCGCCGGCGAGGCCTTCAAGGCGGCCGCCGACCCGCGCTTCCACCCCGAGCAGCTCACCGGCGGCGTCGGCCCGTGGCAGGCTCGGCGGCTGCTGTGGAACAAGTCGCTCTGGGCCGCGAAGCCCGGCGAGGACCTCTCGCGCTTCCTGTCGCTCGACACCGGCGTCTACGACGCGGTCCGCGGCGTCTCCTTCGGCGAGGTCGCGGCCACGAGCCGGAGCATGCACAAGAGCCAGGGCTTCGGCGCGGCCCCGACGCGCGGCCCCG
>DASXVK010000135.1:0-2374 GCA_036504295.1 Polyangia bacterium
AGCGTTACCCGCTGCCGCCGCCGCGGATCGTGCACAGCGTCTACGCGCGCAACGAAGCCGTGACCTGAAGAGCCGGATGCGGGAAATCCGCACGTCCGGATCCGTGGGAGCCCCGGGGGGTAACCCCCGGGGCGACCCGACAGCCAGTTTCTGCATCCAACGTCAATTCTGAAATCGTCACTTGCTTCATTTTGGTAGTCGGTCGTGAGTATTCGTGCGCGCGTGTCGTAGCCACCATGGAGAGTCGTTTATCTGACGGCACAACCCATGTACGGCGCGTAACCGGTCGTACGCCGCCACGCCCACGAGAGGACCCGATTCTCCCCGGTGGATGACGTTCGCCACCCCGGAGAACCGCCGGTCAGCCCGGCTATGGGGTTTTTCCCCACTTACCGCGCGGCGAGTTCGCGGGTAGGGTGCTGCCTCCACAACCGGGGAGAGGCAGCATGGCTTGCTCGCGCTCGAGGGTTCTCGTGGCAGAGCCCGATCCGGCGCTCTGCGCGCGGATCAGCAGGGAAGTTGGTCGGTCGTTCGAAGTCGTGGCGGTCGAGGGCTGGGAGCAGGCGGTCGAGCGGCTCGGGGAGGATCCTGGGGGCTTCGACCTGTTGCTGCTCGCGCTCCGGTGCGGCGACGGACCGCTCGCGGTGGAGCAAGCGTTGCGCCTCGGGCGACGGCTGTGGCCCCAGGTCGGCATCGTCGTCTTCGGCAGCACCGCCGATGAGGGCGTGACCCGTCGCTGCCTCGATCTCGGCGCCCTGGACGTCGTGACCGCCGGGCCCCTCCAGACCGGGACGCTGCCGTCGCGCCTGGAGGCGGCCGCCGTGCTGGCCGCGATGCGGCGAGAGAACGGGACCTCGTTCGCGGGGTGCGGGCGCAGGCTGCTGGCGCCGGAGGGCAGCGAACGAAGCGACCCGGTGGACGGCGGCCTCCATCCCGCGCCCGAGCAGCTCCCGGTGCGCCCATTCGAGGAGGTGCAGCGCGAGTGCTACGAGGCCGCGTTCAGGGCCTGCAACGGCAACATCACGGTGGCCGCCAAGAAGCTCCGGGTGCCGTACACGTCGTACCGGCGCGACCTGGAGCGCTTCGGCGTTCACCAGCCGCGGCGTCGCGCCGCGCCACCGGCCGGCGGCGCATAGGCCCAGCGCGGGACCCGGCGGCGCCGTCTACCGCCCGCCCAGCCGGGCCCCGGCCGTGAGGTACACGACCCCGTCCGCGGCCACCGGAAAGGGGCAGTGCGGGAAGGTATCCGGCACCACGTGCCACAGCACCCGCCGCCGCCGCGTGTCCACCGCCACCACCCGCCGTTCGTACGCGACCACGAGCACGTCGCCGTCCTTCGCGAACGCGGCGAGGTCCAGCGCGCCGCCGAAGAAGTCCGGCACGAAGCGCAGCCCGGTCGCGCGGGCGAGGTCCAGGTGCCAGCGCACCGCCCCCGTCGCGGGATCGACCGCGAAGAGGTGCTCGTTCGCCTGCGCGTAGAGCACGCCGTCGATGACCTGCGGCCGGACCCGCGAGCGCCGATCCGCGGGCGAGCGCCGGTCGGCGGGACCCGGAGCCTGGGAGCGGATGCCGTGGGCGCGCAGGTACTCGTTGATGTCGAGGGTCCAGCGCGGCGCCGCGCTCCCCGCCGGCTGCGCGTGGATCCGCGCCTGACCGGTGAGGTAGCCGTACGCGTAGAGCACCAGGTCGCGGTGGCTCACGACGAACTCGGGGTACTCGGGGGAGCGCACCTCCCAGACCACCGTGCCCGCCGCGTCGCGGAAGCGCAGCGTCTTCGTGTTCCCCGGCGAGAAGTCGCTCAGCACCCAGCCGTTCGCGAGCGTGATCGCGGGCGGCGGCGAGAACGTGACGGACCGCGCGCGCAGCCGCTTCGCATCGAGCACGAACGCGGCCCGCGGCGCGCCCGTGCGCGCATCGAGGAAGATCGGCGCGGTGCGGTCCGCCTGCGAGTAGTGGGGGAACGCGACGAGGCCCTCGGGGTAGACCTCGAAGTGCGCGTCGCTCAACCGCGGCGGCTGGTAGCGCCACCGGAGCGCGCCCGTGCGCAGGTCCAGGGCGACGATGCCGTTGTCGGTCTTCGGCGCGAAGTCGGTCGCCACGGCCGGGGCCGCGGCGGCGAGGCTCAGGAGCGCGAGCAGGGGAGCCAGGAAACGCATCGCGGCGACCATGCCCTTTTCGGCGCGAACCATCTCCGGTGCGGGCCGGCGCAGGTGCGGCCCGGTGCACCGGCGTCGATTCTATCGCAACCTCACTGCCGCGGTCGTAGCTTCTCAATAGGTGGGGGCGAAAACTGTTGACTCTCCTGGTGAGGGGATCTTACTGGAGAGATCTCGACCCCAGGCGCATACGCAGATCTGGCTGCGCTGATTGCAGC